>NZ_CP022347.1:1390906-1738633 GCF_002238335.1 Campylobacter avium LMG 24591
AAGCTTGTTTGCGTTGTAACTTCGCTAACTCCTTGCATTGCCGAATTTATTTGATTGACGGCTGAGGCTGAGCTATGCAAGGATGAAGCTTGGGTTTTGCTTTCTTGTATTAGCTGATTCATAAGTGCTTTTAAGCCCTCTGATTCTCTTGTAAGACTTTGTGCCACTTCTAGGCTACCTTTTAAAAGCTTTCTTATTTCAGAGCCCATTGAATTTATCATCTTTTCAATCTCTCCGTCATTATTAGAAAGAATTGCTCTAAAATCAAAAATTTTAAAACTCTCAAGAACCCTTTGAATTTCATTCAAATCAGAGCCTATCTTTTCTTGCAAATTCACAAAGCATCTGTCTAAATTTTCTTTTAAAAGCACGAGCTTAGGATTGCTAGGCGTTTTATCAAGCTTTACTTTTAAATTTCCACTATGAATTTGTTCAGTAGCGCCTATTACTTCTCTTACAAATTCCTCATCAGATAAAAGCTTGTCCCTACTTTGTAAGATATTTTTGTTTAAAACATCAGCCATTTTAGTAAATTCATCTTTGATTTTTGACTTTATGTTTATGGTAGAGCAAGACGAGGTTTTGTTATTTACAAAGTCAAAGAAAGCCACAAGCCCTTTTTCTAAGATATTTAATCTGTTTAGATAAAACCCTAACAAGAAATTCAAAACAAGCATAACTATAAGCACATAAGATGCAGATAATATCAGCTGAGAGATTATAGAGTCCATCAAAGCTTGCTTGTAAATGTTTTTATTCGTAGAATTACAAAGCAAAATGCCTTTTTTAGATTCTATACAAACCGCGGAAAGTTCTTTACCATCAAAGTCATAATCAATACCCTGAGTTACATTGTAATTAGCCTTTACAGCCTCTCTTGAGAGATTAGCAATCAAATTTGAAAGATATGTATCATCGCTATTTAATATATCATTTCTTGCGCTGTGAAAAAAGATGTGATTGTTTTTATCTGCTAAGAAAGTGTAAGTATCTTTTGAGGTATTTACAGAGCTAAATTGTTTGCTCAAGTCACTCAAAGTTACATCAGCTGCTAAAACTGCAACAATCTTGCCATCCACCGTCACAGGCACAGAGACAGTAATTGCCAAAAGCCCTGTTAGATAATCAACATAAGTTTCGCTCAAATTTACGGCATTAAGCTTTTTAGCGCTTTCATACCAGCTTCTAGTTCGCCCGTCGTAATTATCCTTTTGCGGTGTTCTGTAAGCTGCCCTGCCCTTTGACTCTTCATTAACATAAATAAAAAGTCCGTCTGCTTCATAAGTGATGTATAGATTGCTAAATTTAGACAAGACAAAGCTGTTTTCTAAAATTTTGGAGACATTTTCGCTGCTTAAATCAGAGCTAAGCTCGATTTGCTTTCCTAACTTAAGCAAAAAATCCATTCTATCGTCAAAATAAGAATCAACGAACAGTAAAGCATTCCTAGCAACATTTTGCTTGGAAAATATGAAATTTTTTACAGCATTTTCCTCGGCTATGTAAATGGAGATTAAACCCTGTAAAAAACTGCCTGCCACCAACAAAACAAACACGAAAATAGAAATTTTCTTGGCTACAACACTTCTCATAAAGTCCTCCTAAAATTTTGATAACAGTCTTTATGAATCTCAAACAAAATATTATGCTACTAAGAAAATTATACAAATTTTTTCGCGCTTACAAAAAAAAAAAAAACGAAAAATGTAAAATATGTTACTGAAATAAACAAATTGTTTAAGAAATATTTACTTTTCTTAACAGTCTATGAAGAATTCTTTGAATTTTTTGTTCGCATACTCATTTACTTCTTTTTGTAATCTTACATATTTACCCATAAGCTCTAGTGCTTTTGGGCTAAGTTTTGTGCCTGAGTCTTTGCTTCTGCCCTGCTTTGTAAATATCAAAACCTCTTTTGTGCTATCTTGTAAGCTTTGTAGATGAAGCCAAGCTTTTTTGTAAGAAATTCCCATTCTTTTGGCTGCCTTTAAGATACTGCCTTCTTCTTCTACGAATTTTAAAATCTCTATTTGACCCTTGCCAAAAAGTAGCTCGCCGTCCTCATTTTCTATCCAAGTCTTTGTTCTCACAAAAAAGGCCTTGTCTGTTCTTTTTTCTTTGCTGTATCTAAATTTGATATTGTATTGTTTCAAAGCCGTGCCAAGTTCTTTAAAGCCGTACTTTTTGCTTAATTGAGCTGCTTGCTTGCAAGTTATCTTTGAGTTATCATCCTTTAGGCTTTCAAGCTCATTTAAGAGTTTATTTTTTTCTCTTGCTGCTATCTTTGGCTCGGTGATTTTGATTGAATGCTTGCAAATAAAATCTAAAAAAAAGTCCAAATCAAGCTTGTAAAAATCAATTATCTCAAAGACCTTAGCGGCTCTTAGCTTTCTATCTTTACTTATATATTTTTCTATCTTTTCTACTGTTAGCATTGCAAAACCTATTTTCAAATGCTCATACCTTATCATAAAAGATTAAAAAAATGCAAAATAGCTAAAGGAAAAGATAAAAAATTTGCTAAAATTCACAAGACGGGAGATAGATACTATGGAAAAGCTTTCAGAAAAGACCTTGCAAAGACAAGCAAAGATAAAACAAGTAGCCTTAAATATGTTTCTTGAAAAGGGCTATGAAGCTACGAATTTAAAAGACATAGTAAAGCTCAGCGGGGGCTCTTTATCTAGCATTTATGCCGCGTACCAAAGTAAAGAAAATTTGTTTATGGAGCTAGTAAAAGATAGGATAGAAAAAGATATGCAAAATATCAAGAAAATAGCCAATCAAAAATACGATAATGTCTATGATTTTTTACTAAACATCGCAACTTATATGATAAAAACGCTAAACGATAAAGAAAGTATAGGACTTATTAAAATAGTGCATTCTAGAATTTACAGCCCAAATAGCAATATATTAAAAATGCTTAAAGAATTTGAAAATGACTACACAATAGAACTCATACAAGAAGCCTTTAAACGCTTTGACGCTGATTTTGCGGTAAAAAATGCAAATTTATTAGCCCATATGTTTTTAGATACTATTAGAATTCAGTGTCTTTATAGGATTACTTTAAGAGAGGAAAGGATTATGAGCAAGGAAGAACAAGACAATTTAGCTAGGTTTATAGTAGACTTTTTTACTAAAACGAGATATTAACCGTATATTAACCTCATACAAATTATAATTTTAAACTTATAATTTTATGTAATTATTATTACATTTTTAAATATGAAAAAGGAATTTTTTATGAATAAATACTTAAATTTAAAGGTGCTTAGCCTATGTTCTTTCTTGGCTACCTTGTTTGTTGCTTGCTCGCAGCCACCACAACAAACTAAGATGCCGCCTATGCCGGTTACTGTTATGTCGGCTAAAGCTGTTGATATACCGCTTAGCTTTTCTTACCCAGCAAATTTAACCAGTGATAAGGATGTAATCATCAAAGCAAAGGTTAGCGGACAAATCGTTCAGCAATTTTTCAAGGCCGGAGATAAGGTTCAAAAAGACCAAATTTTATTTAAAATCGAACCTGATAAATATCAAGCGGCATTTGATATAGCAAAGGCTTCCGTACTAGTAGCAGAGGCTAACCTTGAAAATGCTAGAAAAGAGCACTCAAGAAACCAGGTTTTAATACAAAAACAAGCTATATCTCAAAGAGATTATGATACCTCTCTTGCTAATTACAACAGTGCTAAAGCAAATTTAGAAAGTGCCAAAGCGCAGCTTCAAAATGCAAGGCTTGATTTAGATTACACAAGCATAAGAGCGCCTTTTGAAGGTATCTTAGGGGATGCTTTGATAAATGTAGGAGACTATGTAAATGCTAGCTCCACAAATTTAGTAAGACTTACAAATTTAAATCCTATCTACGCTGATTTTTTCATATCAGATGTAGAAAAGCTAAGGTTTAATAGAAATCTTGCAGACGGAAATTGGGAAATAAACAATGCAGATGTTAGCATAAATGTAAATAATGAAGCCATACAAGGAAGATTATACTTCGTTGATTCAGTTATTGATGAAAAAAGCGGAAGCGTTAAGGCTAGAGCGGTATTTGATAACAACGATACAAAGCTTTTACCGGGAATTTTCACAACCATAACATCTAGCGGTTTTGTGCAAAAAAACGGCTTTCAAGTTCCGCAAACAGCTATCTTGCAAGATACAAGAAGTGCGTATGTTTACACAGTTGTTAATGGCAAAATCGCAAAAACCAATGTAAATATAGCCTATCAAACTAATGATTTTGCAGTGATTGATAAGGGTTTAAAAGAAGGCGATAAAATAGTTTTAGATAATTTTAAAAAGATAAAACCGGGCTCTGATGTGCAAGAGGTTGGGAGCAAATAATGTTTTCGGCTTTTTTTATAAATAGACCGGTTTTTGCTTCGGTTGTATCTATAATCATATCTTTGGCTGGAACCATAGCTGTATTTTCACTACCGATAGAACAGTACCCCTCATTAACACCGCCAACAGTTAGCGTTAGTGCCACCTACACGGGTGCTGACGCAAAGACCATAGCTGATACTGTTGCCATACCTATAGAGGACGCTATAAACGGTGTTGAAAATATGATTTATCTTGAAACAACAGCCTCATCAGCTGGTACGATGAGAATGACTGTGTATTTTGACATAGGTTCAGACCCTGACTTAAACACCATAAATGTAAATAATAGAATTTCAGCAGCAACGGCTAAATTACCAGAGGGAGTGAGAAGACTTGGAGTTACAGTTAGAAAAGCCTCGTCTGATTCTTTAGGTGCTATAACCCTATCATCAAAAGACGGCTCAATGGATGCTACTGAAATTTACAATTATGCCTTATTAAATGTCTTAGATGATATAAAAAGAATTCCTGGCGTTGGTGATGCGACGGCTATTGGAAATAAAAATTACTCCATGAGAATTTGGCTTAATCCTGACTTGCTTAATAAATACCAAATCACAGCAGCAGAGGTAATAGCAGCCATAAATGAGCAAAACGCACAGTACGCAACGGGTAAAATCGGTGAAGAGCCGGTTGAGCTTAAATCCCCTTATGTGTATTCTATAAATGTGCAAGGAAGACTTAAAACCCCACAAGAATTTGAAAATGTCATCCTTAGGGTAAATGATGATAAATCTTTTTTAAGAGTTAAAGATATAGCCACAGTTGAAATAGGCTCTCAGCAATATGTATCTCAAGGTAGAATTGACGGGAACGACGCTGTGCCTATAATGGTAAATTTACAGTCCGGTGCTAATGCCTTAGAGGTTGCCGAGGCATTAAAAGCCAGGATGAATGAGCTAGCACAGTCTTTTCCTCAAGGCTTAGAATGGAACATGCCTTACGATACCACCACCTTTGTTAAAAACTCCATAAACGAGGTTGCAAAGACCTTTATAGAAGCTTTGGTTTTGGTTGCCTTGGTTATGTATATGTTCTTAAAAAACTTCCGCTCAACTATCATTCCTTTAATAGCTGTACCGGTATCTTTGCTAGGAACTTTCATAGGGCTTTATATACTTGGCTTTAGTATAAATTTGCTAACCCTTTTTGCTCTTATACTTGCCATTGGTATAGTTGTTGATGACGCTATTATAGTTGTTGAAAATATAGATAGAATTATACACGAGGATAAAAATATCTCCGTTAAAGACGCGGCCATAGAGGGTATGAAAGAAATGACCTCGCCTGTTATTTCTATCGTTCTTGTTTTGTGTGCTGTGTTTATACCAGCTTCATTTACAAGTGGCTTTATGGGGCAAATTCAAAAGCAATTTGCACTAACCCTTGCAGTCTCAGTTGCAATATCTGGCTTTGTTGCTCTTACTTTGACGCCTGCACTATCAGCAATCTTTTTAAAAAGAACGCAAGAAAAGCCTTTTAAAATCGTACAAAAATTTAATGACTTTTTTGACTACAGCACAGTAATTTTTACGAAAGGCGTTAGCTTTGTTTTAAAAAGACCTAAAAGCTTTTTAGCTGTTTTTGTTGTTTTCTTGGGTATTATTTGGGGCTTTTTTAAGATTATGCCGGGTTCTTTGGTTCCTGCTGAGGATCAAAGCTTTGTTATGGCTATTACAAATTTACCTCCTGCCTCATCTTTACATAGAACTGTGGAATACATGGATAAGCTATCTAGTGATTTAGTAGCTATGCCTCCGGTTAAAAACTACATGTCTATGATAGGTTTTGACCTTTTCACTTCATCTTTGAAAGAAAATGCTGGAGTTCACTTTATAAATGTAAAGGATTTCAGCGAAAGAGATATAAGCTCAGCTGAATTTGCACAGCAATTAAATGCTAAATATTTTTTAAATCAAAACGCACAAACATTCTTTTTAACCCCGCCTCCTATACAAGGGCTTGGGCTTACCGGTGGCTTTGATATGTTCTTGCAAAACAGAAGCGGAAAAAGCTACGAGCAAATTCAAGAAGATGTTAATAAAGTTGTGATGGCTGCAAACGCACGCAAGGATTTAAGACAGGTAAGAACCACGCTGGATACAACCTTTCCTTTGTTTAAGCTAGAAGTAGATAGAGATAAGATAAAGTATTACAACCTAAGCTTGCAAGATGTCTTTACCACAATATCATCTACCATAGGTTCGTACTACATAAACGACTTTAACATACTTGGTAAAAATTTCCAAGTAAATGTAAGAGCCTTAGGGGATTTTAGAAATACACAAGAAGCGCTTAAAAAATTATATGTTCGCTCAAGCGATGGAAATATGATATCTCTAAGCTCTGTTTTAACGCTTAAAAGAAGCATAGGACCAGATGATGTTAAGAGATTTAACCTCTTCCCTGCAGCCCTAGTTCAAGGCTCGCCAGCTCCGGGATACACCTCAGGACAAGCTATACAGGCTATACAAGAAGTTGTTAAACAAACTTTAGGCGATGATTACACCATGGCTTGGTCGGGTTCTGCTTATCAGGAAGTAACAAATACAAGTGCGGGTTCTGTTTCCTTTGTGCTGGGCTTAATATTTGTTTTCTTAATCCTAGCTGCACAGTATGAAAGATGGCTAATGCCTTTAGCTGTTGTAACAGCTGTTCCTTTTGCTGTGTTTGGCTCTTTATTCTTAATGTGGGCAAGAGGTTTGGCGCTTGATGTGTATTTTCAAACGGGCTTACTTTTATTAATAGGCTTGGCTGCGAAAAATGCTATTTTGATAGTTGAATTTGCCATGGAAGAGCACTTAAAGAAAGGCAAAAGTATATTTGACGCCTCAATCGAAGCTGCAAAACTTCGCTTCAGGCCTATTTGTATGACTTCCTTGGCATTTTGCTTGGGTGTTGCACCGCTGTTTTTTGCAAGTGGAGCAGGTGCGGCAAGCAGACACTCGCTAAGCACAGGTGTAATAGGCGGAATGATTGCTGCTTCGACAATAGCATTATTTTTCGTGCCTTTATTTTTCTACCTATTAGAAAGCTTTAATGAATGGCTAGATAAAAAGAGAGGAAAACACAATGTTACCGTTCAATAAAATTTCAAGTCTAGCACTAGCATTTTTCTTTGTATCTTGCTCTTTAAAGCCAGAATTCAAGGAACCAGATGTTAGATTTAACAACAATATAAATGTAAGTAAATGTATAGAACAAGGCGGGCTAGACTGTGATACCTTTGACAATACCGAATCGGTTAAATTTGATGAGCAGTGGTGGAAGGTATTTAATGACCAAGACTTAAACGCCCTTGTTGATAAGGCTTTAAAGAATAATACTGATTTAAGACTTGCCTTTGTGAGATTTGAGCAGGCCGCTCAAACTCTTGGTATAGATAGAAGCGATTTATTCCCAGACCTTGATGGACAAATGGGCGTTACAAGGGCTAGTGATGGAGCAAATAGCTCAATTTCTGGCCGAAGACAGACCTCAACAAATTTAAATATGGGTTTAAATTTAAGCTATGAGCTTGATTTGTGGGGTAAATACAGGGATGGTTACTTTGCCTCATCCAAAGCTTATGAAGCTTCGATTTATGATTTTCAAAGCTCAAAATTAACCCTTGTATCAAATGTCGTAAAGATGTATTTTAATGCTATAAATTTAAACAGCCAAGTGCAAATTTTAGAACAAACAGTCGCAGACTACACCAAGGCTTATGAATTAAGGGATGAGCAGTTTAAGGTCGGAGCAATCGGAGAATACGAGCTATATAGCTACAAGGCTCAGCTTGAAACAGCGAAGGCTCAGCTTGAAACAGCGAAGGCTCAAAAAGATAATAATGACAAGGCTTTGATGATTTTAGTTTCATCAAATTTAAATGACATTTTATACGCTACCTCATCAAAAACAGACATAGAACATTTTAAAATCGAGCTTCCACAAGGCATAAGCAGTAAAATTCTACTTCAAAGGCCTGACATTAACGCTGCTTTAAGAAGACTAGAGCAACAAAACTACCTAATAGGAGTTGCTAGAACGGCTTATTTGCCGAGCATTTCTTTAACAGGCTTGTTAGGTTTTGGTAGCCCGCAGCTAAATAATGTACTAGATACTCAAAGCTTTAATTGGAGTGCTGGAGCTAATGCGGTACTGCCTATACTTCGTTGGGGTGAAATAAGATACAATGTAAATTTAGCAAAGCTAGCTAAAGACGAGGCGTATTTAAACTATGAAAGCATACTTAAAAACGCTCTAGGTGAGGTAAGAACTGCGTTGGTAAATAGAGAAAGTGCTTTTAACAACGAAAAAAACTACGCTCAACTTTTGCAGTCTCAAGAAAAAATTTATGAGCTAGAGCAGTTAAGATATGATAATGGTATCTCCTCATTAAATGACTTGCTTAGTGCTAGACAAAACTACCTTAGTGCCAAGCTAAGCTATGAAAGCTCTGTTTATAATTTACTTAGCTCTGTTGTGGATGTTATAAAAGCATTTGGCGGTGGATTTGATAAAGCAAACAACCAAGAAGCCTCCATGCAACAAGACGCTACAAATCTTGATATGAGTTTTAGAAACTAAGCCTCACCAGCTTAGTTTAAACTCGCTTCCTTTGTTCAGCTCAGATATACACTGTATATTTATATTGTATTCCTTACATATAGTTTTTACCAAATTTAGGCCTATGCCAAAGCCGCCTTGGTCTTTGTTAAACCTTGTGTATCTATCAAAAATTTTTTTTATATCCTCTTCTTTCATTCCGCAACCGCTATCTTTGACACTTAGCGTATTTTCTTTTAATTTTATCTCTATGAAACCGCCTTTTTTGTTGTATTTAATGGCATTGCTAAGCAAATTATCAAAAAGCTTATCAATCTTGCTTTTGCTAGCAAAAATAAAACTTTTTTCATCCAAATCGCTTTGCACAGTGATATTTTTTTGCTCAAAAAACAGCTTAAAATACTCCAGCCTCTCCTCTATCATAGCTTTTAAATTTATCTGTGCTGGCTCATTGGAAACAGAATCAGGAAAGGTATAAAAAATCAAATCAGAATAAGTTTGCGATAAGGTTTTGACCGCTAGTTTCATTCTATTAAATTTAAGCATATCCACATCTTTTAACTGCTGTTCTAGCCTTTCTATGCTAAGTAGTATCACGCTTAAGGGAGTGTTGATTTCGTGCGTAAAATCCTTGATGAAAGAATTTAACATGCTTATCTTGCTTTCTAGGGGCTTTAAGGAAATTTTAATTAACAAATAAGATATAAAACCTATAAGTAAAAACAATAAAAATCCTAGAAAAAAGACCCAAAGTCTGATATTTGTGAGTTCATAGCTAACAATGTCGCCTTCTATAAAGGTTCTTAAATGGCCATCTTCTATGCGGTTATACTCGAAATCTCGTTCATTCTTGCTTAAATAATACCTAGACGCATCCATGGGTGCTAGAAAAAAGGCTCTATCCTTGTAAATTCCCTTTCTGCTGTGACTTGAGTCAAAATTTTCATCTATTTCAAAGCTTAAAGACGAGCATATAATTTTTTTGCCGTCCATGACTGCAAATCTAAAACCTGATAATTTATGAAGATTATCGCAAGCTTCATTTACAGGGGTATATTTTGAATTTACAATGCTTAAAACTATTGTTCTGTGGATATCTGCAAGATTTGATGTCTTAAGCCTTACAAGTTCGTTGTATAATTTCTCATACCAAATATTAAAAAAAACTAATAAAAAAATTCCGGTTGTAGTAAGATAAACAAACAAAATTCTCCTGCTAACCCACTTAGCCTCTGACATAACAGTAACCTTTTCCCCTTTGATTTACAATCACATCCTTACCAAGAATTTTGCGTAAATTCTTAACATAAACCCTTAAACTAAGCTCACTTGGCTCCTCGTCATAATCCCAAATTTCCTCATAAATTCTATCTACGCTTACAAAATTATTCTTATTTTGTAAAAGCAAGGCCAACAGCTTTATCTCTTTTGAAGGAAGTGGATGTAGAGTGTTGTCTTTATATAAAAGTTGAGATTTTAAGAAAAATTTAAAACCACCGCCTAAATCCTCATAAACTTCATTTTTATGTGCAAAAGAACGTTTCAATAAATTTTCTATGCGAATTGAAAGCTCCACAAGCTCAAAAGGCTTTTTTATATAATCATCACAACCGCAATCAAAACCCTCTTTAAAGTCCATAGATGTGTTTAAGGATGTTAAAAATATAGCAGGTGTATCCTTGCCAGCTTCTCTTAGTTCTTTTAACAAAGAAAAACCATCACCCAAAGGAACCTTAACATCAAAAATCCACAAATCAAAATGCTTCTCATAAGCAAAATTCAAAGCCTCTTGCGCGTCTGATACTAATGTAACATCATAACCCTCATCGCTTAAGTATTCCTCTACTATCTCACTTAAGCTTAAATCATCTTCTAATAACAAAATTTTAGCCGACATAAAACACCCCATTTTTTTTAAATTTTAACAAATCTTTGTTAAGTTCTCGTGAAGTAAATTTGTAAAGAAATTATCTTTTTGTGTTATAATTTGAAACTTTCTTTAAATAAACATAGAGCTAGGAGTTAAAATGCTACCTAAATGGGAAGACAACTTCAGTGTTTACAATGCTAAGATAGATGAGCAACACAAGAAATTGTTTGAAATGGCCGCACATGTGGAAAGAATTTCTGATAGAGCTGTTTCTAAAGCCGAAGTAAAGAATTTGCTTGCTGATTTTTTCTCTTATATGAAAGAGCATTTTTATGATGAGGAAAAATATATGGCCAGCATTGGATATCCCGACTTGCCAGCCCATAAAAATATACATAAAGATATCATACAAACTATGATAGAACTTATACAAGACATAAAATCAACCAATGATTTAAAAGAAAAACTTTATGTGGTTGCTAAAAATTGGCTTTTGGAACATATATTGTTTGAAGATATGAAAGTGGCTAATTACAGACGCTCGTTGTTAGCTACTGATGATGGCAGCGAAGTTACTTTTGAAGTAGAAGAGGAGGAAGCGCAGAACAACAAAGCTCAAACCTATCTTTACTCTTGCGAGTGCGAGGGCAAGCTGCACGATGTTCCTTACAATATACATAAAAAGATTAAGTCGGGCAAAAATACCTTCAACTGTAAGGTTTGTAAAAAGCCTATAAAATTACATCAAATAGTATAAATTTAAGGAGAGAAGCGATGAAAAAACAAGTTAAATCAGTGTCTTGTTCCTTTAAGATACCAGCAGAACTCAAACAAAGCCTAGATACTTTAAGTAAAAATACGGAAAGAACCAAAACTAGCATAATCATAGAAGCTTTGCAATTATACATAGCAAACAATGAAAAAGACGACTTTTCTTTTGCCATAGACGCTTTAGAGGAGTTAAAAAGTGGAAATTATAAAAAGGCAGATAAAAAGCTAGACGATGTCATAAAGCAGCTTAAGCAATGAAACAAATCGCCTTAAGCTTGCTCTTTGCCTTAAGCCTAGCTTTTGCTAAGCCAACTGTTACAGTTAGCATACCGCCGCAAGCTTATTTTGTAGAGCAAATAGCCAAAGATACGGTTGATATAAATATCTTAATTCCGGAAAAAAGCGACGAACATAACTATGAGATAAAACCTCAAACCATTAAAAAACTAGAAAAAAGCGATATATACTTTACCATAGGCTTTTCTTTTGAAAAAATCATGCTTGAGAAATTTCAAAACACCTTAAAAACCCTAATCATAGTAAGAACACAAGACAATATAAAGCTTTTGCATCAAGAACACGAGGCACACTCTCACCACAATCACAAACATGAAGAATTTGACACGCATATATGGCTTGACCCAATTTTAGTTAAAACACAAGCTAGTAATATAACAAATGCTCTTGTAAAAAAATACCCAGAAAACAAGGATTTTTATCTAAGAAATTTAAAAGATTTTCACAAAGAATTAGACGAGCTTGACTCAGACATAAAGGCCAAGCTAAGCGGGATAAAAAATAACAAATTTATAGTCTATCATCCTTCTTGGTCTTATTTTGCAAAAAGATATAATCTTGTGCAAATTCCGGTGCAAATCAACTCTCAAGAACCGCGCGCAAAGGACTTGCAAAATTTAATAGACCTTGCAAAAAAAGAAAATATAAAAATTATCTTTATTCAAGATGGCTTTAGCAAAAAAGCTGCTAATACAGTGGCCAAACAATGCAACGCTAGGCTTGAAACGATAGAACATTTATCAAGGGATTGGAAAAACGAGCTTTTAAAAGCTAGTGATAAATTGGCACTTAGCTTAAAAGAATAAAAATGAAGCTTTTTGAACTCGTAAATTTAAACCACAGCTATGCAAAAAATATAGTCTTAAAGAACATAAATTTAAGCTATGATAGCGATGATTTTCTAGCTATCATAGGGCCTAATGGTGGCGGCAAAAGCACGCTAGCAAAAATCATTTTAAAACTAATCAAAAACAAAAATTTAAAATATCTGGCTTTAGAAAGAAATCAAATCGGCTATGTGCCTCAAAACACAAGTGCAAGTGATAATTTTCGCATAAGGGTGATAGACCTTGTTTTAATGGGCTTGTTAGATAAAAAATTCTTTATAAACAAAAAAGAAAATCAAGAAAAAGCCTTGCAAGCACTAGAACAAGTGGGCATTAAAGAGCTTTTTAAAAGAACGCTTAACGAGCTAAGCGGGGGAGAAAGGCAAAGAGCTTACATAGCAAGGGCTTTGGTGTCTAAGTGCAAACTTTTGATACTAGATGAGCCAAGTGCAAATTTAGACTCAAAAGGAGCCATTGACATTTTCAACATACTAGCCAAGCTGCACAAAGAAGGCATAGGCATAATAAGTATTTGCCATGATATTAACATAGTTTTGGCCTATGCAAACAAAATAGCTTATTTAAACAAAGAACTAATCTTGCACAACAACGACAATAAAGAAAAATCAAGACTACTACAACACCTACAAAGCCATCATAGTCATTTTTGCGATGTGGAGCTTAGCTTTGATGTTTGTGCTAGCTGCGAAAGAAAAGTATTGCATGCCTGAGATACTTACTTATTCTTTCTTTCAAAATGCCTTGTTAGCTTCGTTTTTTATAAGCATAGCCTGTGCTATAATGGGTTCTTTGGCCATGGCAAATAAACTCTTACCAATGGCTGGCGGTATCACGCATGGTGCTTTTGGGGGCATTGGCTTAGCCTTTTACTTTTCCTTGCCGGTATTTTTATCAACAGTTTCTTTTACTATCATTTTGGCCTTAGTGCTTGCTTATTTGTCTTTAAAATACCCTCACAGAAGCGATAATTTCGTGGCTGTAATTTGGACCTTTGGCATGGCTTTAGGACTTATCTTAATAGACCTTAGCCCCTCTTATCAAAACGATTTATTTGCCTATTTGTTCGGCTCTATACTAACTATAAGCTTTAATGACATCTATGCCTTAATTTTTGCTGATATTTTGTTTATACTCTTTGTAAGCCTATTTTATAGGCAGTTAATCGCCATAAGCTTTGATATAGAATTTGCAAATTTAAAGGGCGTAAATACAAACTTATTTTATTACACCTTGCTATGCTTAATATCACTTTGCATAGTGCTTTGCATGAGTTGCGTTGGGCTTATCTTAATCATTGCCCTGCTTAGCATACCATCTTTTATAGCTGAAAAATTCACCAAAAGCCTTGCTGCTACGATTTTCTTAGCCTTTATTCTTTCTTTTGTATTTTGCCTTAGCGGTATTTTTATAAGCTACTATCTTAACCTAAGCAGCAGCGCAAGCATAATAGCCGTAGCCTGTCTTGGATTTTTCATCTCACTACTTTTAAAATCACTTATAAATTTTTCTCATAAGCAAAGCGGCTATTAAACTCACACAAGATACTAAAACCGTATAAAAGGCCAAGGATGAGGATATGAACTCGCCTCTGTTTTCAAAAGATACGCTGTGTAAAAATGCGGCAAGCTGTGGAGTGAAGCCTCCTGCTAAGGCATAAGCTATATTATAAGAAAAAGAAATTCCGCTAAAACGAAATTTAGCCTCAAAAACATCACTCATAAATATAGGACAACAAGCCATAATGCCAGCACAAAAACAAGCTAAGCTATAGTAAAGCAAGATAAGCTCAAGATTAACATCCTTAGCGTAAAAATTAGTTACAAACAAAAAGCTACTTAGCCCAAAACCCAAAGAAAAGACTATGCAAACCTTATGAGGCTTAAATTTGTCGCTTAAAAAGCCTATAAGTATAATAGAACTTATAAGGCAAAAAAGTCCTAGAATTTGAAAATAAGTCTTTTCAAAAGGAGAAAAAGCAAGCACAGGAGTAGTGAAATTTGGTATTTGCAAGATAAAGATTAGTATGCACACAGTAAGCACCCAAGTACTTAGCATAGAAACACTTATAGATAAAATCGAATTTTTAAGCTTAAAAATCTCCTTTAAAGGAAAAGAAAGCAAGGCTTTGTCGTTTTTCATCTGCAAAAACACAGGGGTTTCTTCTAAAAATCTCCTAAGATACACAGAGATAATGCCAAAGACCCCGCCTATACCAAAAGCCACACGCCAAGCCCATTCTTTCACCTGCTCCTCGCTAAACACAGTGTAAATTAGCAAATACACAAGAGCACCGAGCAAAATTCCAGCCGTAACAGAGGCTGTTAAAAGAGAGATGTATAAATTCTTGCGATTTTTGGGTGCGTGTTCTTGTATGAAAACCCAGGCTCCAGGCAACTCCCCACCAACAGCCACGCCTTGTGCTATACGAACCAAAAGCAAGAATAAAGGAGCAAAATAAGATATATGCTCGAAACTAGGCACAAAAGCTAGGGCAAATGTAGGAATTACCATAAGCAAGATGCTTAACATAAAGACATTTTTGCGTCCAAATTTATCGCCAAAATGCGCCATAACTATGCCACCAAGCGGTCTGGCAAGATAACCGGCAGCAAAAATTCCATAAGTATTTATCATTTTCCAAGTCTCATCTAAACTTGGCGGGAAAAAGTGCTGCGATATAATGCTTGCAAAAAATACAAAGATGATGAAATCATAAAATTCAAGGGTGCCTCCAAGCGAAGAGAGGGCAAGAATTTTAAACTCCTTTTTTTTAAGCGTTTTATTGCTCATAAACTACATTTCATAACTATTCTCATCGTCCTCATCCTCGTAAGAATAATCGTCCTCGTCGTAATTGTAATTTGTCTTTTCATTATAAGTATATTCATCGCTTTCATCATACAACATATCATCGTTATCTAAGATATCTTCGTTATCATCGTATTCCATAAAGCCTCCTTTATAAATAATGCGAATTTTAACTTAAATTTTACTCATTTTGCTATAATTTTTTAAATTTTTAAAGGCTTATGATGGAACTTACACATATAGATGAGAACAAACACCCAAAAATGGTAGATGTGAGCGAAAAAAACATAAGCAAAAGAAAGGCTAGTGCAAGCGGCAAAATTTTCGTAAGCAAAGAGGCTTTTTTAGCTGTTAAAAACAACAGCGCAAAAAAGGGTCCTGTGCTGCAAACCGCTGTAATAGCTGCCATTATGGCCTCAAAAAAAACAAGCGAGCTAATACCGATGTGCCATCCTTTGTTGATATCTAAGGTGCAAACACACATAGATGAAAACGAAGCAGAGTGCTCATTTTGCCTCACTGTTGAAGTATCTTGCGAGGGTAAAACGGGAGTTGAAATGGAGGCTTTAACCGGCGTTAGCGTAGGACTTTTAACAATCTATGACATGCTAAAGGCTATTGATAAGACTATGAGAATTAGTGATATTGTTTTAC
Source organism: Campylobacter avium LMG 24591 (assembly GCF_002238335.1). Classification (NCBI taxonomy): domain Bacteria; kingdom Pseudomonadati; phylum Campylobacterota; class Epsilonproteobacteria; order Campylobacterales; family Campylobacteraceae; genus Campylobacter; species Campylobacter avium. The sequence goes on from NZ_CP022347.1 coordinate 1,407,101, forward strand.
AAAGCAAGGAAGGTGGCAAGAGTGCTAAATTTAAACGAAATTAAGCAAGAGCCAATTATCAACTACCCTATTTCTTGGGATTATAAGCTCATAGTAAAAAAAGATGTTGATGTATCTGTGCTTGTAAAAAAGGTGCTAAAGCAAAGAGAATTTAAGCTTACACAAACAAATTCTAGTAAAAATGGCAAATATGTAAGCTATCTTGCCACAATCACAGTTATTGATAAGGATGATAGATTAAGGCTTTTTGATGAATTTAAAAAATTGTGTGACTTTGTTATATAAGGACTTGTTATGGAAAATACTTTAATTTTATTTGAAAAACTACTGCTAGAAAATAAGGAAAAAGCTAAGGATATACTAGAGGATTTGGCTTTTAATCTACTTCAAAAACGCAAACAAAACAGGCAACTAGATAATGAAATTTTACTGAATTTTTTATCTGTACTTAAAAAGATTGGTCTGTTTGATAATGAAAATCTTACAAGGCTTATAAGGGTTTTTATGAAGCTTAGTATAAAGGCTGAGGAGGATAAATTATATCAATACATAGGGGAATCAGAGCTTTTAAAGGCCAAGATAAATCAACAAAAAAACATACTTAAAAATGAAATTAGCAGGTCCTTTTATGATATAAAAACCATGCTTGAAGCTTCGAGCTTTAAAAATGAGCTTGAAAATAGCATAAATGACGCCTTTTTGTTTGAGATAGAAGCACTTGAAATTTTAAAAGAAACCGCAGAAAGTGCCTTTATAACAACGCTTGAAAATGGACAAGACATCGAATTTATGGCAAATGAAATCACCAAACACCTTTTATACAGCACCTTAAATGAGACAGATTATAAAAAAGAGCGTATATTAAAATCCGCTCAGATAATCCTAACTTGCGCATTTGAGCTTGCAAACGAGAGTAAAATTTTCGCTAAAGAGCTGTGCTTTGGGGCTATTAAGGGTGTAAGAGATGGCATTATACTTGGCTTGGAAAAATTCAAGCAAAGTTTTGCGTATTGCAAGCTTGAGGAGGATTTAAGCCTAAAAGAAAAAGAATTAATAGATATAGAAAATGACTTTATAAACATGCTAAGAATGGAATGCAAAAGACTTGATAACCCAGCAAAAGATATCATACAAAATTTGCTAGACAACGAGCTAGATACTTTGTTTGCTAAGCTTAAAAGACTAGCAAATGAAAGCAAAGAGCAGCTTACTTTAATGTTAAATGAGCTTAGAAAAAACCCTAAAATAGATGATTTTAATAAGATAGCACAAAGCAAAATAGCCTCTTTCAAAAAAGAGCTTAATAGCCTTGAAATTCTAAATTCACAAAAATACAAAGAACTAAACACTAGCGAAGCCAAGAAGCTGGGTAAAAATTTATGGCAAAAGGCTAAGAATTTGCTTAAGAAGTAGCTTTAAGCTTAGAAAGATAAAAGCTTCTAGGCAATCTTGAAGCTTTCTAGCAGCAAGGGTATCCAATTTTCATTTTCAATCACGCTTGCGCTTTCATATCTTTTTTTCATGGTCTTTAATTATATCTATGCCCTTATCATCTACAAAACTTTGCTCTAAGATAGAATGCAAACAAGAGGCTATACAATTTTCTACATCGCAAACCAAAAGTCAAAGAAAAACAATCAGTCTTTTTTCTTTTTAAACAAAAGTTTTGGATGTCTATAAAGCTCTATTAGCTTAAATTTTAAATAAAGATGATTTATGTTTTTTACTTCTATGCCTTTAAGTAATTTTATATTTTTTTCTTTTTCTTCTGATTCGATTTTATCGAAAAAATATTGATAATTTAAGATAAATTGATGCAAGTAATAATAATACATTTTTTTGTAAAAGCCCTTTTTGAAAACATTTCTTAGCTTGTATATTTCCTTAAATGCTCTAAGCATACCATAAGCCTTATAATACCTCCTAAGCTCCTTATAGCTTTTAAAGCTCTCTTTTAAAGGCTCTAGGTAAAAGGGCAAATTCTTAGGGTAGCTATCATCTTGCATAGATGAGATTATAGAACCGCTCCTGCTTCTATAATAAAGCAAAACCTTATCATCTACAAAAAGTCTTTGACTTAAGGAAAATAATATAATAGCAAAGTCGTGGTCTTCATGATATATATGCCTTATAAATCTTAACTTATATAAATTTAACAAAGATGCCCTAAAAGCACCTTGATAAGCAAAGTAAAAATCATGAAGTTTATTGCTTTGCAAGAAATCAAGACCATTGTCATAAAAACCTAATTTTAAATTTAAAGCAAGATAAATTTTTTCCTTTATAAGCTTAGAATTTTCATCAACAGAGCTTAGATTGTGTAAATATAAATTTAAATCTTTTTCTTGTATATATCTTTTACAAGTGCTTATACAGCTTTCATCTAAATAATCATCAGAATCTAAAAAATGTACATAAACATCATCTGGCAAATCTTGCAATATTAAGTCATTTATATCGCTAAGCTCTGTTTTATATACTCTTTCATCTAGTTTAATGAAATTTTTATCAATATCTTCTTTGCTTATCTTTTTTATGTCTGTTTTATCAAAGCTATGAGTGTTTTTGTAAGATTTGATTGAAAAATCATTTTCTTTAATTTCATTTTCTAAATAAGCTCTTAATTTAGTGCCTTTCATAAGCTCAATTGCTGCATTTCTAGCAGTTGATAGTCCTGCATTTTTCTTGCTTAAAACAAAGATCCTTTCATCTTTTTTGGCATATTCTATGGCTATATCAAGGCTTTTATCAGTGCTGCCATCATCTACTAAGACTATATCTAAAGCTACATCTTTTATATCTTTTTGATTTAAAATAGAATCTAAGCACTGCCTTAGATACTTTTCTACATTATAGATTGGGATTAAGATAGAAATTTTCATATTTTTCCCTAGTTTTTAACTCTTATCTTAGCTAAGATTTGTAAATACATTTAGAAAATACATTTTGTGAAATTTTACTAGAATTTTAATTTTGTTTGAAGAAGAATTTTTTGAAAAAAATAATTTCTTTAAATAAATTTCAGATACTCTTTATAAATATTATTATTAAGCAAAACCCCATTTTCTTTTTTATTGCGTTTTGTTTCATAACCTCCAAAAGCCCTCCATTTCTTAAAGAAAAATACTACCCTTTACTCCTAGCATTGCTTTTTTATAAAAACTATATGCCTCATAAAAATATACTAGCTAAAATTTAGCTGATAAAAGGATAAAGTTTATAAGCCATGAATATATCCTTTATTTTATCATCATCTGAGTAAGATATATCCTCTGTCACAAATTTTTGGCATTAAGATCAAATTTCTTATCGCCACTATGGTTTAGTTTTTCAAAATGTTATATTACACATGCTTCTAATCTATTTCGCATTATTTTCTAACAAGAAGCCTTGCAAAGCAAGCAAATCTTAAATTTTTTTAGAAACTATCGCCTCTTCTACCCTTTGCTTTGCGATTCTTAAAAGCTTCTTGCTTTTAGCCCTTAGCGCAAAGCTTTGTCTGATCTTGTTTTCTATCCTTTCTTGGCTTGTAGAATCTAGCAAGGGGATTAGGAGGCTTTGTATATCGTTACTAGAAATGTTTGTTTGAACCCCGCCTGTGCCTATCCTATCAAATTGCAATCTAGCACATACAGAGTTTAAGAATAAAACTAAAACATCCTTAGAAAACCATTGATTGAAATCTTACAAATCCTTTGATTTATCATAGCATTAATATCTTCTCGCACAAGACAGGATAAGCCTATGCTACCAGACATTGATATAAGTATATCACCTCTTTTTACCTTATCTTTTGGGCTAAGATTTTGTGTCTCATCTCTTAAAAATACCGCATTACTCATATCTAAATTTGCATTTTTGATATTATTGATCCTAATCAAAGCTAAGTTAGAATCTTGCACATATTCATCGCTATTAAAGGCAAATCCGCTAGATTGTGCAACTATTAAGTCCTTAAGTCTCACAAAACCATTTTTATAATTTTTTATCAAGGCTTCGTTTTTCTCATATTTTGCTTGATAGTATTCTGCATCAAGTCGTCCTGTTTGCAGGAAAGATTCTTTAAAGGTGGCTATGGTGTAGTTTGCTTGTGTGTGGATTTGCAAATGTGGATCGTTTGCATTCGCAACAGACTCTTCACTGCATTCACAATGACGCAAGGGATAGATTGCTTCGGTCGTTTCACTCCATCGCAATGACGACTCCCCTCTGTCATCACAAGACTTGCCCTGCAAGTCGTGGCAATCTAAATTTTTAGAATCTATCCCTAAAGATTCATAGAGCAAATTTTCAGCTTCCTTATACAAAGCCTTGCTAGATTCTAAGGCTGTATTAGAATCTTTTACAAGCTTTTCTATCTCTAGCTGAAAAGGCATTGGAAAAATGGGGATTGGTAAAGTTCTAATAGCTTCTTTATCAATAGTTTGAGGAACTGCTCCATTAATTTTTCTTGAAATTACCAACTTGCCTAATTTTGTGTTTAAATATATATATAAAAATATATTTCTTAATATTTTTTCGTTGGTTGTTATCATAAATAAATTCATACCCAAACTAATAGGAATATTTAAATTTGGCACTATATAGGTAGCACCTGGGCTACCAATTTTGTTGATTAATACCTCTCCACCGAAAATTTTAGTTTTTGTCAAAAAATTATAAGCGTGTTTAGATATATATTTTACATCATTTTCAAAATCCATTTTTTTCTAAATCTGTACTTCTAATCATATATGCATAATCTTTTTCATCTTGTATTTTTACATTCTCGTTCAATGCCTCATAGCTGCCATTTGAATGATAATCTGTTAAAACCTCTATGCAGTCTTTTAAAAATATATGATTCATCGATTTAACTTTTGAATAAGCGTTTATAAAGCTCTTGCTAAAAAATTCGGCATCCAATCTATTTTTTTCATTATCCTTTTTTGGCTCGCTAAGTTTTAAGCTAGAGACTTCTAAATGCGGGTATTTGTCTTGCAGGGCTTTGTTTGTCATAGGATTTTCCTTAATCTTCTTTATGTAACAAAAAAGACTGTATAATTATACAAAATTTACAAAATATTTGATATAGTACTCGTGCTTTCAAGGGGGCAATTGTCTCCAATCTTTCGTTAGTTTTTAATTTCCTCATTCATTGTCTTTACAAAAAATAGAATCTTTGATATACTTTCAGTCCTTTCAAGGCGGGTCATTTTCTGCCACTTCTGCCTCTGTGCATAATACATCAAATCCTTATGAAAACTTGCTAAGATATCGTTTAGAAAATTGTATCTTGCTTGGATTAAAAATCCTTGTTTTTATACTTATATTGCAAGCTTATAGCACTTGAAATTTCGCCAATTTGTATGGCGTCCTCTAAATTATAACCTAATCGCAAAAGTATAATTTCTAAATCTTTTTTAAATTTAATTTTTGTAGGCTTGTTATGAAATATTTCATTCCTTGCTTTACGAATCTGACTAAGTTTTGTTATCAAATGTTCTTTAGTACCATAACTTGGCAGTTCTTGATTCTTATATTGTTTGCTATCTTTAAAGATATGACTTAATTCGCTCCAATGAAAGCTAATAATATCTTCCAAATCCACAAGATACAAACAATCAAAAACTTCCCAAGTATTTTGCAGTTTTTTGAAATTATTTTTTCTTTTCTGAAGCATTTTAAAAATGAATTTTAAACCTGCTTTTTGTTGTATATTTGCCTTTTGTGTTATAAACCAATCATCACAGCTTGTGTTGTATAAATTAGCAATGCACACTGCCAAAGTACTACGCAAGGCATTTTCAAAACAATGCAAAAGTAAAAAATTTGCTTAATGAGCTTTTCGTCTTTTTGTATAAAGCTTCATAATCAAGGTAAAAAGATTAGCATTTGTGGCTTGTGAATCTTTTTGTAAAATAATTTTAGCTTCCTTACAAGCTCCCCATAAGTAAGCAAAATGCAGAACTTTAATGCTTTGTTTAATACGTCTTTGAAAATCTCTTGTCAATAAATCAGGACAATCCATAAATAAATCTCTGATTTTTGCATATTCACTTTCTTGTAAAGAAAAAGACATTTTTTCGCCCTTTTTATTTTTAATTAACGATAATTATACTACAATAACATACAATTTAGAGGGCTAACCTGCCGAAAGTTGCGGGGTACTCTTGTGAGAGGCTACTCTAAATTTCTTACTTTTACACATTACATAGCTTATTTCATATAATTTCACAAAAAGCTTTATAAAAATTTTAAATATTTTTCACTCCCTCCAAAAACTCAAACCCTCCGCCTTAGCAAAGTCTATAAAGGCTTCGGCGATACCATCACTTTGGATAGTTTTGTATTTTTCACATCTCATCTCATACTCTTGCATTCTTGCTTGAAATTCCTCATTACTTTCATTCTTTTGCCTTAGTGGTTCATCGCCTTCTAAGTGTGGATTAAACAAATCGTGCTTTACAACTAAATGCTCGTGAGAATCTAAAAGCAAAGCATTTTCTAGCGTGTAGTAGATTTTCTCGCCTGAATTATCCTTGCTAGGTAGCATTTGGGTAGCAAAAAATATATTGTAATCCTCTTTTTTAGGGCAAAGCTCCCCACCCTTGCCATCATCACCGCCCCATTTTTGCAAAAATAAAACCGAAGTTTTCGTGCCTGTGTGAGGCTTAAAGACATTTTGATGTAGTCCAACAACAGCTAAGATTCTAGCTTTATCAGCGATAAATTCTCTTATATATTTATCGCTTGAGTTATTAAACCTACCCTGTGGCAAAACTATAGCCATACGCCCACCGGGCTTTAACATATCAAGGTTGCGTTCGATAAAAAGAATATCCCTACCGACTTTATTTTGCACCTTGCCACTAGCATTTTTGCCAAGCTCATAGCGATTTAAGATTCTGCTTTCTTTTATATCTCCTGCAAAGGGTGGATTTGCCATGAGTATATCAAAACTAAAGTCCCTATTTTCATTCTTTGTAGCACGCAATTTTTTAAGCCTTTTAAAGCCATCATTATACACATCAATCCAACTCTCATCTTTGAGCCAATCCTCCCACCGCTCATAATCAATGGAATTAAGATACAGCACATTTGTATGCCCATCGCCTGCAATTAAATTTAACATTTTAGACACTCTCACGCTCTTTTCATCAAAATCAATACCAAAAACCTTTTCTTTTACATAATCTTCACATTCTGGGATTTTCTTTTCTGCGGTAAAAAGATGGCTTGCTTCTATGCCCTTTTGCCTATAAATATTTTTCCACACATAAAAGCAAGTATGTATAGGAAAGCCACAGCTCCCGCTAGCAGTATCTATCATACTTTCATTTTCTTTTGGATTTAGCATCTTCACACACATATCTATCACATAGCGGGGTGTGAAATACTGACCCTTCTCGCCCTTAGCAGATTTATTTACCAAATACTCAAAGGCATCATCAATCACTTCTAGGTTGGAGTTAAAAAACTTAACCTTATAGAGTGAAGCTACACATGCGCTTAGATGCGAGGGGCTAAGGCGGATTTTCTCATCGGCACTAAATACACCTTCCCATTTCTCCTTTGCCTTAGTAAATAGCTTTTCGATTTTATTTTTAAGCTCTGAATCAGATTCTCCGTAGTTTTTAAACTCTAAATTCTTATCCTTATCTCTTGCTCCCTCTAGCTCATCATAAAGCTTTATAAATATAAGCTTAAAGCACTCTTCAAAAACATCAACCCCAGCATTTGCCAATACCTCATCTTCCATATCTTTAATAATATTTTTTAAACTTCGCTTTTGTGTTTTTAAAACATCTATTGCCATTAAATCATCAAAGGTAAATTTCTCTTGTAAGATATCTTTAAGGGTTTTATCGCTTGTAGGGATATCTGGGATTTCTTCAAAATAATTTGGATCCTTTCTATGAAAATAGCTTGTCTGTAAGCCATTACTCCACACTGCCATAGTCGCTCCTGTGGCGTTACAATAGCTCTTTAACTGCTCTTTGCCATCTTTTAACTTTGGCTTTTTAACTTCTATGATGATATACACAGCAGTGGTTTGGATTTTATTCATAATGACAATGTCTGCTCTTTTTTTCACGTCCAAAATGCACAGCGTATTCTACTTGAATTCTATTTTTTGCATATCCATATTCATTAATGAGTTTATCAATGTAGAGTTAGCGCACTACCTCCTCTGGAGTAAGTTTTATATCTTTATCGCGAATAAGGCATGGGATATAATACACAAGCCCACCTTTAGAATCTTTAGTAATAATTTTAGATTCTAGCTTCTTGATAGCATTCTCATCAAACAAATTTAAACTATAATCGCTATCTTTAAATATTTCTTGGAGTTTCATATCGTCCTTTTTAATCAAAATATCTATGGATTAATGAGGGTAGAAGCCTCAAAAGGTGGCAAAATCAACAAAAGATTACGCAAATCAATGAAGGTAAGAGATTGCACAGAGCAAGGCTTAAGCCCAAAAATACTGCCGCTTGGGGTATCAACGACACTTATACACTCATTTGCATTAAGCACCATAGAGCGAATTTGCACTGCTGATGTTGATGTCGGGATAAAAGAAAATACACTCTCTCGCTCATCCTTATCTAAATCCTCCTTGCAAGATTTAAGCACAAAATTCCCGTTTTCATTAATAGCCATACACTTATCCTTATCATCTAAGCTTACAAACTGCACATAGCCTAAATTAAATGAAGCGAAAGGATCATTCTTAGACAAAATTTCAATTTGCTTTTCATCTGTAATTTCAAGCAAATCCCAATTAATTTGATTTCTATCAACAGTTAAAGCTACTCCATTAAAAGCACTGCGAAGAGAAAATGAGGGTGTGAAATTTGGCAAATCTTGCGTATCAATAGCCTTTAGTTGCGATACGAAAAGGCTAAATCCCGTTATCATACAAATCAATAAAATTTTAAAATTAAAATTCATCATAACTCCTTAACTAAAACTTGCTAAAACGCACAGGAAAATGATCTGAGCTAAGATATGAGCGAACACTTGCTGCCATTAAAATCGCACTTATGCTTGGCAAAACAGCAGCAGCACCTTGTGGTTGGGTATTTCCAACAATAGCATAATCTAGTACTCTGTTTGAACCACTAGCACTAAAATGAGTGGCTGTGTTTGGAGATACGATGCGTATATTATTTGTTACGCGAGTATCAAGCCCGCTAAGCAAACTCGCTGGTTCTCTATTAAAATCACCTGCAATAAGCCAATTTATGTTTGGCATTCCAATAAAATTATCGTGTATGGCAGTTACCAACGCACTTGCGTCGCCACCGCCATTTGCTAATGCGTGAAGCGAGAAAAATACATCATTACCTATGCGTATGCCAAGTGCTGGGCGTGAAACATCTGTAGCAACCCTATCTTGTCGCACCACAAACACCTCATCAGCCTGTCTATCGGATACAATAGCTAAATTCACGCGTCTTGCACCTACATCAATGGGTGCATAGTAGATAAACACAGCTCTAGGTCTTGATGAAGTGCCAAGCTCCCAAACAAATTCCTCCACCGGTGTGCCGCCGGGTTGCACAACCCTACCCGTTGGACGAGCCGAACGAGGAATACTTCCAGCTTCTTGTACCATAAGAATATTAACCGCATTAATGCCTGTGATAAGCTGACGAATACTTACATTCCATTTGCTTTCAGTACTTGCTGATGAACCTTGCAAATTCCAAGTGCCTATTTTAAAATCCTCTATATTAGCAAATAAAGGACTTATTACAATCAAAAATATAATACCATAAAGACGCAAAGGCTTATAATATCGCTTCAAAAATATATTAAACATAGCTTTCTCCTAATTTATAAAAAAAATAGGTGTAGTTCTTATAAGAGGTGCGGTGATATACCACTGCTGTTCGATGTTTGCATCAGCTTTTAATGCCTTACCTGCACTAGCACAAGGCATTAAAAAGATACTAAGTGCTCTAGTTTGCCTAATGAGCGGTGTTTGTAAGCAGGTATTGCTAGCCTCATTTTGAATTTGAGTGGCGCGATTAGCAAAGGTATTTAGATTCCAAATTTGTGCGGGATTATTGCTATCACAAGGCATATGAATAACGCCGTTTTTATAAGCGCTTAGACAAGTATTAGTCTGTAAATTCACAAAACTTACTTTACCATTTGCCCTACTTAGAATTTTCCATTGACGGGCATTGCCTAAATTTAAACTATCGCGTGGAGCATAACCCCAAACCCAATTCCCAACATTAGTAGCCCAAACTGTTAAAACCCCTCCTCCTGCACTCATAAGCGTTACGGAATCTGATGTATCAAGTCTTTGTATTTGATTAATGCTATTTGAATCTTTAGACGCAGTTGAGGCAAGAAAATCTCTAATAAGTTTTTTAGACACAGCCGCACCGCTTACAAGCTTGACATCACTGGAATTGTCATTGTAATTCTTAATAGGCAAAGTAGGCTTATCGCCTATGCCAAACTCTATCTTGCTTACATTAGCGTTTGTGTTAGACTGTGTATGCGAAGTTTTGTGCTTTGAACAAGCTGTAAGTGTGCTTATAAGCATAAGCACTAAGATATAATGATAAAAACGCATAAATAATCCTTTAAATCGGAAGTTTTATAAATTTTAACATAAGTTTTTTTATGATATATGTATTATCGTGTTTTTTTTGTTTTAGAAGAAAGCTTATTGCTAGGCAAGAATGAGATCTTGGGATTCTTTATCTATATTTGTTTGTAAATCTTTAATCTTACTTTTATTTTCTTCTATGATTTTTTGCTTAGATTCTATATTTTCTACGATTTGTTGTTAAATCTCAAGTGGCGGCAGGAGTATTAAATTACTTCACGCCATAATCAAGATTCTCACCAGCTGCTTATGAAAACTCGCCTTACATTCTTTTTAGCAAATATTTTTTGCTTTTCTCTAAATACGTTGCACAATCGCCCCAAGAATGTATAAATGGTAGGATAAGTCGTTTTATTTTCATAGTAACAAAATTCTTTTTTGTGGTATTCCTAGCAATGTTTTTATGTCTTGTTATTTTCACTCCCATAAGCTTTTAAGTAAAGCGATGTAGTGGGGCTGTTTGTCATTCAAGACTTTAAAAGATTCTAGCATGGCACAAAACTCCTCTTTACTTAGTCCATAGAGCTTAGCGATATGTATATCAAGCTTTGCCCTCAAGGTGTCATAGGCTTTTTGTGTGCTTGGAATCTGCCCTTTATCTATACCAAACTCTTTTTGCAAATCCTCAAAATCCCCCGCTTTGTCGTGATAGAGCTGTAGTATCAAGGCATTTTTATAGATATAGGCATAGTCTTGCTTAGATTCTAATTCTTCATCGCTTGGCTGTGGCAGAGGGATTCGCTCTAGGTAAGTCTTACTCACATTGATTTGCACCATACCTCTAGCGATATAATCCACCACTAAAGAGTTGAAAATCCCTAAAGCAAATAAAAGTCTTTTGTGGCTCACACTCTGTATAGCAATAGCGCCATGAGAATCTATAATGCATCGTTTAGGGATATTTGCAAACATGCTATGTCCAAATCCTACATTTTTTGGTAAAAGTGAAAATATCAAAGTGCGTTCATTAGTATCACTAGCTATACCTCTAAAGCCCAGTCTAAAAAACTCCCTATCATAGCGGATAATAGAATCTTCTAGCTCTTCTTTTGTCATTTTAGATTCTTTGCCCTCTAGCATAGATTCTAATAGTCTCTCGTATTCCTTGCTATTTAGTCCCAAGTCTTGCTTTAAGCGGTGGATTTCCTTGCTTCTTAGTCGCTTATCAAAGCTTGTAGAATCTAAAAAGTAGGTAGGTTCGCTAAACTCTGCGTTAAACTGATGTATCATCTTACCTTCATAAAGAGGCAAAAGATCATCGGAAAAAGATTCTATAAATAAATCTTTATCCGCTGTCATATGCAATTCGTTACGAAAATCTAGCCATTCTAGGCTAAGCGGCTTAAAACTAGCATAGCATTTGGCTAGAATTTCTAAGTCTTTTTTATCACGCACTTCTTGCAAGGCAAGCTGACTAGGGCTTAGGGTAGCTATCTCTTCAAGGCTAGTTTCTATGATATTGTTTGTGTCATACACAGAATCTATGTTTGTTTTATAAAACATTGTTTTGATTTTATGTGTGGAATCTGCTTGTGTGTTTTGCACCTGCATAAGGGCAAATTTGTAGCGTGAATCTATATCAAAAATTTTCTCACGATTTTCAAAACTATAAAAAAAGTTGAGCCTTTTGTTTTCTAAGATTTCTTTACGCAGGGACAAGCTACCCTCTTCTAGCATTAGCGCACTTGGGAGGACATAGTTTAATGTGGCATTTTTGGCTAGTAAATGTAAGTTCTTTTCAACAAAGAATCGAAAGAGATTGCCATCACCGCTGCCACTATTTAGCGGGTAGCTCTCTTTGTAGTAGTCATTGACACTTTGTATAAAGGTTTTTTCTCTCTCGTATTGTGCTTTGATATAGGGCTTGTCAAGGAGATTTGTTTTGATTTCCTCTTTTTTGGAATTACTTAGTGTGCGGTAGTTGCTTATAAACTGCGGGAAAAAATCAGAATCGCTAAATTTCGTTTTATCCCACGGCGGATTGCCTATGATAATGTCAAAGCCTATAAAAACACCATCGCTTACTATCTCTGGAAATTCTATTTCGTAGTTAAAAAAGCGATATGTTTTAGCATAGGATTCTATAAGATCTTTTGCTTTTTTATCTTGTTCTAGGCTCTCCAAACCTGCTTGTTGCAAGGCTAGGAGGGATTGTCTTTCTTGTGGGTCTTTTATAAAATGTTTAGCATTTTGGTAATTTAAATATAGATTGAGTTTGGTTAGTGTGGGTAGAATCTCATCTTGATAAAGTCTTTTACTTTCTTTTATATCTATTTCTGTGCTATCTTTTATAGAATCTAGCTTGTAGAAAACTTCTTGTAGAGCATTAAATTTTGAATCTAAATCCTGCAAGAAAAGACCTTTGCTTTTTGCCAAAGTGTTTTGCTTAAAGTCTGCAATGCTTGTGCCAATTAGGGCATTACCACATTTGATATGATGCTCTAGGAAACTTAGAGGCGTGCCAAAGATAAAGCTATCTATCCACAAAGAAAGCTTACTAAGCTCTATGCTAAAGGGATTGACATCGACCCCAAAAATCACGCGTTTAAGCAAGAGCCTTTTTATAATATCACTCTCATCGATTTGGTAATCTTTAATATACTCTGTGATATTTTGTGTGATGTTGTCTTTTTCCCTCTCATATAAGGTTTTGAAACTTGGGAAAGAATCAAAGCTTTCTAAGACTATTTTGGTAATAGCATTGAGACTTTCTATGAGGAAATGCCCACTGCCACAGGCATTATCTAGGATTTTAAAGCGTAAGATATTCTTATCATTGAGTGTAGTTTTGATGGACTCTTGTAGTGCTTCTTGGCACAGGAATTTTGTGATAGATTCTGGTGTGTAAAAGCTTGCGGTGCTTTTGCGTGAATTACTTGTATTTTTGAGATAGATTTGTCCTTTTTTGTAGTTTTGGATTCTATGTATGGTATGAGTTTTTGCGATTTTTTCATAATCATAGCTATCGAAATAGCCCTCTATGATGTCTTGGGATTTTGCTTTGCCCTTTGCCTTACCTCGTATTTTGGGCGCATAGACTAGGTAGAAAATATCCTCATCTGCCTTGTCAAAAAAGTAAGAGAGTAGCCCTTCATAAATCGTGCCTAGATGTGCTACGCTTAGTGTGCGATAGTCTCTTTTGTATGTGTTTAGAGAATCTGTGTAGTAGAAAAGTGTTTCTAAAATCTCTATTAAATCCGTATCACTAAAAATCTTTGGTGTAGCTAAAAGAGCTGTCTTAGTGCTATCAAATAATCCGCCATTAAAGAGCGGCATATCATAGTTTGGGTTTCCCTCATTGTAGATTCTAAAAATTTCTTCTAGTCTTGCTATGCCTATGTAGCTTTTGTGTTTTGGGCTAACTCCTGACTGCTTTACCTCGTCATATTTTATCTCATTAAGGAGGGCATAGAGGCTTATGCGTTGCTTAAAACAAGAGTGTTTTTCTAACACGTCATCGAATTTATCTTCAAAATAGGCGATAAAAAGGAGGCGAAAGATGAAATACAAGGCATTTTCATAGACTTGCTCAAGGCTAGATTCTGCATTAGCCGCATAGATACAAGCACCAATTTTCTCAAAGAGTGAATCTCTGCCATTGATACCATAGATAAGAGATTGCAAATCGTCTTCTATGTTGGTTTTGGACTGGGCGTTTTTCTCTAAGATGTGGGATATGGTGCTTGTGTCTTTAGAATCTTGCGTGAAATTCTTTGCGTGGAAAATATGGTAGAAGTAGTTGAAGGCTTGTAGCTGGGATAAAATGTGGCTTTTTGACTCTGCTTGGCGGCTAGATTCTAAAGTGCTTTCATCGTGAGGATTATCCATTGCTAAAATTGCCTCTAAATCTATCTCATAAAAGATTTTGGTGGCACTTAGCTTAGAATTATCATAAAAACGCCAAATGCGTCCATTGGTCAAGATTCCATAATCTTTTTTGAGATTTGAGAGATAGCGTAAAATCTGAAAGTGTGGATTGTCTTTGATTTTTTTATTATCTATTTCTACTTTGTAGGCTTTAGATTCTGCGATGACACTAAAATGCTCGTTATTTGCCGTGCGTTGCTCTTTTGGGATTTGCAAATAGGTATTTTTAGAATCTTGATTTGTGAAAAGCAAAAAATCTGGCTTTTCTAGCTTACCTTGAATGATTTTCTCCTCTTGTCTTATAAAGCTCCAACCTAGAATCTCTAATACTTCGCTAATAAAATCATCTTCAAACTGGTGTTCATTTTGGCTTATAAATTTTTCTTTATTATATATAGCTTTTATGGAATCTAGAGCTTTTTTAGCTTGGTCTTTATTGCCCTCAAAGTCATAAATTTGTGGGAAATCAACTTCTAATGTGTAGCTGGTGAAAAGATTATTGCTTAAAAAGTGAAAAGCGTGTGGCATTGGGATTCCTTAGAGCGTTAAAATATCTGATAGTATTTTAACATTTTTGATATTTTATGCTAATTGATTTATCGTCGTATTTTTGCCCTAAAAGTAGCTCTATCTTTAAAAACTCAGAAATATTTTTAATAGTCCCTATAGCTACAAAATTATACTCTGTATCTGTTTCTATGTCTTTTGGTATAAAATGTTTGGGGATATAAATATTGAACTTTTGTTTATTTTTGGCAAAAATTTTCAAGAAAGCATAGTGTTTTTTATCTTGAATTATCTCCTCAACACTTAGCTTAACTTTTCCGTAGAAAACACAAATACAAGCCAAATCTTTTTCGTTGATAGCTATATTAAAGCTTTTTCTTTTTATCGCTTGTATTTCCTTTGTTTCTTGTGATTTTTGTGTTTTTATGAGCATTGGATTATGCTCTACATTATTGCTTGAGGTATTTTCATTTCTTGTGTGTTGTGCTACGCAAAGATAGCGCATCATAGAATTAAGCTTATTTTCTATTTGCTCACTAGTTAGATTTGTAAAACATTTGATTATTGTTTTATTAGAAGCTACATTGTAGTTATGGGGGCAGCCTTGAGTGTGTGTGGAATTTTGTTTTGTGCGCAAATGGGGAGTCTTATTTGTGTTATTTACAAATGATAGTTCAGCCCTATGACAATCTGGACAAAACATTTCATTTTGATAGTATAAGTAGTTGTTATTTATATCCATAATACTTACTATGCGATTTTCACGCCTAAAGAAAAACTCATCATATTTTAAGTCTCTACTCATTTATTATTTCCTCATCGTAGCTTTAGTATTTATTTTAAAGCGTATGGTAGCTGAAAGTCCTAAATCATTAAGAAATGATATTCTTATACATCTTTTCTGTAAGCCACAATCTTATACTCCACATCATTTTCCTCTAAAAACTTCTTTACGCCATAGTCAAGATTCTCACAGCTTGTTATGAAAACCCGCCTTACATTCTTTTTAGCAAATATTTTTTGGTTTTTTTCTAAATACGCTGCACAATCGCCCATAAAGATTCGTAAATGCTCCTGCTTTACCTGTTTGTACTCCTAATTTTTACATTGAATCAAAAGTGCCTCACTCCCCTTATATGCTACCAAATCAATACCACCATCAGCCCTTCCTTTTATAAATCCTTGTGGATAGACCTTATAGCCTTGTTTTTTATAATGTCTTAGAATCTGTAGCTCATATTTATCGCCTTTTTCTTTATTTTTTAAAGAAAATGTATTATGTGTGTTGGCTTGAATCTTGCTTTGCGTGGTAGTGTGTGAAGTGGTATCAGAATCTCTGTAATCCTCATAATCACTGCACCTAGACTTCTTACGAAATAAAAGTAAAGGCAATAAAGCAGCGAAAAATAAACAAAAAAGCAAAAATTCCATTGAGATTTCCCTTACATTGAGACTAATTTCATTTTTTTATGATTATAAACTTCTATGTTTTCAAGCTTGATTGTAATTATATCTTGAGTGTTAAGGCACAAAATTATAGCAAAACTACAATACATGCTGTACATTATCCTCTGAAATCTTGCCTTTTAACAATACAATATTTATAAGCCTTAGACTATCGGTTAAATCTCCATACCAAGATACCTCCCACCAAAAACCCTAGAAATGCCATTAAATACCCATAATCGGTATCTGGTGCAAAAAAGAAAAAAGTGCCAATAAGGACTATAAAACCAATAATGCCTAGAAACCAATTTCTTGTCTTATTCAATATGACTAAAAATATCAAAAAGGCAGCGGCACCCCCTTTTAAAAACACTGTTATCATTCTATCTATTGTTCCTGCTTCTTCTCAGCCTCCCTCATAGTTTCTATAAAGTGTCCAATTAGAATGGCTACCGCGATTGTTGCTAGGAGAGTTATTGGCGATAGTATGCACATATTTGTTTCTCTCTTGGTATTGGTCAAGCGATTCTTTTGCATAGGGCAACAAGAAAACATCATTACGACTAGAAAAATGATATGCCATATCATTTGTGTTTTGTCTCATATCATAGGCAAATGCAGGCATATATAATAGAAATACTGTTACCAAAAATAGCCATTTAGCTAAAAAATACTCAAAAAATCTTTTCATTTCTTCATTATATCTAATTCAATATTCAAACAATCGAATTATCACATCGATATCGTATATTACCAATTTTATCGATTATCAGAATCTTTTGTATTACTTAATACTACTTTTATACCACAACACACTAAAGCCAAAAACCATGAAAGGCTGCCCTCAAATGCAAGTCCTGCATTTTCTTGCAAAAAATCAGCTTGATATCCAAACTCCGCATGAGTAAGAGATAGGCACATTAAAATCAAAAGTATCGTAAGTATAAAGCTGTGAACGGTTTTCATTCGCATCGAAAATCGCTGCCAGATTCATTGCGAAATCCATCGACATTGACTACACCGGGTTTATCTCTAAAAGCTGACACAATCTAAAACGCCTCTTTATCAAAGAGTACATAGACATTAAGACACTTTTTATTTTATTCTTGTATGTATGCTATAACTATCGTATGCCCTCTGTGCATTAACGCAAGTTAGCTCCCCAAACTTATCTTTCCTCGTATTGCCTACGACTTCTAGCTACTCGGGCTTACTTTGGGAAAAAAGCTTTTTAGCTTCCTCTCATAGTCTGTGCCAAACTCACTCTCACAAAGCTCTGCCATACACACTCGAGGCAAAAACCCTCTTTTGTATCAAGTCTCATCACAAACGGCTTTGAGAATCTTGTATAAGGATACTATCATGTTCAAACACTCTTTTGGTTTTTATCAATACCACTTGTAGATTCTACAAAGAAAGGCATAGGCAAATTGATTATAAAGAAATATCGCCTTTTTTATCAACAATGTGCTTCTTTGCTTCCCTCAATATCCCAAAAATCTTTTTTCCATCGCTATATAAATAGGTCAAAAATTTCTGACAAAATACCACTCTTTCATAATTTTCATAGTTTGTCCTCTAAGTTTTTCTTGTCGCGTAGAATCTGCAAAAACAAAGGGCTGTAGCATAATTAACATAACTGCTAACTTACAAAATCTATTCATAAAAATCCTTTGAATAGCCCATAAAGCAAAGAATGCTCTAAGATTTTTTATGAAAAATACACTCATGTATTGCAAAAATCTTTTACACAATTACTCATATATTTCATTAAGCACAATATCAAACATTTTTTGCGTTATTCTTTGCTTAAGTGCTGCATCATCAGTAAAATGCTTATAAAAGTCAAAATTTACGTCTATAATTTCTTGCATTTTTTCTTGTAAAAGTGCTTCAAATTCTATGCGTAAATTTTGCCTATCAGAATGTTTAGAGGATTTAACAAATTTTTCATCTTTTAGTACATCCTCTTTGATATTTTGCAATGTCCTTACTATTTTATCCCCCTCATTCCATTCTACATTGCCATATTTTTCATTAAATTCTTTGATAATTTCTGAAAGCTCTTGCAATTCCGCTCCTTGTATCTTGCTAGAACCATCAGCACTTGAAGGCATAAGCTCGCCATCGCCATTTAGTTTTATATCTTCACTTTTTATAAGTTGTACACGGTAGCTATCAAAGCTTACATTATCTAAAATCCCTTTTGCTAAATCCTCTGACCTCGGGGGAGCAATCTTTGCTATAAGCTTTTTAAGTAAGATATAGTGTTTTTCTAAATTTACATCTTCATAAGGTAAAATCTGTGCTAAAAACGCATAGTTATTTAAATAATTTTTTATCTTGCTGTAAAATTCTGCTTTTATATCTTCATTTTGTTTATTAAATCGTTCCACCATTCTATCTAGCTGTGCGTGGATAATATTTTCTTTTTCCTCTTTTAAAATAGATTCTACAAAGACTTCTACCTCATCTTGCGTATAAATTTCATATTCTAAAAGATTACTTTTAAGTTCAAAAATCTTTTCAGGATCACTTCCTTGCCCTAGATAAGTTTGCTTATAAAATGCGCTAAAAGACTCGGCTATTTCCTCGTGTGAATTTACAAAATCTAGCACACAAGTATCCTCTTTGTCTTTACAGATTCTATTTAGACGTGATAGAGTTTGCACCGCATTTACTCCACTTAGTTTTTTATCCACATACATCGTATGCAAAAGTGGCTCATCAAATCCAGTTTGGTACTTCTGTGCCACGATTAAAAACTTATACTTATCTTTTTTAAATTCCTCTTTTAATACACCTTCACTAAATCCATTTAAAGCACTTTCACTATAAGTTTCACCATCAAGATGTAATTCACCAGAAAATGCTACAAGGGCTTCAAATTGTGGATAATAATCTTTTAAATATTTTCTAAAAGCAAAGTAATAATCAATAGCACTCTTTCTACTTTTGGTTACCACCATAGCCTTTGCCTTAGCCCCTATTTTTTTATAACTATGGGTAAAAAAATGCTCAATCATAATTTCGGCTTTTTTAGCAATGGAATCTTTATGATTTTCCACATAGGCTTTTAGCTTGGCATTAGCTTTCTTTTTATCATAGCGTGGATCATCATCTTTGATAGAGGAAAGAATTTTATAATAACTCTTATAAGTTGTGTAGCCCCTTAAGACATCAAGGATAAATCCCTCCTCAATAGCTTGTTTCATAGAATACAAATGAAAGGGGATAAATTTGACTTCCCCATTTACTTTACAAGGCATTCCAAACATTTCTAGCGTTTTTGGCTTAGGTGTAGCAGTAAAGGCAAAGTATGAAGCATTTTTCTGCAATTTTTTATTTTTTATAATCTCTATTATTTTTTCATCTAGGCTTTCTTCTCTTGCTTCTTCCTCTTCATCAAGGCTTTTATCTCTGATAGCCTCGCTCATTTTTTGAGCATTTGTGCCACTTTGGCTAGAGTGTGCTTCATCTATGATGATAGCAAAGGTCTTGCTTTTTAAGCTAGTGATTTCATCTAAGATATAAGGAAATTTTTGAATAGTTGTGATGATGATTTTCTTGCCTTCTTCTAGTGCGTTCTTTAGCTGTCTGCTTCCTTGCGTGATAGCCTCTACTACTCCGCTAATTCCCTCAAAACCTTTAACATTATCTCTGATTTGAGAATCTAGCACCTTTCTATCTGTAATAACAATCACGCTATCAAAGATAAGTTTTGAATCATTGTCATGCAAACTTGCAAGATTATGGGCAAGCCACGAGATAGAATTACTCTTGCCACTTCCTGCACTATGCTCTATCAAATAGCGTCTTCCCACACCATTAGCCTTTGCGTCTTCTAAAAGCTTTTCTACTACATCAAATTGATGATAACGCGGAAAAATAATGCAATCTTTTAGAACCTTTACAAAATCAAAGATGAGGCTAAGCAAAGTGTCTTTTTTGAGTATCCTTTCCCAAAGATAGGCGGTTTTGATAGTATCGCTAGGTGGATTTCCTGCACCACTTTGTAAGCCTATTGCCCCACTACCATTATTTAGCCCACGATTAAAGGGCAAAAATCTTGTTTTGTCCCTCTCTAGTTTTGTACTCATATAGACTAAATCACAATCTAGCGCAAAATGCACAATACAATTTCTCAAAAGCCTCTCTTTTGGGTCTCTATCTTTTTTATACTGTTCTATCGCATTATAAACATTTTGCCCTGTGAGTTGGTTTTTAAGCTCGATGCTTACAAGTGGCACACCATTTAAGAAAATCACCATATCAATAGAATTTTGATTTTCCTTACTATAATAAAGTTGGCGAATGATTGAGAGTGTATTTTTATTATAATTTTCTATGCTTGTGCTATTTAGTGCATTACTTGGCTTTCTATATGCAAGGCTAAGTTTTATGCCTCGCAATTCTATTCCTTTTTGCAAGGCTTTTACAATACCCTCTTTACTGATTTTAGAAGCAATGTGCTTTAGAATCTCAATCTTATAGCCCTCCCCTAATCGCTTTTTAAGTTCATCTAATTCTTTACTTTGTGTAGATTCTAAAAAGCTTATAAGCAATTCTTTATCAAAGCATAAATCTTTATCATAGTTTTGACTTACTCTTTTTATATAGCCGTTGTGTTCTAGTAGATAGGATTCTATGAAGCTTTCTAAGTCTTTTTCTTTATAATTGCTCACTTGGCATTTCCTTGATTATTTTCTGTCCAAATTTTTACACTTTTATAATCATAAAATGAGATTTGTTTTTGATTATCTAATTTTTTATTTTTTTCAACAAAATCTGATAACTCCTGTTTTCCTTTGCCTAAATCAGACACCCCAAAATATATATTTTTAATTTTACTTTTCAAAATAGCATCTTGTATGTGTTCATCATTTGATTTCAATGTTGTCCCAAAAATAACCAAATCTCCACCTATAGCACATAGACTTTTATAACAATGATTTAAATAAGCATTATGAAGAATTTTAGTTTTTTTCTGCTCTGATGTCCCCTCTGATACAAAAACTGGATACCTATTATTATTTAGCTCTTCTCCAATTTGTTCTTTTAAGGGTATGCCCGTTCTTGAATATGTCTTTTTGATTATTTCATTACCACTATCAAAAATATGTAATGCTCCGTGTAAATACAAACAAGTATTCCTATGAGAATTATTATTAAACACTACATAATTTCCATCATCACTATTACAAAAACCATCAGTAAATCCCTTTATGCCATCTTGAATTTGTTTATTTTCTATTTTTTCTCTTAATTTTTCCATAGACCAATACAGCAATAGGTCATAATTGAGTGAATATATATTGTCATAATCTTTTATAAAATTTATAGTTGAATTAAATTTATCATCAGAAATTTCTGTTATTTTTTCTGGGTGGTTATTTGTAACAATATCTACTAAAAATTGCTTTAATTTTTTAGAATCTTCTAATAATTGCTTACATAGTTTTTCATCCTGTGTATAAATTTCTATAACTTTAGAAGTATTTTCTAAAGTTTTAACAACTTGTTCAAAATCACTAGTATTGTTATCTTGAAATATTTGGTGGATTTCTGAATTTTCTTTTATAATTTGCTTATCAATAGCGCTTTGCAATAAACTTGTAAAAGAGAAACGATTCCTATCGTAAGCCATACTAAAACCATTTCCCAAAAGAAGATGTCTTTTTTGATCTATTTGCTGCAAAACTTCATCATAAGTTAATAATTTGTTATTCATTTTTCTCCTTTTCATAGATTTATCCTACCACACACAGCTTGGTTTATAAGTGTGGATTTGTATTCTTTTATTAGCTCTATTTGCTTTTTAATCTTTCCTATTATACTATCTATTTTAGAAATTTCAGAATCTAAAAATTCTGCGATTTGTTTTTGCTCTTGTAGGGGTGGAAGTGGGATTTTAATATCTTTTAAATTTGAAGCATAGATATGAACTATAATTTCCCCCTTAGATTCAATGCCTTTATAAAACTTAGCATACTTGGTATTTAGTGCATAGGATAAAAATAAGGCATTATTTTCTTTTTGCCTAAAAATAATAACATCGCCACCAGCAAATGCTTTATCTTCCCCTAAATATACGATATTTTTACCTATATCCTCTTTGGTTTCACCAGAACCAGCAAAAAGAATATCTCCACGATATATTGGGGTTGCACTAGGTGAAGTATTTTCAGATATTTTAGAATCTAAAAAGCTTGTGCTAATTTCATAGTTCATATAAATATCCCCATAAAGAAGAGCTTGTTCTCCATTCTCTACCAAATCTTGACGCGAGATATTACCACCCTTAGAGAACTTTCCAAAAGTTGCAAGTCGTCTTACTTCCCAATGTGTTGGGATTGCTCCTAAATGCTCTATGCCACTATCTTTGAAATTTACATTTTTATCAAGTCCTTTAGTAACGCATTCATTGATGAGGGCCTGTTTTTTCTCATTCAAAAGGGTGATGAGTTTTTGCTTTTTCTCTATAAAAGTTTCTATGAGCTTACATTTAGAATCCAAAAAATCCGCAATCGCTTTTTGCTCCTCCATGGGTGGCAGTGGGATTTTAATATTTGAAAATTCGCTCTTGTTAAGAATTGGTAAAATGCTATATCCGCAAAAATATCTTTCTGCAAAGGGCATTGTTGCTAATAGTTGATAAAAAATAAAATCTGGTAATACCAAATCGGCATTGGGAATCACTGAATTGATTTGTTGATTAGTAATAACCTCTTCAAGATTAATCGCTACTTTTCCAATAGAGGCTATGCAAGTTACTAAAATAGAGTTTTTGGGAATTACAAGTGAATCAAAATTTTTTATCCCATTTTGCGATAATTTCCTAAGTGATGATGAAACATATTTTTTATCTAAATCACAATCGGTTGGTGTAATAAAAAACATATTATCGCCCCATTCAGAATCCAAAGTGGGTGTTTTTCCTGTAATAATTTCAGCAATATGCTTAATTTTCACCACCTCCCAATGCTCCGGAATCTCCCCAAG
Source organism: Campylobacter avium LMG 24591 (assembly GCF_002238335.1). NCBI lineage: Bacteria > Pseudomonadati > Campylobacterota > Epsilonproteobacteria > Campylobacterales > Campylobacteraceae > Campylobacter > Campylobacter avium. Next base: position 1,430,539 of record NZ_CP022347.1, read on the forward strand.
CCACTCTATACCACTATCTTTGTAAGCTCTCATCGCATTATCTCACTTAGAAGGTTCTGCACTTCTTTTTCTAGCTCTTTTAGCTCGCTATCTATTTCACTTAGGCTTCTTGGTGGTGTGTAGGTGTAGAAGTATTTATTAAAAAGTATTTCATAGCCCACACTTGCACTCTCCCACGCTATCCAAGAGTTATTTACATAGGGCTTTACTTCACTCTCATAGTAGCTTTGTATATCTACTTTTAGGGGGATTTTCTCTGTGTTGTTTGTCTTATCAGAATCTAGTAAAAGATTTTCCTCAGCTCTCTTAAGCTTCACGCCAAGATAAGCAAAAAATTCCGCCCTATCTTTGAAATCTTTTGGCTTAGATTCTAACTCTTTGAGTTTTTCTAAAATTTTATCTTTATCTTTTAGGGCGTTAAACTTCTCATCATCTTGTAAAGATTCTATGCTTTTTGGCTTTTCTATGAGGATTTTTGTATAACCAAAGTCGCTATTATCTAACACTTTGCAATCCTCATTTTCACTAAAATTCAAGAATAAATCTGTGATTTTTCTTATATGCTCTTGTGTCATCTCATTTTGCTTTTGCCCTAAGGACTTTTTCATCTTAGAAAAATATTTATCATTTGTAGCGTTGATAAGCTGGACTTTGCCTCTTTTAGATTCTGGCTTATTATTTGTGATAATCCATATAAAAGTAGGAATGCCTGTGTTGTAAAACATATTTGTAGGCAGTGCTACTATGGCCTCAAGATAGTCATTTTCTATGATGTGCTTTCTTATAGCTACCATACCGCTATCGGAGTTAAAAAGTGATGAACCATTATGCACGCTTGCGATGCGAGAGCCAAGCGGAGTGTCTTTAGTTACTAGTTTCATCTTGCTTAGCATATTAAGCAAAAACATCATTTGTCCATCGCTTTTGCTTGTGATACCTACTTGGAATCGTAAGTCTTGGCAATCCTTTTTCTTATCTATACCTAAATCTTTTTGATCCTTTTCCCAAGATTTACCATAAGGCGGATTTGTTAGCATAAAGTCAAATTTTAGATTCCCAAGCTTATCATCACTTAATGTTGAGCCGTATTTGATATTGTCTGGATTTTCGCCCTTTATTAGCATATCGGCTTTACATATCGCATAAGTTTCCGGGTTTATTTCTTGTCCATAGAGATGAATGCTTGCTTTTGACTTTATAAGCCCTTGCGGGTCTGTGATGAAGTCTTTAGATTCTGTTAGCATACCGCCGCTTCCACAGGCATTATCATAGATAGTATAGATTCCCTCTTTTAGCCTCTCTTTCACAGGTAAAAATACAAGATGCGTCATAAGCTCGATAATCTCTCTGGGGGTGAAGTGTTCTCCTGCCTCTTCATTATTTTCCTCATTAAACTTGCGGATTAGCTCTTCAAAGACATAGCCCATACCAAGATTGCTTAAGCCTTTATGGATTATATTACCCTTATCATCTAAAACGGGATTAATGGAGAGGTTTATTTTAGAGGAGCAAAAACGTTCAATCACACCATAAAGTATATTTGCCTCATCAAGAGTATCAAGTTGATTTTTAAATTTAAATTTTGCGATGATGTCTTTTATGTTTTCACTGAAACTATCTAGGTAATTTTCAAAGTTTATTCTGATGTTTGCAGGGTCATTGAGTAGTGTCTCAAGAGTGAAATTTGAATAGTTGTAAAACTTCATTTTGCTTCCTTGCTTACCACATAATAAAGGTTCTAGATTCTCTATTTTGCCTTTGTAGGTATTGTAGGTTTGTAGCACTCGCTCTTTTGTAGGCTCTAAGATTATATCAATGCGTCTTAGAATAGTCATAGGCAAAATCACATCGCGGTATTTGCCCTTGACATACACATCACGTAGCAAATCATCTGCCACACTCCAAATAAAATTAATAATAGGCTGAAAATTTTTTATTTCCATAGAAATCCCTTAAAAATTTGTCTTGTAGAAATTGCTTTTAATCCCAAATCTAGTGTAAATCTTACCTTAAATTAGCTGATAAATTCTAGTAAATTGGCACAACCCCTATACTCCATGTATTTTTTACAAAAATTTCTCTACGCCATAATCTAGATTCTCGCAGCTTGTTATAAAGATTATTCTTGCGTTCTTTTTGGCTAACATCTCTTGATTTTTTTCTCAATACGCCATGTAATCGCCACAAGAATATACATAATAAATGGTAAGATTCTTAAATGGATAAGATTTGCAACCCGTATATTTTCTTTATTTTTGCATTTGAAAAGTTAAATTAACCCACTATCTCATTAATAACTTCTTTTACGCTACTCTTTTTGTATTTTTCAAAGCCTATAAATTCCCCCACATTTTTATTATAATAAAAAAGATAGGTTTGAATCTTTTTGCCTCGATATAAAAACTTCTTGTCTTTAAATATATCCTCAAAGCCTTTTATTTTATCTCTTGGATTTGCCTCTATTTTAAGCCCCTTTGGGTCTATGAAAAGAATTTTATATTCTCCATTTTCTTTACTTTTAAACCAAAATATGAAATCTGGATAAAACTTTCTTTCGCTTTGTGCCTCGCTATCAAAATATGGGATATACAGAGTATCGATATTTTCTACAAGCTTAGAAAAACACCATTCGTATTTCATAAGCCCTTTAGAATCTCTTTGTAAAAATTCCTCTAAATCTTGTAAAAATTCCCTTTCACTCTCCTCATTTATTGCAAAATTTATCTTAGAATCTCTATCGTTTTTACTATAAATAATAAGCGGATTATAATAATGCTCTCTTAGTTTTGCACTGATTGTGTAAGAATTAATGGTAATGCTATCTGTATTGTTCTTTATGCTTTGTGTATATTCATCTAGGCTTATTTTTCCGCTTTCAAACTCCACCTTTAGCTGTGTTTCACTTTTTGCGTTTAAAATAGTTTTTATAATCCCATTTATCTCATTTGCGAAACTTTCTCCCAAAGTGGTTTTAAAGCTTTGATAATGATTGATTTCATCGCTTAAATCTACAAATTCTTTAAGCTCTTTGTTTCTAGCATTTAAGATTCTATGAATATGGCTAAAAGTCTTATTTTTATCAAATTCTTGAAAATCCCCGTATTGGATAATTCTCTCGCTTTTATCGTCTAAAAAATCTTTAATTTCCTTTAACGTGTCATAGCTACATTCTTTATGTATCACGCATTTGCTAAGAGTTAAGACATCTTCATCAAAGCTTTGTATGTATGCCCTCAAGCCCTCTTCTTCCTTTTTAGCAATTTTATATCTTCTCTCTTTAGATTCTGTATTTTTATACTTTGGAGCAGGAAGAGGGCTTAGAGTATTTGTCTTTTTAAAGCCTTTTAGTGGATATTGAGTGATGAAGCTTTCAATCTCTTCTAAAATATATTTAATAGCCTCATTATCGCTCGCTAAGATAAACAAAGTCTCTAGCCCACAAGCAAGAGGGCTTAGAATCTGCTTTGTGCTATACTCGTGTATATCACAATATCGCATTCTCTTTCGCACATTAGTAAAAGGCTCGATTCTAACACCTCTACCGATAGTTTGCAAAACATATTTTTTCGCATTTTTGCTGCCAATGTTGATAAAATAGATAAGATTCACGCGGTTGCTATCCCACCCTTCGCTAAAGACTTTGCTTCCAAGCATAATGTTAATGCTTGAATCGCCCTCATTGATATGTTTAAAATAACTCTTTTGCAAATCCTTAAAGCTCTCTACCCCAAGCTCTAATAAATGCTCTTTCTCCCATTTTTTAGCCTCTGCAATATTAAGCAGCATAAAAGGCTCATTGGCATTCTTACTTTTAAAAGCTAACTCTTTTTCATTTGCCCTAAAACATTCTAAGTTTGAGGGCTCACTCGCATAAAAGATATTTTCCCTCACATTTTTAGAATCTGTATTTTTCACATATTCTAAAAACTCATCGCTTAAGACATCTTTTGCAAAATACAGCTCTTGATTTTTTAGTTTTTCATACAGATTTTTGGCTATCTCTTGTATATCTTTATCTTCTTTTAGAATCTGTAATATCGCTTTAAAATACAGCTTTATCCCAGCATCTTGGGTATTGACCTTATCGGATACGGCGATGATTAGGGGATTATGGTATTGTATATTTGAGATACCAAAGTCCCTAGCCTTACGCAATAACTCCTTTTTACTTTGTTTGATAGCACTAAAAAGTATAAAGCCCTCGATGATTCGTATTATCCGTTCACTCTCATCACTCTCTTTACTAAAAGATTTGAGATGAGAATCTAGCACAGCGATATTTTTGCCATATCCATCATTATTAAATTTTTCTAAATTATAATTAAAAGCACAAGTAAAAAAATCTAGCTCATCGCTAAAAGTCGCTGAAAAATTAAAAATAAAGCCCTTAGAGTAGCCATTATAAGAGTAGCCCTCATACTCCCTAAGCTTATCCCCGCAAGCTATCTCATTGATATAGTATTTTCTAATAGATTCTTTGCTATCTCCTCTATGGGCTTCATCTAGCAAGATATACCAGCCATCATTATTGCAGTAATTTTTATAATCAAGTCTTTTGGCACTTTTATCTTTGCCCACATTTTGTGCACAATCTAGCAAATCGCTCCTTGCGATAAAAACAGTAGTCTCTCCAAACAAACCACCCTGTGTTGCACTCTCATATTCTCTAAGCTCTTTGAGGGTGATGAAATCTGTATTGTGATTATTGTATTTTGCTACATTGTCTTTAAATTGTGCTAAAATCGTATCATTTGGAGCAAGTAGCATTATGGGCTTATTTGGAATCTTTTTCTCTCTCACTGCCTTACCCAAGAGTGAGAGTAGCTTTATCATCACTATGCTTTTGCCACTGCCTGTCGCCATCCAAAAGGACGCACGGTTAATCTCCTCTTTTTCTAGCTTACAATCTTTGTATTGCTCTTTATAGATTCTATAAAGCTTTTCGCCTCTAGTTTTTATATAATCAGAATCTTTATAGCACATATATAAGTCTAAGGCTATAAGGGCATTTTGCAAACTTGCTATTTGATAATCTTGCAAGGAAATATCCGCACTAAAGCTTTTTAAATCATAGTTTTCATAGCTTTCTTTATATTGCACTCTTTTGTTGTTGCATATTTCACTTAAAAGCAAATGTTTTTTTATGCTTGTGTGCTTTGGCATTATCTATCCTTTAGAGCCTTGTAGGTTTTTTCTAGCATTTTTTCATCTTCTAAATCAGCTTTGATTCTTGTTTCTTCTTTTCTCTTTTTATCAAAGATTTCATATCTTTGCCTTACGACTTGCTCCATTTTTTCATTGGAAATGCTACCATTGCCCTTTAATATATCCTTGCCTTGAAAGGTAAGCAGACTATCTACATTTTCTTTCCAAAAATCCATAGTCAAAGTTTTATTGTCTCTTACTCTAAGCTCTGCTGATTCCAAAAAGACATTGACAAGCCTATTTAAATTATCTAACTCATCTTTAGAAAGATAGTTTTTAGCGATGATAATATCGCCCTTTCGCACCTTAGTCCCTTTCCAAGAAGTAAGCCCCATATTTGGCTCATTAGGATCGGCTCTTTTGCAGATTATTTCAGCCGCAGTTTGTTTGGTAATGGCATATAAAAGCTTGTTTTGCGTATTTGCAAAAAACATCTGCGTAGCCTTATCACTAGAATCATAATCTACACACAAAGCAAATAAATCTCTTATCTTTTGATAAAACCTTTTCTCACTAGCTCGTATATCTCGTATTTGCTCTAATAGCTCATCAAAATAATCCGTTCTGCCATTTGGATTTTTAAGCCTATCGCTATCGATGATAAAGCCTTTTTGTAGATAGCTCTTTAAGTGTTCATTAGCCCAGATTCTAAACTGCACACCCCTTTTGCTTCGCACTCTAAAGCCAATGGCTAAAATCATCTCTAAAGAATAAAATTTTACTTTATATCGTTTGTTATCTTTAGCAGTTGTCAAGTATTCCTTGACAACTGAATCTGCATTCAATTCACCTTCTTTAAGAATATTTGCGATATGCAAACTTACATTTTGCTTTGAGGTGTCAAAAAGCTTTGCGATTAAATCCTGTGTGAGATACACACTCTCGCCAAACTCATATAACTCAACTTTAATTTTTTTATCTTGCGTGGTGTAGAGGATTAGGTTATTTTGCATTATTGATTACTTCCAAAAAACTCATATCCATCTATATCACATTTTCCATTATCATCTACTTCTATTTTACATTGAATTAGGTTATCCTCTGATGAATATGTAGGTCTTTTTTGTGACATAGAAGCCGGATAAAGAATAAGACTTTTTGCATTTTCTATGGCTGTATTAAAATCAATATTTTTACTGTATTTATGCAAATAACTTTTATAAAGATATTCAAAAAATATTTTAGAGCTTTCTATTTGTCGTTTAGCCTTTTCTCTAGTTTCCCTAGTGTTGCTAGATTTTATTTCACAAAAAAATATTTTTAAATCTCTATTTTTTGTTAAGAGTACAATAAAATCACAAGATTCTATTCTATTTTCATTGTTACCAAATAAATTTGTGATTGGAGGACAATTCTTAATGTCCTGTTGAATAATTAAAACGTTATCTCTTTGGGCAAACTTGAAAGTGATTTCCTGTATTACACTTTCTTCTTCTTGTTCTTTAACAACAAGATGTATACCTTTTTGCATAGCTTTCAGACTACCATGCAAACAATTTTTAAAATTTTGTAGCTCCTTATTTGTCATCTTGTTTCCTATACATTTTTTCAAAAATCAAGCCTTGATTTTCATTCTGCCATTCAATGGCTTCATCAAAGGTTTCCATAAAAATACCTTGCTTCTGTGTTATATTCACTTTTTCTAAAGTATTTTTTCCTTGAATATTTTTTGCTACATATGCCTTAATCTTGTCGCTATTTAATTTATATTCTTTGCAATAACCCCTATTTTTAAGCTTTTGTATTGCTTGGTCTGTTAGATTGCTAAGCATGATACAATTACTCAATTCTCTCACAATATAATCACTATGAGTGGTGATAAAAATTTTAATCCCCGCATTTGCTAGTAATGCAAAAAGTCTTGCCAGCAGAATCTGATTTTTAGGATGCAAGTTAAGCTCTGGCTCATCTATCATCAAAATATCGCCTTGTTGTGCTTGATGTAAAATATAAAAATATAACATCAATAAAGATCTAGCTGAACTTGAAGCTACTTCAATATTGAAAAATTTTTTACTACCTTTTGGCTGAAATAAAATACCATAATCTGTAGCTTTATACTTTCCACCCACAATATTTCCCAATAAATTCAGGATATTTTTATATCTTTCTTTGTCTTTCTTAAACATACTTTCTAATTTTGTTTTTTGTTGTATATCTCTTATAAAATTTATATTGTCTCTTACGGGTTTTGGATAAAGCTGATTTTTTTCTTCTAATTTTTTTTGAAACTCAAATAAATCAACATCTTCTTCTTTTAGCATTTTTTGCATAGCTTCTAATTTTGCTATTTTAATAAAATCTAATTCATCTTGAAAAATAGAAGCCCCTGTTCTTTCAACACTTAAAATAAAATTTTTTATAAAAATATAACTTAATAAAGAATCAAGAAATATAATCAAATATTCATCAAATTTAAGTTCATTTAAATCAAAAAAACCAATACCATCATCGTATACTATATGCTTAACCTTTATCCTACGTTTTTGACTTAAATTCAAATCTTCTAGGTATTGTTTTATAGACTTTTTCACGCTTTCTAAAGATATTTGAATAGTTGCTTTAAAATCCGCATTTTCAAAATCCTCATTTTTCCCAGCTAAAATTTTTACAAGTATACGATCACGATATAATCTCGTTTTGTTGCTTATATGGTTTTCTAGTTTATCTTTAATATCGACATATGTTAATTTTCTTTCTCGTTTATTTTTAATATTCTCTTCTTCTAGTTTGTCAGTATCAAAAAGCTTTCTTCTTCTAATAAACAATCCTTCTCTAGCCAATCTCATAAAATCCAAATAACCATATAAACTATAAGTTGCATAAGTTTTTCCAGTATTATTTTCACCGCAAATTAAAGTAATATCGCCTATTTCAAATTCAGCTTCATCAAGCATTCCTATATTTTTTAGTTGAATTTTCATTTTACCTCTCCCACCAAATGAGATTTGTTAGCTTTGGGTATTTGCATAAATCCACGCTATCACTAGATACTATATCGCCATTGTCAAATTCTACGCATTCTATGCCTTTAGAATCTAAAAAGAGTCTTTGTATCTTTAGCCCTAAAACATTTGCCATAGTATGCAGTATATCAAAATTTTCTCTATACCCGCTCATATCTAAGTTTATCGCCTCGGCTTTTTTTAGTCCTTTTATGAGTTTTCTTGATTTGCGGTAGTCAATGATTGAATCTTTATCTAGCACATACTCGCAGTTACTTAAACTTTCCTCATAAGATTCTAACTCATAATATCTAAAAGCAATAGATATGGGATTTACTTGTTTAGCATTTTTTAACTCCCCATTTTTCCATTCACTACTAAAGGCTACTTTTTTAATGCGGGGGATAATCACATTATAAAAATGCTCTCCCATTTCTACAAGCACAAATTTACGCTTACTTCCCTCTCTATTTAGCTCTAGCACAGCATGAGCGGTTGTGCCACTCCCACCAAAAAAATCCAAGATAGTAGAATCTTGACTTGTCATTTCTAAAAATTGTTGCACCACATAAATACTTTTTGGTGTATTTTGTGATACATCAATGTTTAAAATATTTTTTAACAATTCTGTTCCATATTCTGGATTTGAAAATAAATTATCTGTCCACAATGTTGTTGGCTTGGCTTTTTCTAAATAAGGCGTATATATTTTGCCACTCTTAAATATATAACTATGCAACTCCTGTTTTACTCTATTAAATTCTCTTTGCCATACTAACAGCTCGTGTGTTCTACTCTTTGGGAGAATAAAATTAAAACCTTGTTGTTTATATTTAATTTCCAATTGTTCTATAAAATCATCATTAAATTTTTTTGTGTTCTTATTATAGATTTGTTTATATTCCTCATCTGTAATCATAAATAATTTATTATCTTTTTCAAGTATTGGAAAGTAGCGAAATGGTCTTTCTTCTCTCCTTGAATTTGTTCCTGTTCTTATCAATGCGGTGTCATTTTTTTGCTTGTTAATTTTTGGAATCTCAATATTAAAGCTTGTATTATCACTCTTACAATACAAGAGATTATATTCTGATGTTTTTGAAATATTATTAGCAACTCTACCTTGCGGATTGCATAATACGCTATTAGTTAAAATGTGGTTATCGACACCGAAAACCTCATCACACAAGCAACCCAAATTAAATAACTCTATATCATCAATAGCTATATTAATTAAGCCCCGTTCACTTAAAAATTCCTTTGCTAATTCCAAACGATTTGCCATCATAGAAAGCCAAGTAGAATCCTTAAAATTGTTTTTATAAATAATCTCACTTGCTGGGGCATTATATGGCGGGTCGATGTAGATTAAATCTACCTTGTTTTGATACTTTGGCAGCAAGGTATTGAGAGCTTGGAAATTATCAGCTTTTATCAGTTCTCCATTTAGGATAGATTCTATATCCTCAAATGTGCTTAGAATCTTGTATTTTGTCGTTTTACTAAAATGCTTGGTATCAAGGGGTAGAAATTTGTATTTTTCATCACTAATATTTTTGATTTCAAAATGTTCATCTACTAGCTTTAGCTCCTGCCATTCTTTGATTTGCTGTTTAAAGCCTGTGTCTTGAAAGATAGATTCTAGTATTTGCTCTGAATCTCTAGCGTGATTGTAGATAATATCAAGGCTAAAGATATACTCCACTTTCTTAGCAAACTTTGGCTTACACCAAATAGCTTTTAGCTCATCTTCAAAATCTGCTATGTAATCAATAATGCTAAAGGCTACTTTTTTAAGAGTATTTAACTCTTCAATTTTCTCTTGTCGCCACTGCGTAATATCATCTAGCACATAGTTACATAGCCATAGATTAAACTGCTCTTGTAAAAAGGCTCTTGCGTTTTTATGGATAAAGAAGTCTATTTCATTTTGCCTTTTATAAGAGCTTAGAATCTTTTTTATTTCTTCTTCTTGTAGCTGTATTTTCTTATCTTTTAGGGATTTGATAAATTCATCACTTAAATCACTGCTATTTTGTTTAAAAACATTAGAAAGCTCTTTTAGGCTTTCTTTATCGTTTAGTACATAGATTCTTATATTTTCCTCTATTGCAAATTTAAAAATAGCCTTGTTTTTAGCATTATCGGCATTTGGGATAAAATGGCTTGTGTCAAAGATGAAAGTATATTTGGAATCTTGGCTTGTAATCTCTGCATCGTGATAAAGCGTGTCGGATTTCACATAGTAGAGATTTTGGGTTTTATAAAAAAGGCTTGTGTCTTTTGAGTTGGTATAGACTTTGGCATAGATGTTTTTATGCATCGGTGTATCGTAGAAAAAGGGCGTGCCTGTCTCGTTGAGATAGCTTGAAAAGAAATTATAGAGCTTGGTGTAGATATTGTGATTTAGCTCCTCTTTTTCTAAGAGGGTTTTGATATGCTGAAAATACTTTGATTTCATTTGCAATAAATTGATAAAGCCACTCTTTTTGAGGGCTTCCTTTGAACCTGAATATTGTGAGTCCGAATCTTGCGAAAATAAATCTTTTGAATCTTGTATCTGCACACCAAGATAGCTATTTTCTAGCTGTGATAAAAAGGCTTGTTTGTAGTCCATATCCTTGCTTCCTTAATAGTTTTGCTTATATTATTTGTTTTTGCCTATGCAATTTTTACATTTTTTAGCTTTTTTTGTGCTTTTTTGCTAGATTCTAGATTCTGTAAATACGTCATATTGAGCGTAGCGAAATATCTAAGGATTCTAGAATCTCTAAAGAGTCTTCATATAGTCATTGCAAACTTTGCTATGTAAAGTTTAGAATCTCATTTCACTTTCTCCCGTCCTCTAGCACTTTGGAATCTCCATTAGAATTAATTAAATATTATAACATAGGATAAATTTGCTATTTATTTTTATACTCATTAAATGTAGCAATTATAGTATATAAGTGATGATTTTGTATTCCACATCATTTTCCTCTAAAAATTTCTTTACACCATAGTCAAGATTTTCACAGCTGCTTATGAAAACCCGCCTTACATTCTTTTTAGCAAATATTTTTTGGTTTTTTTCTAAATACGCTGCACAATCGCCCCAGGAATGTATAAATGGTAGGGGATTTGCAAACACCTTTGTTTTATCTGCGTATTCTTTCAGTTTAAAATTATGATTTAATTCTCTTTAAAATCTCATCAGCCAATACACTAGCACGTTTATTTAAAAATTTATCGTAATCATCATCTAATATACCAAAGTCTTTTAAGTCGATATAATGCGTTTTTAAGCTCTGTTCTAACTCTGGATTATCTTTAAGAAAATCTTTTATATAAATGCTTGGAGCTTTGTCTTTTATGACTCTTTTGTTAATATAGTCATCAACCAAAGTAATATTAGCCAAGCAATTTATCTCATCTTCATCATATTTATTCAACTTTTTCAAATATGCCTTTGGAAAAAAGTGATGATAGTTTTTGGAACTTGCAATATTTAGCCAAGAATTATCAAGTCTCACAGATGAGTTGTCATTAAATTTTTTGGGCTCTTTATAAGCAAGAATGCATAATGCTGCCTTATACCAAGCACTAGAGGTTGAAAATCCACTTTTAAGCCTCTCTTCATAATGTTTCTTAGATTCATCACAATTAATCTCTTTTGTGAAATCTATCTTTTCATTTTTGCAAATTTTTTCTACAAGTTTTATATCTTCATTAAGCTTTGATTCTGTGCTAGAAGAAAACCTTTCTCCAAAGGCTGCCCTAAAAAAATATATGTGTAGATTCTCGAGTTGCTTTTTTGTTGGCGGTTTTTTATCGTTAATATAATAAAAATATGCAAAAGGAATAATAAGAGCATAATATGGTAAAAGCTTTGAAGAAGGGATCTTTAAAGAATCTTGAATCTTTTCAATGGCATGTTTTAGACATTCTACAACACGATCCCATTTTTCTATAAAGCTATGTTTATCTATTGACAAAATTGCCTCTCTTTTTGCACTCTTTTTTAGAATCAATGCCATAAGTTGCAAAATAATATTTTTATTTTCTGCGATAGACTCATATCCACTGCGTTCCAAGTCTTTAATAAGAATATCAAATTTTTCTTCTAAGTCAAAACCCTCTTGCTCTTTTGTTGCTTCAGTATATATCTTTGCATTCACAATTTCAAAAAGCGTAAGCTCTTTACCACTTGTGTTGATTCTTGTAAAAATATCAGCTATCTTATCTAAAGACTGGTTTTCAATCTCTATGGTAGAAAATTCATAGTTTTCTATTCGTTTCCTTAGCTCATTAGCTTGATTAGCAATATCTCTGCCAAATTCATCGCTAATTTCCAAAATATCCCTATTCATCAAATCATAAAAACTAATATGCTTTTGCGGTTTATCACACACGCAAACATCATCGTCATTTTCTACATTCTTATCTAAATCTATAAATATTTCTTTGTAGTCATTTTTATCTATTTTTAATCCTTTAATGGCCAAGTATAGGGAAGTAATTCTTTGTTGTCCATCAAGTATATAATAAACAAAATCACCTTCTTCAATCTCTTTTAAAATTTCTCCACCGAGCTTTTTAAGCGATTTTAATCGCTCTTTAGTTTTCCACAAAATAAAGCTTCCAACAGGATAACCTTTAAGTAAGCTTTCAATCAATTTTGCACTTTTATTCTTATCCCAAACAAAATCTCTTTGAAATTTTGGAATCTGATAGATGCCATTTTCAATATTTCTTATGATATCATCATATCTTCTACTAATGGGTTTTGGTTGTTGCATAATATCTCCTTGTAATCAAAATATATTTTTTTACTTTCTCCCGTCCTCTAGCACTTTAGAATCTCCATTAGAATCTATTTCAAGCACGACATAAGGCAAACCTTGTTTGTTTAGCTCTTGCATAAAGGGGTCGGGGTCGTTTTGCTCCATATTCCACACACCACTTCCATTATCAGAATCTATACCTTGAAATTCTCCACCTTTTGGCATATCAGCATTTAAGGCAAGTCGCTCTTGTGTATAGTTAGATTCTGCAATTCTAGTATCTTGCGTAAGAGACGAATTGCTTCCTACGCCCCACTTACCCTCGCATATAAGCTTTGCTCCTATCATCGCTGGCACTCCTGTGGTATAGCTCACGCCTTGCGCATTTACCTCTTTATAGCAAGCCTCGTGTTCGCAAATATTATAAATATAAATGGTTCTTTCTTTGCCATCTTTTACGCCCTTTATATAGCAGCCGATGTGTGTTTGTCCTTTGGTGCGGGGCGCTAAGGAAGCTGGGTCTGGTAAAAGTGTCTTTAGCACCTGAATAGGCACGATTTTTTGTCCATTATGCTCCACCTCATCAACGCGTAAAAGCCCGACATTTTCAAGGCATTTCATATGCGTTAAATAACTCTCGCCAAAGGTCATAAAAAAGCGAATTCGCTTTAAGCCCTTGATATTTCTTATAAGAGATTCTAGCTCCTCGTGATATAAAAGATAGCTATTTTTCACGCCTACTTCTGGGTATTCCCACTCCTTCATAAGTGCAAGAGGTGCTATATCTTTCCATTCTCCTCCAAAATAGCTTTCATTTTTTAAATCCTGCGTGTTGGATTCTAGTTTAAAATGCTTTTCCTCTCGCTCAAATTTGCGGTAAATGGCGTCCTTTTTTAAGTCTTGATTTAATGCCAACTTATCATCTTTTGTCCAAAATCTTGCCTTAGAACTAACTTCTCTCAAATTAATCTCTGGATTAAAATTCGTAGCAAAGGCATAGCCGTGATCCCCTGCATTACAATCCAAAATATCGATAGTATGTATCTCATCAAAATAATGTTTTTGCACGTAAGCACAAAAGACATTCGTAACTCCCGGATCAAAGCCACTGCCAAGTAGGGCAAAAATCCCTGCTTGTTTATAGCGTGTATCGTAAGCCCACTGCTCTTTATACTCAAAGTGCGCTGAGTCTGGATGCTCGTAGTTTGCGGTATCAAGATAATGCGTTTTGGTCTGTAAGCACGCCTGCATAATGCTTAAATCCTGATAAGGCAAAGCTACATTCACCACCAAAAAGGGCTTATACTTTTGTATCAAAGCAACGATTTCTTCAACCTTATCTGCATCCACAGAATCCACCTCAATCTCACCTAAGCCCTTAGAACGGATAGAATCTGCTATCGCTTGACACTTTTTGATATTACGTGAAGCTAAGATAATGCGAGAAAAAACCTCTTTATTCATAGCCATTTTATGTGCTACCACACCGCCAACACCACCTGCACCGATTTGCAAAACACAAGCCATAAAAATCTCCAAGATGTGATATAAATTAGGTCGCTATTATATCACAGTGTGTTTTCTTGAAAACAAACTATTTATTTCTTAGGTCTTTTTTTGGGCTTTACTTCGGGCAGAAGTGGAGCAATAGTTTCTACAAGCTCTTGCAAAAGCGTGCTAGAATCAACATCAACCACATACCATTCCTTTGCCCCATCATAAGGAGGAGCCTTAGAAGCAAATTTCAGCATATCCTCTAGTTCTTTATATTGTTTGATAAAAAGCGTATCATCGCAGATAAGAAAAAGTGGCTTTGGCATACTAAAAGGCTCGTTGATAGGTTGTATATAGATACAGTACTCGCCAAACATTTTCCTTGAGCTAAATTTATAAAGCTGGCTGCTTGCTTCTAAGCAGTCCAACACAAAGTCTTTAAATTCGCTTGAGCTTGGCATATCTACCTACCTAATCTTAAGAATTTTGATATTTTCTTAACATAAAAATACTCTTAATTTCTTACTACAACCTATGATTATATAGAAAAAGGCTTAATAAAGATTGTAATGCTATAATAATGTGCGTTTGGGCTTAAAAAGGAGAAAAAATGAAAGACTTTATCCTGCTTTTAGGGGCAAAATCAATACCTTAGAGAAAGATCATTAGCTGGTGCAAGAAAGGCTTTTGCAGGCGAGATTTTCATAGCAAATAAAAATGCCTTATTTGAAAAAAATCGCTTTTTGATAAAGAATTTGCTTGTGATGAGAAGGATTATAAAACTCTTATAAAACTTATAGAACAAAGGCAAGATAAGGGTAATTTTATGGGAGCCATTCCTTTAAATGACTGGAGCTTAGAAAGCGCTACTAGGATAAATTTGCATTTTAACTTGCCCTCCTTATCTTTAGAAAGTGTTGAAAAGTCAAGAAATAAACATAAGATGAAAGAATGCTTTAAAAAGGCTTCTTTGCCTGTAGCAAAAAGCTTTTTGCTTTCATATGAAAAAGAACTTGATGAGGCTATATCAAAAGTAGGTTTGCCTCTTGTTATAAAGCCTTATGATTTAGGAATAGCCCATGTTGAGATAAAGATAAAAGATGATAAGGCTTATATCATAGAAGTAGGTGCAAGGACAGGCGGAGATGGTATAATGGATCAGATAGAAAATGCCTTTGATGTAAATCCTTACTTCTTGCACATCTCATCTTATCTTGGAAAAGATCTTAAAGATTTTACAATGCCAAGTGCAAAGCGAAGCTGTGCTATAGCCTTTCTAAAAGCAAGAGAAGGAAAGATAAAAAAGATAAATGAGCTTAAAAATATACCAAAAGAGCTAAGCAGCATAAAAATCACAGCTAAGCTTGGAGATGAAAGCAAGGTAGCCAAAGACTGGAGTGCGAGAGAGGGTGTGGTAGAATTTGTCTTTAAAGAACTTTTTAAAGAAAAAGCTTCCTGCCTATAAGCTTAAGCAAGGCTTTAAGTGATGAGCTTTTTGAAGTAGAGTGATGATAGTTTATATAATCCTTTCTGCACTTTACCGCCTAGCTTGTGGAGCTTTAATACTTGCTATAAACTGGCTTTTAGTGGTGGATAAAAGCACATTTTCAAGCCTAGCTATACTTACCGCACTTACCTTTTTACCGGCTATTTTAGTGCCATTTATATATAAAGACTCAAGGATTCCTGCTGATAGGCTAAGTGCTTACGCTCTTTTCTTTGCTTCTTTGCTCTCTTTTGCTCTTCATTTTAGCTTAAGCGAGTTTTATATACTCATCTTTAATACCATACTTTGGTTTTTCTTTTTTATAATGGAATCAAGCTGGGAAGCTTGGTTTGCTAGTTTAGCTAAAAAATACGATGAAAATTCTATAAAAAATTTAGCTCACTTTCAATGAGTGCAAATCAAGCTTCTTTGATGCTAGGACCGATACTGGCTGCTTTTTTATTTAAAGAGAATGCAAGACTTATCATACTTCTTTGTGCCATACTTTTTGCCCTTTGTGCCTTTGTTAGCTTTTTTATATCTATGAAAAGTAGTTTTGAAGAAGAAAAGAAAGAAGAAGGACAAAGTGTTGAAAAATTTAAATTTTCAGGGCTTGAGTTAAGTTTTTTCTTGATTTGGCCTACCTTGGCAGCGTTTAACTTTATGCTACCTGTGCAAGTTGTCTCACAAAAAGGAAGCTTAAGCGATGTAGCCTTGTTTGATGCTTTTATGGGACTTGCTATGATACTTTCATCTTTTATCATTTCACAGGCTTTTTTAAACAAGATTTTTTTAAGATATAAGCTTAATGTCTTAGTACTTATCTTAGCCATCTTTATATGGAATTTTGATGGGCTTGTGTTTAAAATTGTAGCCGTTTTCATTTTAGGCTTGTTTTTTAATGCAAGTCGCATACAAATAAGAAGCATTTTAGCTAAAAGATATAGCCCTTTAGCCGTCTCAAAGCTAGTATCTTTAGCAAATTCAAGCTCATTTTTCATCATCATACTAGCTCTTTATATAAGTTATGATAAGCTTTATTTAAGCTATATCTTGCCCTTTATATTTGCTAGTTTTATATCCTTGCTTTTACTTAAAAAATATTAACTTGGCACTATGGAATTTTTACGAGCTGTTTTTTGCAGGGAAAATATGCAAAGTAAAAGTATAATCGCATATAAAATACTAGTTGATTTTATGACATTTTGCACAAGCTCATCTTGCATTGCACTTTTTACAATATTTTCATAATTTGGCATAATGTTTTTAGCTTTAGTTAAATTTACCTCTATGATAATATTTTTATTAGCCTTTATATAATCTTTAGCCGAATTTAGCTCAGTAAAAGTCATATTCAAATCAGAGTTTTTATTTTCAAAATTTTCCTGCATAATATCAAGTATTTTTGAAACAGAGCTTGAATTTAGTTCATTTAAAGACTTTTCAAATTTACTTTCATAAAGTTTGTCTGATGAAAATATGCCTACAAATGGGTTTAAAAGTTGAGGTGTTGAAATTAAAACAAATAAAAATGTTAAATACAAAAATAATTTAAAAATAACATTTAATAAAGGATGCTGAAAATACAAAAATAATTTAAAAATAAAATTTAATGAAGGAGGCTGAAAATACAAAAATATAATATAATATAAAAACATGCTTAAAATATAAACTGAGACAAAAAAGAAAAGTTCTCTAAAATTTAATGATATGAGACAATATGGCAAAATATCGTAAAAAAAATACAAACAAATATATACCACTACAAATGACAAAGAGGAAGTAAATATGTTATTTTTATTTTGATACAAAAGCATCATAATAGTACATAGTATTATAAAAGCGAATAATATATAATATACTACTTTCAAACCGAAAAAATCTTTAGTTAGTATGTATAATAAAAATGTATGCAATTGTTCAAAAAAATTGTAAATCAAATAACAAAAAGTGGCATATAGAGATACTGCTCCTATAGTAAAATGAAAAATTTTTAAAAAATTGGTATGATGATTGCTAGTGTTTCTATATATATTTAACAAAATACAATTAAACCAAATTAAAATATTGTCAAAAATATCAGTGCTTGCTTGATTTTTTTTAAAGTTTAAGTTTATTTCAAACTCTTTTTCTTTTGCATAAAGCTCTAGCTTATGCCATTCTTGTGCATCTAGGGTATTATTTTGACTTATTAGAACATCTTTGATGGTTTTAAAAGAATCTCTTATATTTTTTATACATTTTAATTTATCTTTTTTATAATTATTTTCCACATATTTTTCTATAGACTCAAAGCTTATTTTATCCACATTTACATTTATCAAATTTACAGCTTTTGGTTCGTTAAAATAAGAGGCAGAAAAATTTGGCACTTTTTCGAAAGTAGAATTATAAAAAGAAGCTAACTTTTCAAATACACAAGCACAAAATGTAGTTTTTTCTTTAAACTTGCAATATGTAAAATACACAGACTCTTTAAAAGTGCAAGTATTAAATTCTATATCATTAAAAGTTTCATCTTTGAATACTAATCCCCCTTTAATAACTATAGACTTAAAACTAAGCTTTATATCTTTGCAAAAATCTCTAGCAAATTCTAATTTAAGAACATCAGCATCTCTAAAAGAAAATTTAGGAATTTTATCAGTAAAATCACATTCAAAATTAAGTTTTAAATCATTATCTACAAATATTTTTAAAGAATTGTCTGAATTTTTATGATTATCTTTATTTAAAATATAAAGTTTTTCGTCATATTTTTTACATAAGCATATATTATTTAAGAAATCTTCTCGTTTAGGTCTTACACCAATAAAAGATACTTTTTCTTTTATAGTAAAATTGTGAAAATCTACAATATTGTTAAAATTGCATTTTTTAAATATCAAAGATGAAATGCTTAAATTTGCAAATTTAACCTCTTTTTCAAAATCACAATTTATGAATTCAAAACTAATACAGTTCAAAATAATCTTATTTTCAATATAAGAAGCAAGATTAAAATTACAAAAAATTAAAGAGATAAATTCAAATGTATAATCCTTAAATTTATCATCAGAAATTAATCTTATTTTTTCTTCGCCTAGTGTGTTAATATCTATGTCTATGCTACATTTATCCTTGCGAACAGGGTAAATTTTCACTACTTTTTTATCTGACTTTATACAAATTTTAATATCATTGTCAATATTTTGTCCATCAAGTCCAAAAATCTTTTTTATATTTTCTTTTGATATAATATCCTCCATATATAAACCCAATAACTTTGATATAAAATAATTATAGCAAAATTTATAAATATAAATAAGACCAAACACAAAGTAAAACAATAAAAAAGAAGGGAAAAATAAAAATAAAACACTGATAAAAAGAACATAGCTAATAAATATAAACAGCAAAAAGCCAAATCAAATACAATAGATAAGAAACTCAAGAAAAAACAATAAAAAAGAGATAAAAGATAAAAAGTCAAAAAAAGATATAAAAAAGAAACAAAGAAAGAAAAAACTCAAAAAAAAACCCAAGATTAAAGAAACAAAAACAGAATAGAATAAGAATAACAAGTCCGCAATGAGCTACTTTCCCCCTGCCAGTAAGGCGTAGTATCATCACCCACGATGTGCTTAGCTTCTTGGTTCGGGATGGAGCAAGGCGTTTCCACATCTGTATAATCACGGACATTGTTATTTAAATGTTTTTAAGGCTATTTAAAAAACTAAGATAATATCTTAAGCTTTAAGAATAAAAGTAGCTCTTAAGTTTATAAAAGCTTTTTAATTTAGGATAAATCTTTATTTTACTTTAGCTTTTATTCTCATATCTTAGTTTAAAGATTTAATTTCTTTGATAATTAAGCTTAAAATTTAAAGCACTTAAAGCTTTTAATTATTTATCTTTTAAACCTTAATCTATCTCACCTTAAATTTAACAATCTTTCCTAAGTATAAAAACACTTAAAAAACAATGTTAAGAGCAAGTTTTAAAAACATTTCCAACTATATAAACCTTAGCAAGGAAGTGATGCTTAATAAGATAAGCCAAACGTTCTATTAGTACTGGTCAGCTAAAAGACTTTCATCTATTACACACCCAGCCTATCAAAGTGCTAGTCTTGCACAGAACTTAGAGAAGATTCATCTTAGAGTTGGCTTCACGCTTAGATGCTTTCAGCGTTTATCCTTTCCAAACTTAGCTACGCTGCGATGCTCTTGGCAGAACAACAGCTACACCAGTGGTTTGTTCAACCCGGTCCTCTCGTACTAGGGTCAAATCTCTTCAATCTTCTTACGCCCACGGCAGATAGGGACCGAACTGTCTCACGACGTTCTGAACCCAGCTCGCGTACCGCTTTAAATGGCGAACAGCCATACCCTTGGGACATGCTCCAGCCCCAGGATGCGATGAGCCGACATCGAGGTGCCAAACCTCCCCGTCGATGTGAGCTCTTGGGGGAGATCAGCCTGTTATCCCCGGGGTACCTTTTATCCTTTGAGCGATGGCCCTTCCACACAGAACCACCGGATCACTAAGACCGACTTTCGTCTCTGCTTGACTTGTATGTCTTGCAGTTAAGCTGGCTTATACCTTTATACTCTACGAACGATTTCCAACCGTTCTGAGCCAACCTTTGTAAGCCTCCGTTATTATTTGGGAGGCGACCGCCCCAGTCAAACTACCCACCAGACATTGTCCCACTTGAGGATAACTCAAGCTGGTTAGCTACCCAAATAAGAAAGAGTGGTATCTCAACAATGGCTCATATACAACTGGCGTCATATACTCAAAGCCTCCCACCTATCCTGCACATTCTTATCCAAATAGCAGTGTCAAGCTGTAGTAAAGGTCCACGGGGTCTTTCCGTCTTGCCGCGGGTAGGAGGAATTTTCACCTCCACTACAATTTCACTGGATCCCTCTTTGAGACAGCTCCCATCTCGTTACGCCATTCATGCAGGTCGGTATTTAACCGACAAGGAATTTCGCTACCTTAGGACCGTTATAGTTACGGCCGCCGTTTACTCGGGCTTCGATCAAGAGCTTCGCTAATGCTAACCCCATCAATTAACCTTCGAGCACCGGGCAGGCGTCACACCCTATACATCCTCTTGCGAGTTAGCAGAGTGCTGTGTTTTTGGTAAACAGTCGGGAGGGACTCTTTGTTGTAAGTTTCCTTGCTTTCGGAGTAAATCCTAATACAAGGCGAACCACACCTTATACCGAAGATACGGTGCTATTTTGCAGAGTTCCTTAAAGAGAGTTCTTCCACGCGCCTTAGAATACTCATCCCACCCACCTGTGTCGGTTTACGGTACGGGCAACAGCAGCTAAACTTAGAAACTTTTCTTGGCTCGACAGCATCAAGGGAATTTCTATCCATCCGAAGACTTCAAAATTCTCATCGACCTCAGAGTATTGCCATACGGATTTGCCTATATGACCTCCCACATCTTTGAACTAGCACTTCCATCCGCTAGCTCCCTTTAGCTCTAAGCGTCCTTCCATCGCACACTGCTGTTGGTGCTGGAATATTAACCAGCTTTCCATCAACTACCCATTTCTGACTTGTCTTAGGTCCCGACTAACCCTACGATGACGAGCATCGCGTAGGAAACCTTGGGTTTACGGCGTTAATGATTCTCACATTAATTATCGCTACTCATGCCTGCATGCTCACTTCTATTTACTCCAGCACTCCTTACCGGTATACCTTCGACGCAAATAGAACGCTCTCCTACCGCTTACACACAACTTAAACTATCTATAAGTTTATCCTAAGAATATTTTTACTGATTTTACTAAGTTTTACTCATATCTTTGACTTCATAAAAATCAGTAAAAATATAACTTAGTTTTTAATATTCTAAACTTAAATAATCTAAGTTGTGTGCAAGCCTACAGCTTCGGTACTTACTTTAGCCCCGTTATATTTTCCGCGCAAACTCACTAGACCAGTGAGCTATTACGCTTTCTTTAAAGGATGGCTGCTTCTAAGCCAACCTCCTGGTTGTTTGAGTAAGTTCACATCGTTTTCCACTTAAGTAAGATTTAGGGACCTTAGCTGGTAGTCTGGGTTGTTTCCCTCTTGACGACGGATTTTATCACTCGCCGCCTGACTGCTGTGATACCACTAAAGGTATTCGGAGTTTGATAGGGTTTGGTACATTGGTGTATGCCCTAGCCCATTCAGTGCTCTACCCCCTTTAGTTACTTCACAACGCTATACCTAAATATATTTCGGAGAGAACCAGCTATCACGAAGTTTGATTGGCCTTTCACCCCTATCCACAAGTCATCCCGGGGCTTTTCAACGCCTATGGGTTCAGTCCTCCACTAGTTCTTACACTAGCTTCAACTTGCTCATGGATAGATCACTTCGTTTCGGGTCTGCAGCATCTGACTTAATAGCCCTATTAAGACTCGCTTTCGCTACGGCTTCGCGTGTGCTTAACCTTGCCAGACACCACAACTCGCAGGCTCATTATGCAAAAGGCAGTCCATCACCCTGTATTGCTACATAGGGCTCTGAATGATTGTAAGCAAATGGTTTCAGGTTCTATTTCACTCGGCTCACCGCCGTTCTTTTCACCTTTCCCTCACGGTACTTGTGCACTATCGGTGTAGTATTAGTATTTAGGGTTGGATCGTGGTCGACCCGGCTTCAGACAGAATTTCACGTGTTCCGCCCTACTCAGGATACTGCTAGCTAAAGTTCATCTTTCGCATACGGGACTATCACCCTCTGTGGCTATACTTTCCAGAATGTTCTGCTAGATTTACTTAGTGCATATTGCAGTCCTACAACCCCCAGTGCAAGCACTGGGTTTGCCCTCTTGCGCGTTCGCTCGCCACTACTAACGCAATCTCTATTGATTTCTTTTCCTGTAGGTACTAAGATGTTTCAATTCCCTACGTTCGCTCCATAAATGGTAGTGTATATCTCTATACACTGGGTTGCCCCATTCGGAAATCTAGGGATCAAAGCTCCTTGACAGCTCCCCCTAGCTTATCGCAATCTAGTACGTCCTTCATCGCCTTTACTACCCAAGGCATCCACCATTCGCTCTTAGTAGCTTACCTATTTCTAATCTTCTTTAACGTCAAGGCAAAGCCTTGACTAAGAAGCAATACTAAAGGCCTAGCCCGTCCTAGCCTAAGCTAATAGACTAAATAAAAGGGTAAGGACTATATAAAAGCTTAAATTTATAAACTAGATTAAAAAATAAAAGCTTGTATTACTTCTTAATTTAAGATTAGTGCATAAAAGTTAAATTTAATTTAACTTCTACCTTTATTCTAAAACGCATCACTTCCTTGTTAAAGTTTATAGTATGAGTAAAATCTTAAATCAAGACGGAAAGTCTAGCTTGTGAATGCTAGATTTATTTATATACTTAAATTACTACTAGCTATATTAGTTTATATATGCAATATAAAAACATAAAAAAGTCATAATAAAAGTATGAGAATTAAAATTTAAACTCGCTTTAACAAGTTCAGTAAAATTGTTTTTATAAAACTTGCTTGTGACTCTTAACAATAATAAATAAAAGAACAACACTAAAACATAAGTAAGGAGTAAAACTCACATGAATATGCAAAGTGAAAGTTGAAATTATACGAAACTAAACTTAAAAATAGTTAAATTTAATAATTAAGTTTTTAAGTTTTTTGGTTTTTTGGTTTTTTATTTGGTTTGGGGTTTGAGGTTGGAAGGGTTGGGGGGGGGGCTTTTTGGGCGGTGCGAGAAAGAGGTAGACAAAAATCTCGTTATTTTTAAATCAAATTTTTTATATGTTTTTATTTAGATGAGGATAAAAATTTATCAATATATATAAATATAATATAGCTGCAAGATATGTATTGCCAATTGTATTACATATGTTTGAAAAAAGTATAATCTACAAAATACTTAGATAGTAAGCTTTCAAATAATTTTTATATATTCAAATTTTAAAAGATAAAAAAGTTGGAATAAATTGGATAGATAATAATTGCGCTTATTTAATGATGAAAATTTTCATTTAAAATTTATATTTAAGACATCGATTTAACATAAAACATCTGAAACATCATAAAAAAGTTGTTAGTGTTAAAATTTTATGGTGGTCCTAACAAGACTTGAACTTGTGACCTCACCCTTATCAGGGGTGCACTCTAACCAGCTGAGCTATAGGACCTAAATGGTGGAGAATAGCGGGATCGAACCGCTGACCTCCTGCGTGCAAAGCAGGCGCTCTCCCAGCTGAGCTAATTCCCCTCATAACCGAGACCAATCAAAAAACCTCTCATCGTTTTATCTATATCTTCATTCAAGCTTTAAAATCTAAACAAGGATGATTGAGCTTAAGTAATAGTTGTGAGACTTATTACTTATGTACTCTAGAAAGGAGGTGATCCAACCGCAGGTTCTCCTACGGTTACCTTGTTACGACTTAACCCCAGTCGCTGATTCCACTGTGGAGAGTAGCCAGTTTAGCATCCCCTCTTCGAGTGAAATCAACTCCCATGGTTTGACGGGCGGTGAGTACAAGACCCGGGAACGTATTCACCGCAACATGGCTGATTTGCGATTACTAGCGATTCCGGCTTCATGCTCTCGAGTTGCAGAGAACAATCCGAACTGGGACATATTTTATAGATTTGCTCCACCTCACGGTATTGCGTCTCATTGTATATGCCATTGTAGCACGTGTGTCGCCCTGGGCATAAGGGCCATGATGACTTGACATCGTCCCCACCTTCCTCCTCCTTACGAAGGCAGTCTCCTTAGAGTGCTCAGCCGAGCTGTTAGCAACTAAGGACGAGGGTTGCGCTCGTTGCGGGACTTAACCCAACATCTCACGACACGAGCTGACGACAGCCGTGCAGCACCTGTCTCAACTTTCTAGCAAGCTAGCACTTCTTTATCTCTAAAGAATTAGTTGGATATCAAGCCCAGGTAAGGTTCTTCGCGTATCCTCGAATTAAACCACATGCTCCACCGCTTGTGCGGGTCCCCGTCTATTCCTTTGAGTTTTAATCTTGCGACCGTACTCCCCAGGCGGTATGCTTAATGCGTTAGCTGCATTACTGAGATGACTAGCACCCCAACAACTAGCATACATCGTTTAGGGCGTGGACTACCAGGGTATCTAATCCTGTTTGCTCCCCACGCTTTCGCGCCTTAGCGTCAGTTAAGTTCCAGCAGATCGCCTTCGCAATGGGTATTCTTGGTGATATCTACGGATTTTACCCCTACACCACCAATTCCATCTGCCTCTCCCTTACTCTAGACTATCAGTTTCCCAAGCAGTTTAATGGTTGAGCCATTAGATTTCACAAGAGACTTGATAATCCGCCTACGCGCCCTTTACGCCCAGTGATTCCGAGTAACGTTTGCACCCTCCGTATTACCGCGGCTGCTGGCACGGAGTTAGCCGGTGCTTATTCCTTAGGTACCGTCAGAATTCTTCCCTAAGAAAAGGAGTTTACGCTCCGAAAAGTGTCATCCTCCACGCGGCGTTGCTGCGTCAGGCTTTCGCCCATTGCGCAATATTCCCCACTGCTGCCTCCCGTAGGAGTTTGGACCGTGTCTCAGTTCCAATGTGACTGATCATCCTCTCAGACCAGTTAAGCGTCATAGCCTTGGTAAGCCTTTACCTTACCAACTAGCTGATACTATATAGTCTCATCTTGCACCGAAAAACTTTCCCACTATAACTTGTGTTATAGTGGAGTATGGGGTATTAGCACTCATTTCTAAATGTTGTCCCCCAGTGCAAGGCAGATTAACTATACCTTACTCACCCGTGCGCCACTAATCCACCTCTAGCAAGCTAAAGGCTTCATCGTTCGACTTGCATGTGTTAAGCACGCCGCCAACGTTCACTCTGAGCCAGGATCAAACTCTCCATAAGATATTTACTTTTCAGTAAATATGGATAAGTTTAATCTTTTTCATTTCAAAGAAAAAGTTTTAAATAAAAACATAAGTTAATACACTTATGCTTGTTCTGGCTCAATCGATCACTTATTTAGATTTCAAAGATTGACGAAGTATAAATAAATAAAACAATGATAAATTAAAGAACAAAAATAAAATCAATGAGCTAGATTATTTAGACTAGAATTTAAATTAAATTATAAACAAGTCTATATAAAAGCTTTGTTTGATTTTAAACTTTCTTTGTTTTTTAGAACTCTCATGAAAGCACTATAAAAGGCTTTAGGGTTTAAAAAATAAAAAAAGGAAATGAAATTATATATAACTAAGCTTAAAGGGAGATAAAAATATAATCAAATATAATCAAATATAATCAAATATAATCAAATATAATCAAATATAATCAAATATAATCAAATATAATCAAATATAATCAAATATAATCAAATATGTGAGATATGTGAGAATTTTGAAATAATGTGATAAAAAAAGCATGTGAGAATGTATCAAAACATATGGAAATAGCATGATTAGAGGTACAATAAACATGTAGTTATATGATAATCAATTGTGAAAAAAATGAAAAAATATGATAGTATATGATAATCAACAACATGAGAATTTTAAAAAAATGTGATAAAAAATAAACACATAATAATATGTGGAAAAGTATAAAAATGTATTTCGTTGTGGGGTATTGAATTTAGGTAGAATAGGTTGGGAGATTAGAAAGACCTACCCAAACAAAACATTATGAAGATTTGAAAAGAATTTTATTCTTTTCCGTCAAGCACAGGGACAAATAAGCATTCATCAAGCACTTCTTTTTTGATGAAATTGTCTTGCTTGCTAAACCTCACTATAAACTGTTTTTTATCTTTTAGTATAGGAGCTACTAAAATTCCACCGTCATTTAGCTGCGAGAAAAGCTCTTTTGGCTCTTTTTCAAGATAAGCTGAAAATAAAATTCTATCAAAAGGTGCGTATTTTTCCCAACCAAGCTGCCCATCAGCATGCATTACGAAAATATTATGCAAACTTAGCTGCTTGAAAATTTCACTTGCCTCATCCACAAGTTTTTCTATCCTTTCTATGCTAAAAACCCTTCTTATAACCTTGCTTAAAACGGCTGCTTGATAACCACTTCCACAGCCTATCTCAAGCACAGAATCAGCACCTTCAAATTTAAGCGCCATGGTCATCTTAGCCACAGTCAATGGCGAGCTTATCCATTGCTTTGAAAGCATGGGCATAGCATTTAGGCTGTAAGCATGAGCCTTTAGTGGCGAAAAAATTTCTCTAGGAATGCTGCAAAATGCCTTGTGCAAAGCTTCATTAATTGGAGTATTAGCAGCTATTTCATCTGCCATCATTTTTAATCTTTTCTCTTCTATGAAATTCATAACACACCTTTTGTTTTAAGTAGAGAATTTTTAAGCTTTTCTAGTTTTTCAGATAATAAAACCTCGTAAATTTTTGGCTTGTTTAGCGCTAAAATTTCTTTATCAAATTTAGCACTTTGTCTTAGCATGTATTCTTTGCTTTGTTGCGTGTTAGGGCATTTATAAACAAGCTCGCCATCTTTAAAAACTTGTATATGCAAATTCTCATATAGCAAATCATTGCTTTTTTCTATAGGCTCATCTGCTAAATAAAGCTTGTCGTATAGCGCTTGTTTGGTTTTTTTATCATAAATTCTAAATAATTTTTTAAAATGCGGATTGTTGATTTTCTCGGTATTTTCACTTATTTTGATTGCAGGCTTAATGCCGTTTTTACCCTCGCTTGCAACAAGTTTATAAACGCAGCCTAAAACCGGTGAGCTTTTAGCTGTTATAAGCCTTTCTCCTACTCCAAAAGCATCAATCTTAGCACCGTTTTTTATAAGCTTTTGAATTTCATACTCATCTAATGCCCCGCTAGCTATGATTTTGCAATCTTTCAAACCCTCATCATCCAAAATTTTTCTAACTTTTTTTGATAGCTCGCACAAATTTCCCGAGTCTATTCTCACGCCAAATTCTTTTAAACTATCTCTTTTTTCTTTAAAAATTTTAATAGCATTCACAAGCCCGCTTTGTAAGACATTGTAAGTATCTATAAGCAAAATAGCCTTTTGTGGATAAAGCTCGCAGTATTTTCTAAAGGCCTCTTCTTCACTCTCAAACATCTGTACCCAAGAGTGTGCCATAGTGCCTGAGATAGGAATTTTATAAAGCTTGCAAGCAAGAGTGCAAGAACTAGCACTAGCACCGCCTATAAAAGCAGCTCTAGCACCACTTAAAGCAGCATCAATGCCCTGAGCTCTTCTTGCACCAAATTCTAAAACCGCTCTACCTTGTGCTGCACGAGCTATCCTATTTGCCTTTGTAGCTATTAGACTTTGGTGATTAAGACTTAGTGAAATGAATGTTTCAAGAAGCTGGGCTTGAGATACCTTTGCTCTCACTGTTAAAAGTGGCTCATTAGCAAATACTATCTCGCCCTCTCTAACGCTATATATATCGCCTTGAAATTTAAAATTCGCAAGGTAAGTTAAAAAGTTCTCATCAAAAAGCTTTGTTTTTCGAAGATAAGATATATCGCTTTTGCTAAATTTTAAATTTTGTATGTAGTTTATAATGGAGTTTAAACCCGAAGCTACAACAAAACCTCCATCATCTGGAACCTTTCTGAAAAAAACATCAAAATAAGATATCTGCTCATCTAAACCATTTTCCAAATAACCATTGCTCATGGTAAATTCGTAAAAGTCGCAGAGCAAAGAAAGGTTCTTAAAAATCATCAAAACTTATACTACCTTTTGAATAATTTGTAACCTTGCTTTCAAAGAAATTGCTTCTTTGGTCGTTAAATTTAGAAAAATCATCTACCCATTTTATAGGGTGTTTTGCGTTGTAAATTCGATTTAGATTGATAGCAACTAGCCTTTGGTCAACCAGGTAATGTATGTATTCTTCTATAATGTCATCCGTAAAACCCATGATTTGATTTTGGGTGATGTATTTGCCCCATTTTATTTCAAGCTCTCCAGCCTTGGTAAACATGTCATAAATTTTGTTGACATTGGTATCATTAAACAAATCTGGTCTTTCGTTTCTGGTAGAATTTATCATATTTTGAAAAAGCAATAAATGCGTTATCTCATCTCTTTGTATAAATCTTATCATTTGAGCTGAGCCAAGCATTTTGCCAGCTCTTGCGAGTGCATAAATTGCTGTAAAGCCGCTGTAAAAATAAATACCCTCTAGAATTTGATTAGCAACCATAGCGAGCAAAAGCTTGTTATCATCCACTTCTCCGGCTAATTCCTCATAAATTCCTGATATAAAATCATTCTTTTCTCTTAAGGTTTCATCGTGCTTTTCCATTTCATAGATTAAATCAGTATTGTCGCATATGGCTTCAACCATTACGGCATAGGATTTTGAATGATTTGCTTCCTCGTAAGCCTGCCTTGTTAAAACAGCATTAATTTCTGGGGCTGTTATGTAGGGGTTTATATTGTCTGCTAGGTTGTTTGTTTGAAAACTATCCATTGAAATAAGCTGAGACCACACCAAATCATACATTCTTTTTTCAGCAGCTGTTAAATTTGTCTTATAATCCAAAACATCCTTAGTAGTATCAACTTCTTTTGGAAACCAAGTATTTGCTTCCATTAAATCCCAAAGCTTTAAAGCCCAGGTGTATTTTGCCTTTGTGAAATTTAAAATTCCATGCGGATTGCCGTTAAAAACCCTTCTATCGCCTATACTTTCATCTGAGCTTGGGTTATAAATTCTCTTTCTTTTCATCTTTTATCTCCTCATTTATCTGTAATTTTAGCAACTATGTAAGATGAACTTAACAAATCATGTATCATCAAGCCGTCTTTTCTAAAAAATGTGCTAATGAGCCCAAAAAGAACTCCTAAAGATACTATAAATAAAACATATCTGTATAGTATCCTAAAAAAACCTACCTTAGTGCCTGTGTTTTTGTCTATTAAATAAAGATTGTAAGCTTTTAAACCGGGACTTTGTGCCTTTAATGCCAAAAATACGGCCTGTAAAACTCCAAAAGAAAGACAACAAATAAAAATCACTAATTGATTTTGTAAAAAAGCCTCTTTTGAACCTAGCACGAAATAAGATATATAAAGAATAGGCACATAAATCAAAAAAACATCTATAACAAAGGCTTTAAACCTTTGCATTCTAGTTGCTATTCTTGCTTTTTGTTTCATTAATTTCCACGCGAACCGGGCTTTATGGCCTTAGAACCTTGTTTGCAAAATGGACATTCTGCTTCATCATAAATTTCAAAGTCAAAATTTGCTAAGGCAAAACAAGGTATGTCTGAAGGTAGCTTAGCGTTTTCTTTTGCTGTGGTATTTAAATTTGTAATGGCGCAAAAACCGCGATTTGCCAACGCTGCAAAAGCGACCACTTCAGCATCCAAAGCACGCACAACCTCAGCACTTTCAAGGGCTGAACCGCCGGTTGTAATGATGTCTTCGCATATTATTATCTTTTCGCCCTTTTTAACTTCAAAGCCCCTTCTTAAACACATCTTTAAATCAACTCTTTCTGTAAATATAAAAGGTAGCTCCAAAGCCCTTGCCAACTCATATCCAGCTAACAATCCACCTAAAGCAGGAGAGCAAATTTTATCAGCCTTAATGCCGTGCTCTTTTATTATCTTTGCTAAGTTTTCACAAAGCATAGCGGCTCTTTTAGGCTCTTCTAAGACCTTAGCACTTTGCAAGTAAAAACCTGAGTGCTTTTTAGAACTTAATAAAAAATGTCCTTGTAAGAAGGCTGAGCAGGATTTGTAAATTTCTTCTACATTCATAATTTTAACAATTCGCTTTCTTTTGTTTTCAAACTATCGTCTATTTTGGTTATATAAGAATCTGTGATTTTTTGCACCTCATCGTAAGCTTTTTTAGCCTCATCCTCTGAAACAGTCTTATCTTTTTCTAACTTTTTTATCGCATCATTTGCGTCTTTTCTTATATTCCTAATGGCAACCTTAGCTTTTTCCGCCATGGCCTTAGCTTGCTTTACATTTTCTTGTCTTTGCTCTGTAGTCATAGGAGGGAAAAACAACTTCACAGCCTCGCCATCATTGTTTGGATTAACACCTATGTTTGCGGCACTTATGGCTGTTTCTATGTTTTTTAGCATGTTTTTTTCCCAAGGACTTATGCTTATGGTGGATGCGTCGGTATTTAGGATTGTTGCTACTTGATTAAGCGGTGTTGGGTTGCCGTAATAATCAACAGTTATGTTATCTAAAATGCTAATATTCACCCTACCCGTTCTTAAAGTGGAGAAATCTTTTTTAAGACTTTGTAAGGATTTTTCATTTTGTGCTTTTTGCTTATCATAAATTTCAACTAACATTTTTATCCTTTACTTTGTGGAATTTTCCTCTGCACTTGGCACAGTAGGAAGTGTAGGTGCTGCTGGAGCAAGCGGCGCTGATGTGTTAGTGGTATTTTGTTCTAAACTTGGTATCAAAGAGGAGGCTTTGTTTACGACAGAATCTGCGTTTTGGTTTTTATTATATAAATAACTTAGGGTAACTGTGTTGCAAATCAACAATAAACCTAAGAAAAATGTAGCCTTAGCTAAAAATCCAGCAGGCCCCTTTGCGCCAAATAAACTCTCATTGCTGCCACTGTAAGCACCAAGACCTATACTTGAGCTTTTTTGTAGCAAAACAGCTACACAAATCGCACATACTAAAATACACTGAAATACTATAAAAAGCGTAATCATCAAATTTCCTTAAAGAGATTTAAAGGGCAATTTTAGCTTAAAAAAGTTGATAGAAAATTGAAAAAAGTAAAAATATAAAATTTTATTTTAAAAGGCTCTAAATTTAGAGCCTTCATTTCATTCTCTGCTTGTAAGGCCCAGAATTTGAAGTAAGGATGTGAAAAGATTATAAAAATCTAAATAAAGAGCTACCGCACCTTCGATAGGGGTTTCATAGTTTCCTCTTATGATATTTTGAGTATCATAAAGTATGTAAAAAGAAAACAAAATAGCTCCAACGCTAGCGATAGCTAGTTGAAAAATAGGGCTTTGAAAGAAAAGATTAAAAAGCGAAGCACAGATAAGCACTATAAGCACTATGAAAAGCATTTTTCCCATAGTTGTAAAATCTCTTTTTGTGTTCATAGCAAAGATACTTAAGCCAGCAAAAGCAACAGTTGTTAATGCAAAGGCTTGAGCTACTATCTCAGCACCTGCTGGCATAGCTAAAACAGAACTTAAAAGTGGGGTTAAAGCCAAACCGGTACAAAAAGTAAAGGCAAAAAGTAAAACTAAATTTAATGGGGCTTCTTTCTTTTTGGCCAAAAGGGCAAATAAAAGCACAAGTGTTATACCAAAAAGTACTAAAACAGGGACTATACCTCTTATATAAGGCACAAGGGCACTTATACCAACATAAGCTCCGGCCGTTCCTGCTAAAAGCGAGGCTGCAAAAAGTTGATAGGTTTGTTTTATAAAAAGACTTATGGCACTTTTTGAGCCGTAACGTTCTTGATCTTTAGCGTAATCTCTATTGTAAAGACTCATATTTTCCTCCGTTATTTTAAATTTACAAACTGTATC
The DNA here is from genome assembly GCF_002238335.1 of Campylobacter avium LMG 24591. NCBI lineage: Bacteria > Pseudomonadati > Campylobacterota > Epsilonproteobacteria > Campylobacterales > Campylobacteraceae > Campylobacter > Campylobacter avium. The sequence continues at coordinate 1,462,964 of NZ_CP022347.1, forward strand.
TTAAAAAGTTAAATACAAACTAAATCCTAAAAACAAATTTTTAGATATACTTAGATAAATATTTAAAAAAGGTATTTAATGCAAAGTATAATCAAAAAAGGTGCGATGAAATTTATGCAAGAAAATTTCAAAGAGCATAAAGAACTTTTCAAGTCTCTTAAAGATAGGCAAAATCCGCATACACTTTTTATAGGTTGTTCTGATTCTAGAGTTTTGCCAAATTTAATCACAAACACAGGTCCGGGCGAGCTTTTTGTGGTAAGAAATATAGCCAATATAATACCGCCTTATAGAGTAGGAACTGATTATCTAGCCACAACCTCGGCTATAGAATACGCCATACAGTCTCTTAAAGTAAAAAACATCATAGTGTGCGGACATAGCAACTGCGGTGGCTGTGAGGCACTTTATGATGAAACACAAAATAATACAAATATAAAAAATTGGTTGAGTATCTTAAATAATATAAAGAGTGAAATTTCTGAGCTAAGCATAGCTAAAAATGATTTTGCCATGCGCGCTTGGCTTACTGAAAAGATGAATGTCTTAAATTCCTTGCAAAATTTACTTTCATACCCCGGAGTTGAGGAAGGCTTTTTAAATAAGACTTTGGAGCTTCATGCTTGGTACTATATAATAGAAACGGGTGAAATTTATGAGTATAATTTTGATGAAAAAAATTTCGTCTTGATAAACACTTAAAGGAAGGCTGGATGAAAAAAATATTTCTTTTATTTTTTACTTTTGCAAGCTTGCTTTTTTGCAAAGATGAGCTTTTAAACACTGTGGAGGATTTCTTACACTATGAAAACAAACTTAATGATTTAAACATAAAAAGCGACGGAAATTCATCTCGTTTTGCTAATGAGAAAAAAGAACTTACAGAGCTAAAGGAAAAAATTTTAAATAATCTACCAAGATTAATATCATCACAAGAAAACAACATAAGCCTTGTATTCAAAGCCGAAAAAGATATTTTAACTCAAAGGATAAATGAGGCAAAAGATGGAGAAAAGGCAAATTTGCATTTTAAGATGATGAATGCTGAACTTGATCTTGTATTTTACGACTCTTTGTTATCGTTAAAAACATTATTTCAAGGCAATGCAAATTCACAAGATATAAAAAACTTGCTTGATGAAAATATGTTAAAAATTGATACAAAAATCGATGAAAATTTAAACAAGGATATGCAAGATAAGATAGATGTAAAAATCAAGGCCTATGATGAAATTTTAAATTTTTTAAAGCAAAATGCTTATTCTTTGCAAGGAAATTTCATCTTTTCCACACTAAGACTAGATGATATAATCAACTATATAAATTCATTTTTCACAGTAAAATACATAAATGTTGGCAAGATAGTTTTGTGCATAGCGATACTGCTATTTTTTGACCTCTTAAAAAACATCATACCTATGTTGATTTATAAGATTTTGGTAGAAATTTTACTATCAAGCACAGCCAAACAAGCAAAACAAGATGAGCTTAGAGATATTTTTGTTAAGAAAAACAAAAAGGCCATAAGATTGATACTTTTTGCTTATGCACTTAGCATTTGCGTGTCAGTGATTTACTATCCAACGCCTGTTGATCTTTCTCTTACAAACGCCTTTTACATACTTTACGCCATTTTATTTACTTATCTAATCTTAGGCTTGTTAGATAGCTATGGGATAATACTTTTAGCAAAATTGGCCAAAAAAAGCGGAAAAAAAGAAGTTGTTAATCTCATCATCAAAATAATATATTTTATCATCATTATAATTTCAACACTTTTTATCTTAGCAAGGCTTGGTTTTAATGTCTCAGCCATAATCGCTTCGCTTGGGATAGGAGGGCTTGCAGTCGCCCTAGCAGCAAAGGATGTGATAGCAAATTTTTTCGCTTCTTTGCTACTGTCTTTTGATGATAGTTTTAATCAAGGAGATTGGGTAGAAATTGGCAATATACAAGGAACTGTTGTTGAAACAGGGCTTAGAAAAACAACAATTAGAACCTTTGATAACTGTTTAGTATTTTTGCCAAATTCTACAGTTATGAGCTCAAACATAAGCAATTGGAGCAGAAGAAAAATAGGAAGACGTCTTAAAATGTCTTTGGGACTAACCTACGAAGCTAAGGCAGACCAGCTTGAACACTGCGTAAAAGATATAAGAGAGTATTTGTTAAACAGCCCTTTGGTGGCACAAGCAGATGATGACGCGGTGAAATACGGGGATTACCGTTTAAAATACAAGCAAAATTTGGTTTCAGTAAATGATCTTGAAGGCTATAAAAACGCTTGTTATGTGGCTTTGAGCGCATTTAAAGATAGTTCTATTGATATAGAGCTTGATTTTTTCATAAAAAATACAGATAAAAGGGGCTTTTTTGAGGCCAGGCAAACAATAATGCTTGATTTAATGCGTATAGTTGAGAAAAATAATCTAAGCTTTGCCTATCCAAGTCTTAGCGTGTATCTTGAAAATAACAAGGCTTAAAAAATCTTAGGTTTTCACCTAAGATTAATAAGCTTGTTTATAGCATTTTACTTCTATTTTTCTAGCAATTGGCATGCCTGTGTTTTGAACTTGAACATTTGTTGGGTAATAACCATCAACTTCTGCGTGTCTGCCAATCTTTAAATCTCCAAAATCTCCATCTTCAAAGATATTATCCATGCCAAAAAAACCGCAGTCATCAAGCTCTATTCTAGTGCTTGGTAAAACCTTAACCTCAACCGGACCTTGATAGATAGTATCTATAACTATACTCTTGCTAGCATCCTTTACCTCTATGATAGAACCTTGCAAAATGCTGTCTGCAGAAGCCAAAGAAACCAAAGAACAAAGTCCTAAAATAACGCCTAATTTTTTCATAATTTCTCCTTATTTTTGAGTTTGGGAAATTATAGGATAAAGAAGTGAAGCAAATGTGAATTTGTCTTTATTTTTTTGATATAATCAAAAAATTACTTTATTTAAAGGATTTTCTTATGAAATACTGCTTCAAAATTCTTTTGCTAAGCTTTCTTACATTTTTCTTTTTATCTTGCGGTAGCGAACAAGAACAAGGAGTGAGGGCAAAAACTAGTGGTATATACAAAGCCGATGAAAAAGTTTTCATTGAATTTAGTGAAAATTTCTTAAAGCAAGAGGATAAAACTCCACAAATTAAAGCAAATATAGATGGTAAAAATGTTGATTTAAATGTCACATATGAGGGAAATAAACTACTATTTTCTTATCCTTTTAAAGCAAATGCTGATATAAATGCAAATTTAAAAATAGCCAATAAAAATGTTAGGCTAAATTTTAAAACCCCTTATCTAGACCTTAGGCAAGATTATATAAAAGTGGTTGAGGGCGAGGATGCAAATTCCAAAAGAGTTAGGATGTATTTCATAAAAAGCCCGCAGTTTGTGGCTGTAAATGAGGACGCAATTGAGGTAAAAATTAACGATAAAAGCACAAACTTTGCAGTGAAAGAATATGCAAGTGGAATTTTCATAGAAACTGAGGATATCAAAGATGTAGATATGCTTAAATTTGATTTAGAGCTTGACGCTAGAAAAATGGGGCTTAAAAAAGATGAAACTTTTTCTTACAATTTAGCCCTAAAAAAGGCTGAGGACGATAAGCTTGTAAGCACTGCTATTAAAACCGATGAAAGATTGATAAATATAGAATTCTCACAAGAACTTGACGATAAGCAAAATTTAAAAGACTTTGTAAGTATAAGTCCTAACCTTTCATACACAGCTTCTGTGTTTGGCAATACTTTAAAACTTAATGGAAATTTCGACACAAGCAGCACTTATAAAGTGCAAATTATGCAAGGCTTTAAGGCAAAAAATAATGCAAAGCTTGAAAAAACTCTGGTATTTGATGTGGATTTTAAAGACCTTGAACCTGGGCTTTCTTTTGCCTCAAGAGGTGTATTTTTACCGCTTAGCGCAAATAAAAAAATAGGCATTAAAACTAGAAATTTAAGCAAGATAAAACTAACCGTACATCAAATTCAAGTGAACAACCTAAGTGAGTATCTAAGATATAAAAATTTCGAAAATGGCATGGATTCTGACGCGGATTCAAGTGTGGCTCTTACGACACAAAGGGATAGTTATTACAGCAATGACGGATTTGAGTATGTTGCAAAAGAGGTTTTGAGCAAAGAATTTGATGTGGTGCTTGATAAAAATAAATGGGTAAGCAGCGAAATACAACTTGATGGCTTAAAAGACTTAACAGGGGTATTTACAGTTACCTTGCAAGCACTTGAGGACGGCATTGAGTATAGTTTTGATGAGGAATATCACAAAGACAGATTTTTATACGGCAAGGGCAAAATTTCTAAAAACCTAATCTTTTCTAACATAGCCTTAATAGCCGAAAACATAAATGATAAAATTTATGTAAATGCTAGGGATTTCACAAGCTCAAATCCTCTTTCAAACATCAAAGTAGAACTCATAGATAGATACAACAAAGTTGTTACAAGCGGCACAACAAACAGCGACGGCGAGCTTGTCTTCGATAAGATAAATAGCGAGGAAGCTATGCTGCTCATAGCAAGCGATACTAAGCAAGCAACAATCTTAAAGCTTAGCAATCCCGTAAGTTTAGACGGCTTTGATGTAGCTGGCGTGCAAAACCCAGGCTCAACAAAGGCCTTCATATACACAGATAGAGGAGTTTATAGGCCGGGCGATGATGTGCATTTTACCGTCGTGGCAAAAAATGATGATAATTTCGTAGAGCACCCGATAGAACTAAGCATACACGACCCAAAAGGCAGTAAAATTTTAGATAAAGCTCTTTTAAATCCTAGTAGCGATGGGATGTTTTATCATAAAATAAGCCTTGATACAAACGCTCTAACAGGCATTTACAAAGCACAGCTAAAAATAGCTAATAATAGCTTTTATGAAGACATCTTGGTTCAAACAGTAGAGCCAAACCGTCTTAAGGTGAATTTAAGTGCCATAGCAGATGAAAACAAGGTGTTTTACGATATAAACTCAAGCTATTTATTTGGTGCGCCTAGTGCGAATTTGAAAGTCAAAACAAACATAAGATACGAACACAAGCCCTTTGTAAATTCAAAATACACCAATTACATCTTTGAAGACCTTGCAAATCTTTTATACGCAAACTATGATAATCAAAATGCTAACTTAGATGAAAATGGATTATACAAGGGCTCTTTTAATATGCCTTCTAGAGTGCTTAACGCCAATGGTTTGTTGGTTGAAGCCGTGATAAATACAGAAGTTTTTGAAAGCGGAGGAAAAAGCACAAAGGCTGTAAGCAAGCTTGACATAAATAAAACAAAGCATTTTATAGGTGTTAAAAAGCTTGAAAACTCATACGCACAGTCCGGAAGTAAATTGAGATTTGATGTTGTGGTTAGTGATTTAAACGAAAATTTAGTGAAAAACAAAGATTTAGAATATGAAATTTATCAGGTCGATTACTCTTGGTGGTGGGATTATGATAGATTTGATAGCTTTTTAAAATCCTCTAAAAGAGCAACAACTTCCAAACTTGTGCATAAAGGCAAGTTAAAATCGCAAGATAAGCCAACAAGCTTTTCTTTTGATACCTCAGGGTATTATGGGGATATGTATGTGCTTATCAAGGATAAAAACGAACCTTATGTAAGAACAATGCAGCATTTTTATGTAAGCTCATTTGGCGAGCCTAACAAAGCTGATATAATCAGCTCTTTAAAGATTAAAAGCGATAAGAAAGAATACAACATAGGCGATACTGCCGTGGTTGAATTTGAAAGCGTAAAAGATGCCATAGCCCTAGTTAGCATAAGCAATGACAAGGATATTTTGCAAAGATATGCTGTAAAAACGACAGATAATTCAACAAAACTTGAAGTAAAAATAGACAAAAGCTATGTGCCAAATATCTATGTAAGTGTAAATTTGATACAAAATTACGAAACGCTAAACAACGATAGAGCCTTAAAACTTTTTGGTGTCGTGCCTATATCTGTAAAAGATGATAGCACAAAATTAAACTTAAACATCAAAGCACCGGATAAAATAAGACCAAATGATAAATTTGAAGTTGAACTACAAAGCAGTGATAAAAAGCCCTTTACTTACACTGTAGCCATTGTGGATGAGGGTTTACTTTCTTTGACTGATTTTAAAACCCCGGATATTTGGGGGTATTTTTACGCAAAAACCGGCTTTAAGCTGAAAATTTTTGATACTTACGACAAAATTATAGCTAAGCTTGATGAAAATGCTAGAACTGTGCTAAGCACGGGAGGCGACAAAGAACTTAGAGTGGATAAAAATAGAGACGAAGAAGCACAAAGATTTAAGCCTGTTGTGCTGTTTCAAACACCTGTAAAAAGCGATGATAAGGGCTATGCTCAGCTTAAATTTACAATGCCATCATACATGGGTTCTGTTAGGATTATGGCAATTGCTTCGTCTAAACAGTCCCTTGGCTCTGCTTCTAAAAACATAACAGTTAGCGCGCCTGTTGTAATGCTTGAAACCTTGCCAAGAGCCTTGAGATTAGGAGATGAATTTAAGCTCTTAACCCAGGTGTTTAAAACCGAGGATAATGTTAAAAGTGCTACCTTGACAGTGCGTAGTAAAAATAAGCTAATTAAATTTAAAGAAGATAGCATAAAGGTTGATTTTGAGCACTTTAAGTCAAAGGATATAGTATTTAACGCAAAGGTAAGTGATGAGCTAATAGGCGTCGAGGAGATAGAATTTGAACTTAGGGCAAATTCTTACACTTACAAAAACACTGTGCAAATTGACATCAAGCCTTTAAGTGCTTTCACATATGAAAGAGAGAGCGTTTTGCTTAATGCAAATAATTCTAAGCAAGAATTTATAATCCCTGACACCTTTATAAAAAATAGCGTAAGAGCTCATATCAAGGTATCTCCAAGACCTATAATAAATATAGAACACAGGCTTAAATACCTCTTGCAATACCCTTACGGTTGCATAGAACAAACAACCTCGGCGGTTTTACCTCAACTTTACCTTGATAGATTTAGCAAAAAAGCCGACAAGCAAACGGCTATTAACAACATAAACGCAGCTGTGAGTAGGTTTGCTAAATTTCAAACAGCAGATGGCGGCTTTTCGTATTGGCCTGGCGGAAACAAATCAAACGCTTATGGCAGCAACTACGCGGGCATGTTCTTGCTTTTAGCAAAGGAGGCTGGGTATTATGTGCCTGATTCTATGCTAAAAAGGTGGATAGAGTATCAAAAATCCTTCGTAAGCTCAGGCACGCAGTCAGCCTACACGCTAAATTTAAAGGCTTATTCGCTTTATTTATTAGCCCTTGCAAAAGAGCCAAATATAAGTGCTATGAATATGCTTTATGAAAGATTAAGCGAACTTAGTAATGAATCTAAATGGCTTTTAGCGGCTGCTTACAAACTAGCCGGAATTGATGAAAGTGCTTTAAAAATAGCTTCTCAAACCTCGACAACACCAAATAGCACATTTTATAGCTACACTTACGGCTCAAGCACAAGGGATAAGGCCATAATAGCAGTAGCTTACAATCAAATCTATGGTAAAAATGATGCAAATTTGCTAAAAGACTTAACAACGCAGCTAAGCTCAAATAACTACCTTTCAACTCAAAGCATGGGCTATGCTTTATATGCTTTTGCCCAGTCTTTAAACATCAAAGAAAGCGCTAGTGAAAATTTTATGGACGCTACTTTAAATTTAGACGGCAAAAATATCAGACTTAATCAAAATGATGAGCAAAGCTTTGAATTTAACAAGGGCAAGGCTGTTATCGAAAGCAAAAAAGAACTCTTTGTAGACTTTATCGCAGAGGGCTTTTTAAAGGAAGCAAAACCCCTTGCGGATAACTCCGGCACGGCTAATCAATACATAGAACTTTCAAGCAAATTTTATAATGCAAATACTGTAGAGCTAAGCAATGGGCATTTTAACGAGGCTGCCTTGTATACGGAGGATACTTTTAAAAGCTCTGATAGCATATACATGGAAACGGCTATAAGATTAAAGGATAATGCTCCTGTTTCTTATTTAGAAAATGTGGCTCTAACTCAGCTTTTGCCTAGCGGCTTTGAAGTATCTAGCAATCTTTTAGACAAGGATAATAAATTAATAAGCACGGTGCAAAATACGCCTGAGCTTGATTTTGTGGATACTAGAGATGATAAGATTATGTGGTTTATGAGCTTAAAAAAGGGCAAAACCTTGTATTTAAGAGCTAGGTTAAATGTCGTTACGCCGGGTAAATTTATTATGCCTGGAACTTACGCCGAAGCTATGTATGATAATAATTTCCAAGCCTTTGAAAAAGCCAGAACCATAACAGTTCATGAAAGGTAAAATTCTTAAAAGCTCTATTTTTATAGGGCTTTTACTTTTTTTATTTCTAGTTTTTGTATTTTTTAGCTTTGATGAAAAAGAACTCTTACAAACCTTTAATAGCAGATATAGCAAGGTTTTATACGATAAAAATAAAGAAATTTTAAGCGCTTTTATAAATGATGATGAGCAGTGGCACATAAGAAGCGATGATATACCAAGCAGGCTTAAAACCGCAGTTATTGAGTATGAGGATAAGAATTTTTACTCTCATTTTGGGGTGGATTTTTTAGCAATTTTAAGAGCTTTGAAAAACAATATCCTAACAGATAAAAGAAGCGGTGCTAGCACCATTTCCATGCAAGTAGTAAAACTTGGCTCGGATAATCAAAGAACCTATCTTAATAAAGTTAAAGAAATCATACAAAGCCTTGCCCTTGAAACAAAGCTCACAAAGGATGAAATTTTAAAGCTTTATCTAAATAATGCGCCTTATGGCGGGAATTTAGTGGGCTTTGCTTCGGCGATTAGATTTTATTTTGATAAAAATCCTAAGGATTTGTCTTGGAGCGAGGCCGCTGTTTTAGCAGTGCTTCCTAACTCGCCCGGCCTTATAAGCTTAGAAAAAAATGATGATAAATTGCTTTTAAAAAGAAATGCCTTGCTAAAAAAACTCTTTTTAAAAGGCTACATGCAAGAGGATATTTACAAACTTTCCCTGCTAGAACCCTTGCCAAAATTTAAGCCAAGACGAAATTTAGCACCTCATCTAGCACAAGAACTTCTAAATTCTAAGCAAAAAGAACTCATATCCAGCATAGATAAGTCCGTGCAAGAAAGATTTGAAAGAAAGGCAAAGGAGTATTCTATTTATCTTAAACAACTAGGCATACAAAATTTGGCCATTTTGTTGCTTGATACAAAAACTTCCAAGGCTTTAGCTTATGTTGGTTCTCAGGATTTTTACGATACGCATTTAGGGCAGATAAACGGGGTTGTGGCCAAAAGAAGCGCTGGTTCTACCCTAAAACCTTTCTTGTATGCCTTAGCTATAGATGATGGCTTGATAGCTCCAAAGTCGATATTGCTTGATGTGCCTACATTTTTTTCAAATTTCAATCCCCAAAATGCGAACAAAAAACACTACGGCCTAGTAAGTGCAAAGGAAAGCTTAAGACGCTCTTTAAATGTGCCTTTTGTGGCCTTGCTAAAAGACTATGGATACGATAAATTTTTTTTCAAAATGAAAGATTTTTTGAACTTTGAGGATGAGGATTATGATAAATACGGCTTGTCTTTTATCTTAGGAACGAAAGAATTTAGCCTAGAAGAGCTTACTAAGCTTTATTTAGCACTTGGAAATTACGGAATGCTTGGTGAAATTTCATACAAAGAACAAGAACAAAGCCCGCAAAAAAGGCAAATTTTCTCTCAAGGCTCAGCCTATCTTACCTTAGAAGCACTAAACAATCTTCAAAGAGTAGGTCTAGAACAGTACAACAAAAACAACAAAATCATATCTTGGAAAACAGGGACAAGCTATGGAAGAAAAGACGCTTGGGCGATAGGGACAAGTGTTAATTACACGCTTGGGGTTTGGGTTGGAAATTTTAGCGGCGAGGCTAATGCGAATTTGTACGGAGTGAGCATAGCTGGGGATTTGTTTTTTGAGCTTTTGTCTTTGTTAGATAATACAAATTTAGCCTTCAAAAAACCGGATGATTTAAAACTCATAAAACTTGACTTTCTAACAGGCTACAGGTACGACAACAAGGGAGCTTACATAAAGGATTTATATCCAAAACAAGCTAAGGTGCTAAGAACTTCGCCATTTTTAAAGACCTTTTATGAGTATGAGGGAGAAAAAATAACTTCTTTGCATAGCAACTTCAAAGACGCACAAGCTGTTTTAAGGCTTGATTTGCCGCTAAATGCCGTGTCGTTTTTAAAGCAAGAAAGAATGTCTGTAAAAGCTTTTAAATCACTTGAAATTTTATACCCTACGCATAATTTAAATTTAATCCTAGCAAGGGATTTAAATCAGAAAAAAGGTCTTGTGGTAAAGATAGCCAATGTAAAAAATGACAAGCTTTATTATTATTTAAATGAAAATTTGATTTATGAGGGCTATAAAAACGAACTTGAGCTTGATTTAAATCCAGGAACTTACAAGCTTTATGTTGTAAATCAGCAAGGAGAAAGTGATTTAAGAACTTTCACCGTTGCAAGATAATCACTTATAAGCTATATTTTGCTCAAATTCCTTAAGTCTTTTATGTATGCTTCTAAGCTCTGTGATAGTTGTCCAATTTGTGATAAAAACACTAAAAGAGGTTCTAACCTGGTCAAAGGCATTATTCATTTGTATAACTATGCCAAGCCCTATAATACCGGCAAACAAAGACGGCGCTACTATCAAAAATGGCACTATAACCAAGCTTTGTTCAAACAAAATAAGCCAGATATTAAAATAACCATAGTGTAAAAACAACCTACGGTAATTAAGCTTAAGGCCTGTAAATAACTCAAGCATACTCTCTTTGCTAGCGTAATTTTTCCTATCGTCTTCAGCAAAAACAAGCTCTTTTCTAAAAGCAGCCTCCGCCTTTTGATTATTGTACTCAAGGCCTGGCAGTTTAATGCCCACAAACCAAGATATAGCAAGCCCACCAAGAGAGATGAAAAAGGCTACATATACCAAAAAGCCATCCACATGCTTTAAAAAGGCAAAAAAGCTCTCATCGCCAAGCTTTTCAAATAAAGCCCTTGAAATAGGCTCGCTAAGAGTGTAAAGTATAGGAATAAAAGCCATTAGTATCATGAGTGCTTTTACAAATTCAAGGCCTAATTTTTGAACTATCTTAGAAAAATTATAACAATCCTCTTGAATTCTTTGCGAGCTTCCTTCTATGTTATCATCCTTTAACTTCCATAGCCTAAGATACTCAAAGGTCATCGCCTCACGCCACTTAAAAGTGTAAAGACTAGCAAAGTAAATGCCAACGGTAGCAATGAAAACATAAGGTATAGCAATGCCCAAAAATACCCACACAAGAGAATAAAAAACACTTATGCCGTACGTGCCATGAGAGCTTATATCTCTGGAGTCAAAAAAAACTTCAAGCAAACTTTGGTAAAAAAATAAGGAGAATTTGTTTATAAAATTAGCCTCATCTAGCTTTTTTTGCGCTATGGCTGTGTTGTTATTATCTATCAAGGCTTGTTTAAATTCAGCCTCGGAAACTTCTTTTTTGGGAGCTTGCAAAACATCGTAAAAATCTTTATACCACTCATTAATAGAAACACTTAAACTTGTTTGAATGTAAAGCAAGGCGAGCAAAAAAGCTAAACCTAAATAAGCATAAAGGGCGAATTTTTTACTTAAATAAAATGATTTAAACATCTAAGTCCTTTATAAAAGGACTTATTGTAACAAAGAACTTTAAATAAAGCCTTCGTAATGAAGGCTTTTACTTTAAGGTGTAAAGTATGTTTTGTGAATCTTGATAAGACATTATGTGCAAGACATTATCTTTAAAAAAGATACTTCTAGCATTTTTTATACTATCAGGATAAGAGATTGTTTTTACAACTTCTTCTTTGTTAGGGTCGATTACAGCTATAACATTGTGATTTTTGCTAAGGGCGTAAATTAAGCCGTCTTTATAAGTCATAGATGTTATATAAAGCTCTCCTAAGGTGCTGCCTTCTTTTAAATTCGCCTTTGGTGTAAATTCAGCAGACAAAACTCTATCGCTTAGTAAAAATTTAGAAATAACAAATTTCTTAGCATTTTTGTTATTTGGCACGGTTGCTAGATAAAAATATTTATCATCGCTTGTCATGCTTGCTGTGTGATTAAGTTTAGCACGAACAGTATCTAGTCTTCCTCTACCAAGCTTATCGCCTTGTCCCTCAAATTTATCAGCACCCTTGATAAAATCAGCATACTGCAAGACTTCATCTGCATTTTCATTTTTAGCAAATCTTAGATAGCTCTTGTTTGAACCCATTAGCATAAATTTATCTTGTAGGTAAGGTATTATGCCTATGATAGGGTCTATCGTGGCCGAAAAATAAGGGTCTAGCTCAAAATCGCTTTTCACAGAAAAATCATCATTTAAAAAATACACAGACCACTTAGAAGAAGCCACAAATTCGTTATTTATGTAAGCAATAGTATTGATAGCTTTGTCAAATTCTAGCTTTTTCTCGCTTATGATGTTTAATTTTTGGTCTATGCTAGCAAAAGGCGAGTTGTTTGAGTCATTGTCAAATTTAATGCCAAGCTTCTCACTAGCCGGTGCAAAAGCGTAATCAGGAGCTTTCACATCCCTATTGCCTAAGAATGAAATGTTTTGCCAATTGCCTTTCCAGCCATTTGTGCTCCAAATCACATATTTAGGGTTTAGGCTAAATCTAACAGGATCTCCTTGTCCTATGTATGGAGGTACGCCTGTGCTAACAAAGGCTTGAAAGGCGTTAGAAGCTACTATAATGCTGCTTATGATAACAAAGATAAAGCCAGTTTTGCTAAAATCTCTGTATTTTTTGCCGTTCATTTCCTTGTCAAAATCGCTAAATTTAGGCACTAAAAGAAATAAAATTCCTAAAAATATAATAACAAACCAAAACACCACCTCAGCCCAAAAATATGTGTGAATTCCAAAAACCTGCAGTGAAAAACCTTGGTCTAAATCCCTATGTGCGTGTGCTCCGTAGTGTAAAAAAGACTGATACAAGCCAACAGCACTAATGAGCAATAAAGCGGCTATGTATTTTCCCTTAAAACCATACCTCACTATAAAAAAGGCTACAACACCTATGAAAATCATAGCCTCTCTTTGTCCCCAGCAAAGATAGCAAGGGCTATCACCCATCATATAACCAAAGACTATATTAGCTATGCCAACAGGTAAAAGTATGATTAAAAACGCGGCTAAAGACAGTAAAAAATAAAAATTTTTAACTTTGCAAAGTTCTTTCATATCGTCACCTTTATAAATTCATAGCACTTAAAAGTCCTGAGCTTTTGTGCCCAACGTACAAAAAAACCATCATCGCCCACGAAATCATAACCAAAGCAAAGGCCAAATTTTCCTTTTCTGGCTTTTTTATGATTAAGATGAGGGCGATTAAAACCAAAATAAGTTCTAAAAACTCCATACAATCTCCTTAAAAAATAAAAAGAAATTATAGTGCAAATTTTAAAAAATGAAGCAAAAAAATTAAATATAATAACTTTTTTTAAAAATAAATCATCTAAAAGGCCAACTAAATATCAAGCTCTATGCCAACAGGTGCGTGGTCTGAGCCAAAAATATCAGTTCTTATAAAGGCGTCTTTTAACTTACTCTCAAGCCCCTTTGATATAAAAAAATAATCAATCCTCCAGCCCACATTCTTTTCCCTAGCTCTAGCCCTATACGACCACCACGAGTATTTTTCTTTCACATCGCCATTTATCATTCTAAAAGTATCTAAAAAGCCATTTTCTAAAAGGCTATCTATCCAAGCTCTTTCTATAGGCAAAAAGCCTGATGTCTTTGCATTTGCCTTTGGGTGTGTTAGGTCTATTTCTTTATGTGCGGTATTTACATCCCCACAAATTATCACTTCAAGACCTTCTTTTTGAAGCTTTTTAAGATAGAGTAAAAAATCCTCATAAAATTTCATCTTGTATTGCAGTCTTTGCTCATTTTGCTGACCATTTGGAAAATAAATATTAAAAAGAGCTATATTTTTAAATCTATGTTCTAAAACCCTGCCCTCATCATCAGGAGCAAATTCGCACTTAAAAACCTCGCTTTTAAAATTACTCAAGCTCATCACGCCAGAATACCCTGCTCTTTTAGCGCAGTTGTAGTTTATATGCTCAAAGCCAAGATTATAAATATCCTTTGGGAATTTATCCTCACTAGCCTTAACCTCTTGAAAGCCTACAAAATCAGCCTTTTCATCCCTTAACCACTCAAGTGCATTTTTATCGCAAATGGCTCTAAGTCCATTTACATTCCAAGATATAAATTTCATTTAAATCCTTACTATACTTTAAGTCAAATGCTTATCTTAACATAATTTTTGATTAATCTTTAAACTTTATAATTTAAACTTTTTTAAGGAAAATTTATGTTTAAACTAAAAATTTCTTGGCTAAGCTTGACACTTCTTAGCACCCTTGCGATAAGCCTTATAAATTTCAAGGCTTTTTTTATAGCTTATGAGAATTTTTCGCAAGATAAATTTTTACTAACGGTTTTTTTATTTTTGTCTTATTTTTGCTTAGCTTACATCATCTTGGCTATCTTGTTTTTTAGATATGTGCTTAAATTTTTTCTCATACTTTTTCTTATAACTAGTCTTATTTCTTTTTATTTTTTGCATTTTTACGGGGTTTTAATAGACCCTACCATGATAAAAAACGCCATGAATACAGACAAAAAAGAGGTGCTAGACCTTTTAAGCTTAAAGGCTTTTTTGTTTATACTTTTGGCCTTGTTTTTATCTTATCTCATCTTTAAGCTAGAAATTGTCTATCCTAGTTTTAAAAAACATATTTTCATCAGGCTTTCTAGCATAGGGCTTGCCTTTGTGTTATTTTTATGCTTTTTCATGCCTTTTAGCAAAACCTATGTGCCATTTTTTAGGGTGCATAGCTATCTAAAGATGTATAACGCGCCTTTTTATCAAATTTACGCTCTTATGAGATGCTATCAACTTGAACTTCGTACCAAAAAAGAGCTTGAAATCATATCTAATGACGCCTTTAAAGAGGATAATACAAGTAAAAAAATACTCGTTCTAGTCTTGGGCGAAACCGCTAGAGCAGCGAATTTCTCTCTTAGCGGATATAAAAAAAATGATACAAATTTTTACACAAAGCAGATAAATGGCTTGGTGTATTTTAACTCTGTTTCATCTTGCGGCACCGCAACTGCCATATCCTTACCTTGCATGTTTTCTAAGTCAAAAAGAAAAGATTATCAAAGCTTTGAGTATGCTGAAAATCTTTTAGACATTTTTGAAAAAACAGGGCTTAAAATCACTTGGATTTCTAATAACTCTGGCGGCTGTCAGGGCGTTTGCGATAGGCTGGATAAACAAAATGTCTTTATGAGGAGTTTTGATTATGATGAAGCTTTGTTGGATGATTTTAACACCGCTTTAAAGAATTTAGATAAGCAAAATATCATCATTTTGCACCTGCAGGGCTCGCACGGACCTGCTTACTACAAAAGATATCCTGATGAATTTAAGAAATTTAAGCCAACTTGTGATACAAACGAGCTTTCTAAATGCACTAGTGATGAGCTTATAAACACTTACGATAACACCATACTTTACACGGATTTCATACTAAAAGAACTTATTGAGCGTTTAAAAAGTCAAAAAGACTATGAAGTATCCTTGCTTTATGTGTCAGACCATGGAGAAAGTTTAGGTGAAAATGGAATTTACTTGCATTCTATGCCGTATTTTATGGCGCCGGATACGCAAACTAAGGTTCCTATGCTTTTTTATAGCTCTAATGAAACCTTGCTACAAACTGCTAAAAAAAGCGAATTTTTAGAGCTTTCGCACGATAATATCTT
Organism: Campylobacter avium LMG 24591; assembly: GCF_002238335.1. Classification (NCBI taxonomy): domain Bacteria; kingdom Pseudomonadati; phylum Campylobacterota; class Epsilonproteobacteria; order Campylobacterales; family Campylobacteraceae; genus Campylobacter; species Campylobacter avium. The sequence goes on from NZ_CP022347.1 coordinate 1,478,888, forward strand.
TAGCACTCTTTTGGGATATTTTTCCATAAGCTCTGCACTTTATGAAAAAGAGTATGATTTTTTAAGAAAGGATAAACCTTGAAGCCAAAATACTCATTTTTTAACAACGCTAGATACGCACTTGAGGGCATTTTAGCTATGCTTAGATACGAGATGGCTTTTAGGCTTGAGCTTTTAGTCATCATACCTGCTTTAATTCTAAATTTCTTTTTGCCCCTAAGTTTGCTTGAGCATTTATTTTTAGCCTTTGTTTTGTTTTTAATCCTCATAGTAGAAGCCTTAAATTCAGCCATAGAAAGCTGTGTGGATTTAGTAACTGAGGAGTTTAAAACAAAGGCTAAGATAGCTAAGGACTGCGCTAGTGCGGCTGTGTTTTTTTCTGTCTTACTTGCGCTTTTTTCTTGGTTTTTTGTGCTTTTAGGATTGTTATGAAAGATGAGAAAGTAGAAAGGCTTTGTGAAAAAATTTTTGGCAAGAAAAGGTTTAAACTTTTTAAGTTTTTATGTAAAATAGCCGATGAGAATAATTTCATTTTCGCTAAGATAGACAGCCTTTGCGAGGACTTAAATTTAAGCAAACCAACCGTAATAAACGCTTTTAAATTCTTAGAAGAAAATAAAATTTTAAAAAAGCATAAAAATGGCTTTTACGAACTTTTGCTAGGAGATAAAAATGAGGCTTAAAAACCCTTTGGATATGCACTTACACTTAAGAGATAATGCTATGCTTAAACTTGTTGCACCCTTTTCTGCTAAGGATTTTAAGGCAGCTGTTATAATGCCAAATTTAATCCCCCCACTTTGTGACATAAAGTCCTTAAAAGAGTATAAGCAAAGAATTATCAGTGCTTGTGGTACAGAGGACTTTAGTCCTTTAATGACGCTTTTTTATCAAAATTATGAGTATGATTTTTTAAAAGAGGCAAAAGAGCATATCTTTGCTATAAAGCTTTATCCTGCTGGAGTTACTACAAATTCAAGCTCTGGCATAGCAAATTTTGATATAAGTAGCTTAAAAGGCACTTTACAAGCGATGAGTGAGCTTGAAATTCCGCTTTTAATACACGGTGAAACAAATGATTTCGTTATGGATAGAGAAGCAAATTTTGCAAAAATTTATGAGAATTTGGCTAAGAATTTTCCAAATTTAAAGATAGTTATGGAGCATATCACCACAAAAAGATTATGTCAGCTTTTAAAAGAGTATGAGAATTTATACGCCACCATAACGCTTCATCACTTAATCTTAACTCTTGATGATGTTTTAGGAGGGAAGTTAAATCCACATCTTTTTTGCAAACCCATAGCAAAAAGATACGAAGATAAGGAAGCCTTGTGCGAATTAGCCTTTGCAGGACACGAAAAGGTAATGTTTGGAAGCGATAGTGCGCCCCATCCTCTAAGCGAGAAAGAGTGCTGCGGCTGTGCGGCAGGGGTATTTTCAGCACCACTTGCCCTGCCTTTGCTTTGTGAGCTTTTTACTAAGCACTCAAACGAAGAAAATTTGCAAAAATTCATAAGTGATAATGCTGTTAAAATTCACAAGCTAAGCTTTGAAAAAGACAAGATTATAAGTCTTAAAAAAGAAAAATGGCAAATTCCTAGCAAGTATGGCGATGTAGTGCCCTTTAAGGCTAATGAAATTTTAGAGTTTAAAACTAGCCTTTAAATGCTAGTTTTTATTATCTACAAGAGCATCTCTTATATCTATAAGCAAATACACAACTAAAGCACTTAAAAAGATACCAAGCCTCAATCCGTCCTACACAATTGAGGCTTTAAAAAATTTATTTATCTGTTTAAGCAAGGACTAAGCAGGACGAATCTATAATTAAAACAGATTGTTTAAAATATTAGCATTAGTTTAGCTTTTAAGAGCTAAGACTAATGCGGTCAAAACTATCGTAAACGCGATAATCTCTACCATCACAACCTCCTTTCGGCTAAAGCCTCAAGTTAGTCGCCTTAAACATTAAAATAATCATAATTAAAATCTTGTTACAAGTAGCTTAAATCAAATTTTCTTAGAAAGATAAAAATTTATCTAGAAATTTTGTTACTTTTCTATACAGTCTCTTTTAAAATTTTGAAAAAATTCCAAAGAATTTTAAAGAATTTTTGGCTTCATTTGCCATTGATTTACCAAAAATTTGGCTTAAAATGCTTTTAAAGTCCTTTATCTTGGTATTTTAAAGGCATTTTTCGTTTTTTTTGTATATAGTTGCCTTTGGTTTTTATCTAGTCTTGTATTTTTAAATCAAATTTTATTTTTATTTTAGATAAATTTTAAGGAGATATTTATGTTTATAAAAAATATTGTTAAAAACACTACATTTTCATTTGTAGCTTGTGCTATTTTGTATTCTAATATTTATGCAGATTACATAACAGTAAGACCAGGTGATTACTCATTACCGGATAATTTAATATATGATCAGGAAAAAACGTCTTAGAAATGATACCTGAATATCCTAGTCCTCGTTTAGATGTGATTATAGCTGAAGGTCTGGATATGGATTTTTCTCTGCCTTTTTATTTTAATATCCCTGCAAACGAAAAGACTATTTTTCTAGTTGATTTAAAAAAGATAAGAAATGAAGCCATAGCCATTTATGAAGGCATCTCCTCTTACAGCGGGTATAAAAGAACAGTTTACAATCCTCGTCTTTATACATCAGATTACCTTAGAATAGGCAACATAGACTTTCAAATAAGAACACAAAGTATTTTGGATGCGAAGTATGTGGATTTTCTGCACCAAGAGCCTGGATACCAAGAATCAAGCATAGCTGATGATTTCTTAGAAAATAATCATCTTGCAAGATTTTCCTTAGGCAAAGAAGGCTCTGTTTATATAAGTGGGGATTTGATACTTAATGGCAATAATCCAAATTCTATACCCATTATTGTAAATTTTGAAAATGATGGCTCAAGAACTCATTCAAATTTTATAGTAAATGGAGAGATTGCAAGAGTTAATAAGTATCTTAACCAAACAACACCGGGTAATTTTCGTATATTTTTTTCTAATAGCATTACTGATATAAAAAATGTAAAATTAAATAATTTCATAGCTTTACAGGCAAATAAAGGCTTTTCTGATGACTTTATGAGTTTAAACAATGAAGCAACTGCTTTTTTACATCTTCCTTATCAACAAATTTTAAGTAATAAGGATATAAATTTGGAAAGCTTTCAAAGCACTATAAATTTAAAGCCCTTGTTAGACTACACAGTAAGCTATGAAAGAAATGAAAATTCTCCTTCTTATGTCTTTATAAATGGTGATTTAAGTGAGAAAGCTAGGAATATGGATGAGTTTTTAAGCTCTAAGAGAAATTACTTGCAAAATTCTTTATTAGCAGAATTAGAGAATTTAAACAATATAAGTAATGATGCCAACATAAAATCTGAGTATGAAAAGGCAATAGCCGACATAAACACCCAAATAGAAGCTTTGGATAAGTTTTTAAATGCTGATGCAACAGATACCCAAGATAGCCAAGCCAATACAAACTCAAATTCACAAGTGAATTCAAGTTCTTTAAGTGGCAATGCGAGTAATACAAATTCAAGTTTGAATTCAACTACAGACAGTGTTTTAAATTCAAATTCCTCAAGCACTATGAGTGAAGCCAAACAACAAGCCCTAAAAGAATACAACTCCCTTTTTATAAAAGATGAACAAATACTTGAGCTAAGCACTAATCTTATAGATAAAAACATAGCAAATTCAGGACTAAAAAACTATGTAATCTTTGAAATGCTAAACTCCCCATCCCACAAAGCAGAAGTAGCAAGTAGTATTAATAAATCAGCAAAAAGCATAGCAAATTCAAACTCAGCAATCTCATCTCAACAACAAATAATAAATCTAACCAATGAAGCAGCTATAAATGCAAGAATGGTTTATCTTAAAAATCCTTATAAAAGTGATGAAGAAAAGATGGGTAATATGGCATATGATGAAGCAGGAAGAACATATGCTACTTTTATAAATAATACAGATAATGGTTTATGGGCAAATTTCTTTGGTGGTAAGAATATACTTAATAGTAATTCTGCTTCTGTATTAGGAGGAAGTTTAGGATTTGATAAAAGAATATCTGATGATAGCTTACTAGGACTTTATCTAACATATGCAGATGTAAATTTAAAAGATAGTATTATAAATGAAGAGGGAAAATCATATCAATTAGGACTATATTATAATAAAAACTTTGCTAATAATATGGAACTTGATTTAAAAGCAAATTTTGGTTTTAATCCTGCTAAGCAAAATTATATGCTAGGTTCATATGATACTTCTTCATCTTTTACAAGAAACTATTATACAATATCAGCTTCTGTAGGTAAGGTAGTTGATTTAGCTGATAATGGAGGAACATCTATAAAGCATTTTATAGGAGTTAATTATTATAATACTTATACTCCAGCTTATAATACAAGGTCTGATTTTTCTTTAGAGCATAAATCTTATGCAGCTTCTGCAATATCATTTGATCTAGGTATAGGTTTAAAACAATATTTTAATGAAAATTCTTTCTTTTTCATAGGACCTAAGATAGAACATTTTGCAAGTAATGATGCTTCTTTTTATAATGTAGTTGTGGCTGGGTCTAATAATGTCATTACTATAGATACTAAAGAAGTTAATAAGAATAGAACCTATGCTCAAATACTAGCAGGAGGTAAGGTTGATCTTAATAATGATGGTTTAGCTTTAAACTTGTCCTTAGCTGCTAAAAGTCTTATATCAAAAAGAGTATATGATAATGCTGATTCTTTTATAAGTGGACAAGTTGGGATTAGGTGGGAGTTTTAACACTTCTACTTTAGTTTTAAGGGCTTAATATAAATCAAAGACTAAAGGTCTTTGATAAATTCTTTGTTTGGTCTAGCTTTTGGTTGGGCTTTTTGGTTTTTTGATAGCCTAGTTCTAAATTTAGGACTAGGCTGATTTATTTTAAAATGCCGGTATCACCGCGCCTTTGTATTTTTCCTTTAAAAATTCTTTTACATCATCACTTTGCAAAGCTTTTATAAGGGCTAATACTTTAGTATCATTTTCCTTGCCTTTTTTTACCGCTACTATGTTTGCGTAATTGCTGTATTTATTTTCAGTATAAAGCGAATTTGTAGCCGGCGAAAGCCCTGCCTGTAAGGCGAAATTGCTATTTATAAGCGAGTAATCCACATCGCTCAAACTCCTTGGCAGTTGTGCGTCCTTAAGCTCTATAAATTTGAGATTTTTAGGATTTTGCACTATGTCAAGCGGAGTTACAAACTCCTTATCATTCAGCTTTATAAGCCCTGCACTTTCTACTATTCTTAGGGCTCTGCTTTCATTTGTAGGATCGTTTGGTATAGAGATGATAGCCCTGTCATTAGGCTCGAAGCTCTTGTGCTTGCTTGAATAAACCCCCATAGGTTCTATATGTATGGAAGCTACCTTTACTAGCTTGGTGCCTTTTGCCTTGTTAAATTCAAGCAAAAAAGGCTCGTGCTGAAAATAGTTCGCGTCAAGTTCGCCACTATCAACTTTTGCGTTATTTATCACATCATCGCTTATCTCAAAAATTTGCAAATCAATGCCCTCGCTTTTAAGCTTGTCTTTCACAAAATGCAAAATTTCAGCATGAGGAGTTATAGAAGCTCCCACTTTTAGAGTGTTTGCAAAACTAAAAGATAGTAAAAGCGTACTTAGCAATAATATTTTTCTCATTTTTTCTCCTTAAGCAAAACTAAATTTTTCTATCAAATCACTATGATGAGCTTTGGCCACATCAGGGTGCGAGCGAATCATTCTTTTAAAATAATTTTGTGCCACATTTCTTAGCAGAGGGTTTTTAGGGTCAGTATCAACGCCACTGCTTTCTTTTGCTAGTTCTCCTATATCAAAGATAGGTATATCCTTATCAAGCTGCACTCCTAAAAAATAAGCTATAGAAAATCTTTCTTTTGGACTTAAATTTACCCTGTGAATGGTGGCTTTTAAGTAGCCATTTGTGGCAAGCTCCAAAAACTCGCCGATATTTACCACCACGCTGCCCTTTAACGGCGGCACATCAAGCCATTTACCATTTATCAAGGCTTGTAGTCCCGATTGTTCTTCTTGCAAGACAAAGGTTATAAGTCCTCCGTCTTTGTGAGAGCCTACGCCTTGATTACTCTCACCACTTTGTGCTGGGTAGCGAAGTAATTTACAATGCTCGTAAGAATTCCTGCCATAAAGCTTTGAAAAAGCGTCGGCATCATCTAAATTTAAGGCTTTTGCAAAGGCTCTTAAAAGTTTTAGACAAGCATTTTGCGTTTGCTCATGCCATTTTAAAAAGGTGTCTTTTAGCTCTGGCACCTGTTTAGGCCATAAATTTGGCCCCTCAAGTCTTTGCCACAAAGGCGAGCTTAAATCCCATTTTAAAGCTTCTCTTTCCGTGCCTATGTCGATTTGTTCCCTGTAGTCTTTGGCTCCGGCGGTGTATTCTCCTCCCTCGCTAGAATAGCCCCTAAATTGTGGCGAATGTATCATAGAAATTTCTTCTTTTTGCTTGCTTGAAAGGGCGAAAAAGTCTTTGCTTAGGGTGAAAAGCTTTTTACTAAGTTTTTCATCTATGCCGTGGTTTTTAAGATAAAAAAAGCCGATAGTAGAGACTATGTTTCTTAAGTCCTTTAAAAATTGTTCTTGATTTTTTTCAAAATCATCCAAGTAAAGTATAGGTAAAGTCATCGTTTCTCCTTAAAAATTATAAATTTTAAGGATAAGAAAGTTTTTGAATTTTGTTAAGAAAGACTTTGTATAAGAAAATTTGCTTTTAACATCACACTTCCTTATCCACCTCTTTTGGACCTTTGGAAAGTAATGTCTTAAGCCAAAGGACGCACTAGATACTACACATCTGGCACATCAGCTTCATATTTGTCCTTTCTTTTTTATTTCTTGTAAATTTAGAGAGTATCTTTTAAATTTAAACTTAAAATCGTTGTGAATTTGTTAAAAATATTATTTTGTGTTACGAAAAGTAGCTAAAAGGAAGGCCTTCACCCTCCTTTATATTTTCAAAACCTCTTCTTATTAACATCAGTTAATATATCAGAGGCTATGGTATTAACTTCTTCTGTTATTGAGTTTGTATCATTAGCTACAGATACATTTTCTCTAGTTACACTTTCAAGTTCAGCTATGCTTTCATTTATTTGAGTAACACCTGCTGTTTGTTCTCTTATAGATTCACTTACTTCATTTACTGATTGCACTAATAAATTTATATTAGCTTCTATTTCACTTAAGGATTTACCTGTTCTTTCTGCAAGTTGTCTTACTTCATCAGCAACAACAGCAAAGCCACGTCCATGTTCTCCTGCACGTGCAGCTTCTATGGCTGCATTAAGGGCAAGTAGATTTGTTTGATCTGCTATATCTTTTATAACTTCTACTATTGATTTTATATCATCAGCTTGTCTTGCAACATCTTCTGTTTTACCTGAGATGTTTTGCATGGATGAGCTTATTTCTTCTACTGCAGCTGCACTTTGTTCAAGTGAGTTTGCTTGAGCTTTTGAACCATCTGTTAGTTTTTGCATAGATTCTTTTAATTCATCTGCTCTGGTTGAGAGTTTGTTTGCATAGGAGGCTGAGGTTTTTAGCATTTTTCTTATTTCTTCACCTAAGGTATTTGTTACTATTTCAACTCTACCCTTAGCTTCTTTTACCTCAGTTGAGAAATCAAGCTTTACAAAGCTATCAAACACTCTGTTTAATTCTGGTAAGTCATTTCCTATTGCTGTTGATAATAAATCTAAGAGTTGATTTACTGAATCCTTTAATGAATTTAGTTGAGGATTTGATCCTTGTAAGGTAATTCTTCTAGTTGCGTGTCCTCCTCTTGTGTGATTAATTACATCAAGGGCTTCTTTTACTAAATTTGAATCTTTTTCTAAGGCTCTTTGAGTGTTTTTAGCATTCTCATTTATCATTAAGCCAATTTTACCCAACTCATCTTTAGCTCTTATCTTTATAGGTTCTATGTTATTTACTTCGTGGTTTATGTATTTGAATAATCTTTCGAGGGCTAACACTATGGTTGGGAGACGCCCTGAGACAGTTTTTCTAACAAAGAAATAAACTATGAGCAAGATAGCAAGTAAAACAACAAGCGAAAGTGCTATGATTATCTTTTGCAAAGAATGAAGCTCGGCTAAAACGGCGCTCTTAGGAGCTGAGACTAGCATCATCCACCTAGAGCTGTTATTTTCAAGCCCAAAGCTATGTATGCTTAGGTAAGAATCAATGCCGCCTGAGGTTGTATAATCATGCACCCCTGTTTCATTCTCAGCCATAGCCAAAAGTGCTTCTTTGTTTTTATCTTTATCTATCCTATCTTGTAGCTTGCTTAGCTGCAAGTCTTTGTTTAGGTGAAGTCCTACTGTTCCATCTTGATACAAGAAAGCTCTCGCTTCGTTTTCAAAATTAAAGGTACTGGGATCTGATAACACCTCATCTATAATGGCAAAGTCCAAAATAGCGCCGATAACGCCTATTAGCTCATTATTTTCTCCATAAACAGCAGAGGCAACGGAGCTGCCCACGAAGGTTTTGTTGTTCATAGTCATTCGCATAGGCTTAGATATTGAGATTTGACTAGAATTTGCTTTGCTGGCATTTTCTATCACTTTTACAACAGAATCAAGAGATGAAATTTCATCTGTGCTTTTTACGGCTGCTATGCCTCCTTTTGTGTTAATGCTTTGATTTTCAAACAAAATTATGGTTTTACCATTGCTTGTCTGAAATAAAGGATTTTGCTTAAAATGCGAAGGAGGATTTAAAATATAGAAAAAAGAATAAGAAATATGATAACCAGAGTCAGCCACCGAGGAAATCACATTAGAAAGCCTTTGAAGTGATATGTCGTTTATATTGCTTGAAGCGAACACACTCTCTAAAACATTTGCACTATTATTTACAACAGATATTAGCTCATCAAAAAAGCCCTTAGCGTAGTTAGCATAAGCAAAAGTTTGCTCCTCAATTATCATCTCGGCCTTTTTAACCATGCTAGAACTTAGATTAGTAGTAATTACCACCACCAAGATACAAAGACCTATGACAACAGTCAAACCAACAGAAAACATCAGCTTTGTGCCAATACTTAATCTCGAAAACATACCTCACCTTTCTTTGTTAATAATGTGGAAATCTAAATAAACAAATTTTTGTGAAAAAAATTGGTAGATTGTATTAAAATAATACTTATAGAAATATTATTGTTTAAAAAATATTTAAATTCTAAGAAAAAGATATGGATAAAGAAGCTTTTATAATCTCTGCTTTTAATAATAACTTTAACGGCGATGACGGTGCCATCATAAATGATTGGTGTTTTTCAAAGGATTTGTTTTTTGAGGATGTGCATTTTAAAAGAAAATGGCTAAGCTTGGAACAAATCGCCACAAAGGCAATGTTAGTAAATATTTCAGATGCTATTGTGATGAATGCAAGGCCTAAATTTGCACTCATAGGACTTTCTTTACCTAAAAATTTAAGCCTTGATGAGATAAAATCTTTACAAAATGCTCTTTTAAAAACAGCAAAAGAATTTAAGATACAAATCATAGGCGGAGACACAATAAGCTCTGATAAAATAGCTATTAGCATAACTTTACTTTCAAAGCTAAATGGCAGGGCTATCTTTAGAAAAGGCTTGAAAAAAGATATGTTTTTAGCCTTTACAGGCAAGTTAGGAGATAGCTTAAAGGGCTTAAAATCCTTACAAAATGGCTTTAAGCTTCATAAAAATCATCGCTTTGTAAGGCCTATTTTAAGAGCTAATTTTTTTTACGAAGCTAGCAAAGAAATTTGCGTAGCTATGGATATATCAGACGGGCTTAATAAAGACTTAGCAAGAATGCTAAATTTAAACAAGCTAAATATAAAATGGCTTAAAAAGATGAGTAAAAACGAGCTTATAAGCGGGGAGGAGTATGAAATTTTATTTGCTTTTTCAGGCAAAAACAAAAAAAGAATTCAAAATTTAGCAAAAAAACACAGAATAAAGATAAATATCTTTGCAAAAACAATACGAGGTAGGTATAAATTCTATGGACGAGAACATCACTTTTAAAAAAATTTTAAGCCTAAGCCACGAAAAAATAGAGGCTCATTTTAGTAAAAACAGCTCTGATTTCGTGGTAAGAGAAAGAGCCTTGTATGAGTTTAGCGGCAAGGGAGAGCACTTAATACTTCACATCTGTAAAAAAGACTTAAGCACGAAAGAAGCACTTAAAATTTTAAGTGAGTTTAGCGGAGCAAAAATAAAGGATTTTGGTTATGCAGGACTTAAAGACAAGCAAGGACTTACTTTTCAATACCTTTCTTTAGCGAGAAAATTCGAGGAAAAATTAAAAAATTTTTCTCACGAAAAACTTAAAATTTTAGACATCTTCTATCACGATAATAAGCTAAAAATAGGACATTTAAAAGGAAATTCCTTTTTTATAAGGCTAAAAAAAGTAAATAAAATCAATGCTCTTAAGCTAGAACAAGCCTTTGCTTTGCTTTGTAAGCAAGGTTTTGCGAATTATTTTGCTTATCAAAGATTTGGCAAATTTAATGATAATTACAAACAAGGGCTTGAAATTTTGCAAGGCAAAAAAAAGCTAAGAGATAAAAAAATGAGGGATTTTTTGCTTTCATCCTTTCAAAGCATACTTTTTAATGCCTATCTTAGCAAAAGGCTTGAGTTGTCGCATTTTGCAAAAAAATTTAGCAAAAAAGAATTTGCTAGTATATACACGCTAGACAAAAAAGATATTGATGAAATTTATGCACAAGAGCATTTTTTTAAGCTTTTAAGAGGCGATGTGCTTTGTCATTATCCCTTTGGCAAAAACTTCTTTTGCGAGGATGTGGCTAAAGAAAGTGAAAGATTTGAGCAAAAAGATATAAGCGTAACAGGACTTTTACTTGGAGAAAGAGCTATGAAAGCAAAAGATTTTGCCCTATGCTTAGAAGATGAAATTTTTAAAAATTTTTATCTTTTTAATCCTGCTTTAAATGGCTCAAGGAGATTTTTATGGTCTTATTTAGAAGAGGCTAAATTCAAATATGACGAGGAAAAAGCTCAAGTAAGTCTAGAGTTTTTCCTACAAAAGGGCTCTTATGCAACCACCATCTTAGAGGAGCTTTTACACACTAGCAACAGCGATTAACACCGCCATTATACCTAGCCTCAAGGGCTTCTTTGAAAAAGTCCTTTTGGCTTAGAATTTCTCTTTCAGGATGCTTTGTCTTCATATGTTCTACATACTTATCATAGCTTGGCATACCAACTAAAAGATGTAAAAATCTATCACTTCTTTGATAAAGCCTTTTTAACTTATCAAAAAGGCTTTCTTCTTTTCTTTGCACTAAAACGGGCAGGGTATTTGCCCTTTTTACCAAAGCTTTTGACATCGCTTGTCCTTTCTACTGGCTTAAAGCACCCTCATAGTCTTTCATCTCTTTTCTAGGCTCTTCTTTTAAAGGAAAGCTTTCATTTTTACCAACAGCTGTTAGATAGCAAATTTTAATGGTCTCAAAAAGCACCACAAAAACAACTATCATAAAAAAGCCGCAAAGCACAGCATCAAGGATGTTGTTATGTATGATGGTGTTTGCCTTATTAATCAAAGCTTCATTATTTGCTAGTATAGCTTCTTCTTTTTTTTGCAACCAAATTTGAGCTGTTGCAACGTGGCTTACCGCATCATGTACCCTTTCGCCATTTGCAGGTAAGAGTTTTTGAAAAGAAGCATAAAGCGTGGTTAAAAGTATCCAAAATGCTGGAAGTATGGTCACCCAAGCGTATTTCATCTTGCCCATTTTAAATAATACAACCGTGCCAAGTAAAAGAGCAATCCCTGCTAACATTTGATTTGCAGCACCAAATAAAGGCCAAAGAGTGTAAATTCCACCGGCTGGATCTATAACTCCTTGATAAAGCAAGTATCCCCAACCACAAACGCAGATAAAGGAAGCAACTATGCCGTAAAAATAATTTTTAGTATCAGCCATAGGCTTAAAGACATTGCCTAATATGTCTTGTATCATAAATCTACCCGTTCTAGTTCCTGCATCAACAGCAGTTAAGATAAATAAAGCCTCAAAAAGTATGGCAAAATGATACCAAAAAGCCATAGCCTCAGGACCGCCAGCTATTTGATGTAAGATATAGGTTAAACCAAGTGCAAAGGTAGGCGCACCACCGGTTCTTGATATGATAGTGCTTTCGCCTATATCACTAGCTACCTTTGGTATCAAGGCTGCGTAATCTGTATTTAAGGCAGTGGAATCAAGAGCAAAACCAGCAGTTTGTAAAATTTGCTTTAAATTTGCCTCGATAGTGGCTAAATTTGCTGTGCTCGCACTAGCTGCAGCTGGATCAAGTGTAGCAAGTGGAGAATTTATAGCAAAATAAAGCCCCGGCTCTAAGATGCAAGCAGCGATTAAGGCCATTATACCAACCAAGCTTTCCATAAGCATAGAGCCGTATCCAACAGCCCTTGCATGGCTTTCTCTTTCAAGCATTTTTGGACTTGTTCCTGATGATATTAAGGCGTGAAAGCCAGAAACAGCACCGCAAGCTATAGTTATAAATAAAAATGGAAAGATAGAACCCGCAAAAACAGGTCCTGTGCCGTCAATTAAAGAAGTAACCTTTGGCATATAAAGCTCTGGATTTATCCATAAAATCCCAGCAGCCATTATAACTATAACGCCGATTTTAAGAAAAGTGCTTAGATAATCCCTTGGAGCAAGCAAAAACCACACCGGTAAAACCGAGGCTATAAAACCATAAGCTATGACTATTAGAGCTAGAGTTTTTCTATCTAACAAAAAGACATTATGCCAAGGATGAGCCGGATCTGCTATGGCGTGTCCGTACCAAAGGGCTAGTAAAAGCAGGATAAAGCCTATAATGCTAGCCTCGCCTACCCTGCCCGGTCTTAAAAACCTCATATAAATTCCCATAAAAATGGCTATAGGTATGGTCATAGCTATGGTAAAAAGTCCCCAAGCTGATTCAGCCAAGGCATTTACGACAACCATAGCCAAAATGGCAACTATGATAAACATAATAAACAAAATGCCTATCATAGCAAAGCCACCTGTGATCTTACCCATTTCATCCTTTATCATCTCGCCTAAGGATTTTCCATTTCTTCTAACAGAGATAAAAAGCACGGTAAAATCATGCACAGCTCCGGCTAAAACAACACCAACCAAAAGCCAAATCATACTAGGTAAATAACCCATTTGAGCAGCTAAAATAGGCCCAACCAAAGGTCCCGCTCCAGCAATTGCTGCAAAATGGTGTCCAAATAATACTATCTTATTTGTAGGCACGAAGTCCTTGCCGTCATTATTTACCACAGCTGGAGTAGCCCTGCTATCATCTAGTTCAAAAACTTTTTGGGCTATAAATTTACTATAAAATCTATAGCCTATCATATAAATACACACGGAGGCTATGACTATCCAAGTGGCATTTATGCTTTCTCCTTGATTTAAGGCTAAAACACCAAAATACCAAGCAGCTAAAATCGCCACTAGCACCCAAAAAACCTGAGCTAAAATTTTATTCATACAAACTCCTTGAAGCTAATTGCTTTATTGTAATAAATTTATATTTAAGATTAAAAGAAAAAGAAAAACAAATTCAAAAAAACATAAAATTTTGTTTCTATTTTGCATTTTTTAAGAGCTTTTAAGACAAAAATTGCAAAATAGAAAAATATTATCAATAAACTACAAAATAAGGGTTTTTTAAATTCTCTTTATTATAAAGTAGGGGTTTTTTGCTGTAAAAATCATAGCTCATCTTTTTAGCCTCCCTTACTATAGCATCAGCTGCTGCTGTATCCCACTCCATAGTTGGCGCAAGACGAGGGTAAATATCGGCTTCAGCGCTTGCTACTAGGCAAAGTTTTAAGGATGAACCCATGGATATAAGCTCTTTTTTCTTGTCCACCTCAAGTTTATCGATAAAGTCCTTAGTCTCATCACTCATGTGGGATTTGCTAGCCACTATTTTGTATGTATCTTTGTTTAGGGCAAGTGGCAACAACTCATCATTTTTAAAAGCACCCTCTCCTTTTTTAGCACTATACATCAAATTTAAAGCAGGCGCATAAACAACTCCTAAAACAGGGCTTTGCTTGTGTATCAAGGCTATATTGACTGTGAATTCTCCGTTCCTTTTGATAAATTCCTTTGTGCCATCAAGAGGATCAACTAAGAAAAAATATTCCCAATTTTTACGCTCTTCAAAGCTTATTATGCTATTTTCTTCAGAAAGTATGGGAAGATTAAATTTAGCCAAAGAATCGCATATTATAGTATTTGACAATATATCAGCCTCACTTAAAGGAGACTTATCCTCTTTTTCATAAATTTCAAAATCCCTCTCATAAACTTGCATTATGGCCTTACCAGCCTTTAAAGCTATGTTTTTTATCTCGTTTATATCAATATTTTTAAGCATTTATAAAAGCGCCTTTCTTAAGATAAGTTATGATTTTTTCAACATTTTTGTTAATATCGCTATCTGCGATGTGAATTTGCGGATTTTGCGGTCTTTCATAAGGGCTACTTATGCCTGTGAAATTGTCTATTTCTTTATTTCTAGCCTTTTTATAAAGTCCTTTTGGATCTCTTTGTTCGCAAAGCTCTAAGGGAGTATCCACAAAAATTTCTATAAACTCACCCTCATCAAATAAAGCCCTGGCCATATCTCTATCTTTTTTAAAAGGCGATATAAAAGCACTTAAGACTATCAAACCGCTATCTACAAAAAGCTTGCAAAGTTCTGCAAGACGCCTGATGTTTTCAGTTCTTGAGTGCTCATCAAAGGATAAGTCCTTATTCAAACCATGACGCAAATTATCACCATCTAGCAAATATGTATGACGGTTTAGCTCAAAAAGCCTTAATTCCACAGCATTTGCTAAGGTTGATTTGCCGCTTGCGCTAAGTCCTGTAAACCACAGCACACAGGCTTTTTGCCCCTTTATGCTAGCTCGTTTTTGCTTAGTTAAAGCTGTGTTATGCCAAGTAAGATTCATTGATTGCCTTAAAATTTGAAAAATACAGGAAGTGCTAGCAACACAACGGCGCTATAAACTATAGATACGAAAAAGCCTATCTTTAAAAAATCGCTAATCTTATAAGGACAAAGTGAATTTACCATTAAGTGCGTCTGATAAGAATGCGGTATCATAAAGCCAGCACTAGCTGCATAAGCTACAGCAAAGATAAATGGCAAGGGGCTTACTCCTAAGGCTTGTGAAGTAGCAAAGGCTATAGGAAAGGCAAGAGCTGCGGCTGCGTTATTTGTGATAAATTCCGTTAAAATCAAAGTAAGCAAATACACCCCAACAAAGCTTCCATAAACCCCATAAGTTCCAAACACCCCTATAATCAAATCTGCTAAATCCTTAGCCAAGGAACTATCAACCAAAACCTTTGTTATAGCCAAAGATGAGCCAACCACTATGAAAATTTCAAATGGAAAACGTCTTTTTATCTCATCTAATTTAACAAAGTTAAAAAGCAAGAAAAAGCCAAGACATAGCAGCAACACCTTAGTGAAAGATATCAAATTTAATGCAGATGAAATTATGCTTAGCAAAAAGGCTGATATTACTATAAAACTTTGTTTGTTATCTAACTTATTGCTTTGCTTGATATTTGAAAGCAAGTAAAAATTCTTAGCTAAATTTTCTCTGCTAACAAAATCTTTACCCGTTGCCAAAACAAGCCTATCTCCAGCTTGCAAGTGCTCCTCCCCTATCTTTTTTATAAAACTATCGCCCCTTTGCAAAGAAAGTATGGCCGCATCAAATTTAGCCCTAAAATTTGCCTCTTTTACCTTTTTGCCTATGAGACTTGAAGTTGGAGTTATAACAACATCCACCAAGCTTGTAAGACTTTGTTTGTAATCCTTAAAGACTTCTAGGCCGTCAAATTGCTTTAAGCTATTTATATGAGAAATATCGCCGCTAAACACAAGCTCGTCATTAGCTTGTATGATTTCATTATGCGAAACGGGAACTATGCTAGAACCCGCCCTGTTAATCTGCACCAAAAACAAAAATTCCAAATTTCTAAGCTTGCTTTGTAGAACTGTTTTGCCTATTAAATAGCTTGTATTTAAAACCTTTAAAACGATTAAATGCTCTTTTATATCTTGCTTTTGCTCTTTGTATTGCGGTAAAAGTTTATGAAAAAGCATCAAAGTAATTATCATAGAGATAGTTAGTAAAAGCCCAACAGGCAAGAAATCAAACATCTTTAAAGGCGGCAAGGAATTTTGTATGACAAAGGAATTTACTATCAAATTTGTAGAAGTTCCAATCAAAGTAAGAGTGCCTCCAACCACGGCAAAATAAGATAGCGGTATAAGCAGCTTTGAAGGGGCTTGGAATTTGTTGTTCTTAACCACGCCCATGAAAGAAGCCACAACGGCTGTGTTGTTTAAAAAGGCTGAAATAAAAGAGCTTAAAATGCCTAATCTTAAAAGCGAAAAAAGATAATTTTTGCCTATGATAAATTTAGATACTGCTTGTATAAAAATAGTTCTTTCAACAGCTATGGAAACAAGCAGCAAAAGCACCAAGGAAATCAAAGAATCATTCGTATAGGAACTAACAAAACTTGTATAGTCCAAATACCCTAAAAGATAGTAAAAAACAGCCAAGGAAGCAAACAAAACCCCCGCTCTAATCTTATTTTGTATAAGCAAGACAAGCAGCAATATTAAGCTTGCGGCCACGACAAGTTTCATCATGCTCATATCTTTTTTGCCTCCCATTCTGGATAATGCTTTCTTATGAAGGCGTTAAGTTCTTTTTCTGCCTCACTATAAGTTCTTGTCTCCTTACTTTGTGCTGAAATTTCACATATCATGCCAGCAGCTACAGTTTCATTGCTGTATCTATCTATGAGTATAAAAGAACCTAAGGTTTTATTCTCCTCGTAAGTTAAAAGTGGCAGAATTTTTTGAACCTTTATGCTGCAAAGTGCTATGTCATTTAGCTCTAAAAACTCGCTTTTTACATCTTCAAACTTATTAATATCCTTTTTATATTCTATATTTTCTATGCAAGCATTGGTGCTTAAATTCGCCCTTTTTATAATATACTCATGCTTATCATTTACGCAAAATCTTTGCTCACTCATATAAATCAACATGGCCTTAAAACTATTGCTAATCTTAATATCGTAATCTTTATGGCATATCACATCGCCTCTTGAAATATCTATCTCATCTTCTAAGCACAAAGAAACTTGGGATTTAACACAAGCTTCTTGCATACCTTCAGGCTTCTCATCAAAACTTAAGGTTTTAAGCTCTTTTATATCGCTTGTGATGATTTTGCTTATCTTAGAACTTTTGTTTTGAGGCAAGATACGCACATCATCGCCAAGCTTTACCACTCCGCTAGCAACTTCTCCGCAAAAGGCACGGAAATTTAGGTGTGGGCGGTTTATATACTGCACTGCAAGGCTAAATTTAGGCTCTTTATCATAATCAAGCTCTATACTGTCTAAAAGCTCAAGCAAGGTTTTGCCGCTATACCAAAGCATATTAGAACTTCTTTGAAGTACATTTTCGCCACTTAAAGCACAAAGAGGCAAGAAATAAGTATTGATGTCTTTTTTAAGGCTTGGCAAAAATTGCTCGTAAGAATTTTGAATTTGCTTAAACTTAAGCTCATCGTAAGCAATTAAATCCATTTTATTCACAGCTATTATAAAATGCTTAATTCCTAGCAAGGAAACTATATAAGAATGCCTTTTAGTTTGAGGCAAAACTCCCTTTCTAGCGTCTATTAAGATGATGGCTATGTCAGCTGTGCTAGCTCCTGTTGCCATATTTCTAGTGTATTGCTCGTGGCCTGGGGTGTCTGCCATTATGAATTTTCTTTTTTCGCTGGTAAAAAATCTATAAGCAACATCTATAGTTATGCCTTGCTCTCTCTCGCTAGAAAGCCCATCTACTAAAAGTGCAAAATCAAGCTCCTCGCCTCTTGTGCCAAATTTCTTGCTTTCTTGCTCCAAGGTGCTTAACATATCACTAAAAACAACCTTGCTATCATACAAAAGCCTTCCCATAAGGGTTGATTTGCCGTCATCAACACTACCGCAAGTTATAAACCTGCAAAGTTCTTTTTGCATATGCGAGGATAAATACGCCTTTATATCTTGCATTAAAAATACCCCTCTTGCTTTTTCTTTTCCATGCTATCTTTTTCGTCGCTATCTATTAGTCTGCCTTGTCTTTCGCTTGTCTTTGAAAGCACTAATTCTTTTATAATGTCTAGCACATCTTTTGCATCTGAGTTTATAGCCCCTGTTAAAGGATAACAACCCAGGGTTCTAAACCTCACAAGCTCTTCTTTTGCATTTTTGGCCAAATCCTTTGGCATTCTTTCATCATCTACTAAAATTTTAGCCCCCATATACTCTACTACCGGGCGTTTCTTTGCAAAATAAAGGCTAGGAATTGGGATGTTTTCTAAGTATATGTACTGCCATATATCAAGCTCTGTCCAATTGCTAAGCGGAAAAACCCTTATAGATTCTCCTTTTTTGTGTCTGGCGTTATAGATATTCCACAATTCTGGACGCTGATTTTTAGGCTGCCAAGTATGAAATTCATCTCTAAATGAAAAAATCCTCTCCTTTGCCCTAGACTTTTCCTCATCCCTTCTAGCACCGCCGAACACGGCGTCAAATTTATACAAATCAAGCATTTGCTTTAAAGCCTTAGTTTTTGCTATATCAGTATGCATGGAAGAACCGTGCGTGAAAGGGGAAATGTTTTCTTGCTCTATGAGAGGATTAGAGTATATTATAAGCTGCATGCCGAGTTCTTTGGCTCTTTTGTCTCTGAATTCTATCATTTCTTTGAATTTCCACTTTGTATCAACATGAACCAAAGGTAGCGGTGGCTTGGCTGGGTAAAAGGCTTTTTGTAAAAGATGAAGTAAAACTGAAGAATCCTTGCCTATGCTGTAAAGCAAGGCTGGTTTTTCAAATTCGGCCAAAACCTCTCTTATGATAAATATCGATTCGCTTTCAAGTCTTTGAAGATGGCTAAGCTTAGAAATCATCACTTAGCCTTGTTTGCTAGGAAGTCTTTTTTAAGCTTGCGTGCCTTTTTGAAAAAGGCTAGGTATGCAACCCCCCCCCCCCGTTTATTAGCCTCTATCAAGGCTTCGCCAAGTTTATATGTAAGGCATTCCTTTTCTTTTAAGGCAGCTGCATAGTCTGGGTAAGTATCCAAAGAAGGTAATTTTAAAGAAGGATTTTTTAAAATTTTTTCATTATAAGCTTTTTGTTCAAGTTTATGCTTTTCTTTTATATAAGATAAAACATAAGGCATTCTTATATAGCCTTTTAGAGATTTTGAATTTAAGATTAGGGCTTGTCCAAGTTTGTAGGCTAGATGATTTTGCACTCTAAGTTTTGCACTTGTGTAGATATTTGCTTGAGGGCTTTGAATGTTTGATAAAAGATTTTCTAAATCTTTTACTTTTTGATTTAGAATTTTACTTTGCAATATATCCTCATGAGTAAAGCCTAAATTTTTTTCCAAAAGTGTATTTTTAAGAACTTTTCTTTTTACCTTTTCTTCTAAGAAAGAAAGTTTTAGTGTTTTTGCTTTGTGTTCTTGAGAGGATAGAATTTGTTTTAAAGAGGAATTTTCGTTTTGTAAGTTTGAGACATTTAAATTTAAATTTGAAACTTGAGTATTTAGCTCTTGTATCTTTTTATCTTTATTATCTATGATATTTTTTCTATCCTTGGCAAAATCAACTATGAAAGATGCTATCATATCCCAATACTCAGGCTTCATTTCTTTTAATTCATAGTTTTCTTTATATTTTGATAGGTCTTTTTTAGGAAAGAGTCTATCTTTATGAGGAAAGAATTCCTTCCTCACCCATTCATTACTTTCTTCAAAGTATGTTATATAGCTTTCATATATTTCTTTTTTAGGCATAAATTTAAGGGAGGGGTCTTTGGATAGAAATGTCTCCATCGCTAAATAATTAGGTATAAAACTATTCCTACCATTATGCTCCCAAGTAAAGCATTTGAAATGTGTATTTATACTTTCTAAGAGCTCAAAACCTATCAAATCAAGACTCTCATTTTTGTTTGGGATAAGCACAAAACTTTCATCCAAGTCTAAGTTAAATATATGTAAAAAATCTTTTATTAAATCACCTTGATAAAATTCATTTTTATCAAAAAGCCTTAGTATGAGATTTTCCTTGCCAAAGGTATTCATAAAAGCTTTAGCTAAAGCCTTATATTCATACATTTGAAATCTAGGACTATTTTCTGGTTTGCTTTCCTTCGCATTGTAAGTTGGGTCAGCATTTTTAGTCTCCTGAGAACACAAAGAAAGAAGCAAATCCTCTTGAGAGCGTATATAAAGAATTATCCTTATATCATCAAATCCCACTTCAGTGAAAAAGTCTTTCAAAGCAAGAGCTGCTTTATCCACATCCTTATGCCACCAAAGAATATCCTCAGAAGAAAAAATAAAGTCTTTGTTAGTATTTTGCTTAAGCTCTTCTTTTAAATTTTTAATAGTATCTTTTACAAATTTATCCTCTGTTTTACCTTCTAAATACAATCTAACTATGCGATTGAGATAACCATGCCTAGCCAGTGATAAGCTAACCCTACTATAAACAAAACCTTTGTTTTTTAAAACTTCATAATTCTTAGCCATAAACCATTGTAAGCTAGTAGTGCCAGTTTTTCCTGTGCCAAGGTGTACATAGGCTGTCATCATCTTCCTTTATTTAGAATTTTGAAATGGTAAGTATTTAAAAGCAATTTAATCCTTTTTGCTACAATAAAAAATTAAGTATATCAAAAAAAAAAAAAACAAATTGAATTAGGATAAAAATGTCTAAAAAACTTTACTTAAAATCACTTGGTTGTAATAAAAATCTAGTAGATAGTGAAATAATGCTAGGAAGATTAAGCGAGTATGAACTTTGCGATGAGGCAGAGCAAGCAGATGTTTTAATCGTAAATACCTGTGGCTTCATAAATAGCGCTAAAGAAGAAAGCATAAGCTCCATACTAGAGCTTCATTCTTTAAGAAAGCAAAACTCGCTTTTGGTTGTAAGCGGTTGCTTGATGCAAAGGTATAAAGACGAGCTTATGAAAGAACTGCCTGAGGTCGATATCTTCACAGGTGTGGCGGATTACGAAAAGATAGATGAAATGATACTTAAAAAATCCTCACTTTTCTCAAGCTCAACCTATCTTCAAGGTGAGAACTCAAAAAGAGTGATAACAGGCTCAAATTTCCACGCCTTTATAAAAATTTCAGAAGGCTGTAATCAAAGCTGTGCCTTTTGTGCCATACCTTCATTTAAGGGCAAATTAAAATCACGAAGCCTACAAAGCATAAGCACAGAGGTACAAAACCTTGTTAAACAAGGCTTTAAGGACTTTTCTTTCATAGCGCAAGATAGCAGCTCGTATATGCTTGACATGGGGGTTAAAGACGGGCTTTGCCTTTTAATAGATGAGATAGAAAAGATAGAGGGCGTTAAAAGTGCTAGAATTTTGTACCTGTATCCAAGCTCGCTTAGCACTAGGCTAATAGAAAAAATTATAAGCTCAAGGGTTTTTGTAAATTATTTTGATATGCCTTTGCAACATATAAGCGATAAAATGCTTAAAATAATGAGGCGAAACACCCCTAAAAAGAGCCTTTTAGAAAAGCTAACTTTGATGAAAAATGCCAAAAACTGCTTTTTAAGAACTGCTTTTATAGTTGGACATCCTGAGGAAAGCGATGAGGACTTTGCTGAGCTTTGCGACTTTATAAAAAGCTTTGAATTTGACAGAATTAGCATTTTTGCATACTCAAAAGAAGAAGACACGGCCGCATTTTCCATGAAGCAAGTGCCGTTTAAACTCATAAACAAAAGAATGAAAATCATAGAAAAATTAGTAGATGAAAGCATAAACAAAAGCTTTGAAAAGGAGCTTGGCAAAGTGCTTCAAGCTTACTGCCTGGGCAGTTCTAGCGAGGGCGAGTTTTTTTACGGGGCAAAAGATATAAGGTGGGATAGAGACATTGACGGTGAAATTCTCATAAATGAAAGTCTTTGCGGAGCCCTTAAAATGGGTGATTTATATGAGCTTCAAATCACTCAAGTTTTAGACAAAAAGCTACTTGCAAAGGCCATTAGGAAGCTATGATAAATGAAAAGCTGATATTAAGCTTAAAAAAAGAAAAGAATTTATTGGCCTTTTCTTATGGTAGCGATTCTTGCGCTTTATTTTTCATCTTGCTAAAACATGAGATAAATTTTGATTTAGCCTTGATAAACTACGGCGTCAGGGCTAGTAGCGACGAGGAAGAGGACTGTGCTAGGAAATTAGCACTTAAGTTTAATAAAAAATTTTATAGCACAAAGGCACCGATTTTTACCTCGAATTTCGAAAAAAATGCGAGAGATTTTCGCTACAAATTCTTTGATGAGCTTTGCAAAAAGCATAAGTATGATAATTTATTACTAGCACATAATTTAAATGATAGATTAGAATGGTTTTTGATGCAGTTTTCAAGGGGTGCTGGAGTGCTTGAGCTGTATGATTTTAAAGACTGTAAGCAAATGCAAGGATATAAAATTTTAAGACCCTTGCTTTTTACTTCAAAACGCGAAATTTTAGGCTTTTTAAAGGAAAATGAGCTTAAATTTTTTCACGATGAAAGCAATGATGATGAGAGGTATTTTAGAAACTATATAAGAAAAAAATACTCGAATTCCTTTGTGCAAGAATTTGAAAGCGGAGTAAAAAAAAGCTTTTCATACATAGAAAAGGATTTGGAGTTTTTCAAGGCGGATGAAAAGGAGTTTTGCGGAATTTATATCTGCGATATAAGAGAAAATTTCATAGCAAAATGCGCGAAAAAACTTGGCTTTGTCTTAAGCACTAAGCAAAGAAAGGAAGCTTTAAAGGGGGACTGCGTTATAAGCAAAGATTTGGGGCTTTGCTATTTTAAAAACAAAGCCTTATTATTTAAGTATGAAAAAAGTGAGAAAATGCCAAAAACTGCAAGGGAGGAATTTAGAAAGGCTAAAATTCCGCCTCTCTTAAGGGCTTATCTTTATAACAAACAAATCAAAATAGACGAGTTTTTAGCCCTTTTTACACTCTAGGCCTAAAATTCTTTGATACAAAAGATGAGCTAGAAAAATCACAAAAAAACTTTGCAAAAAAAGCCCAAAAAATGGCACCAAAGAGAGTATATAAAAACACAAAGTACTAAATTTAAACTCCAAAGGCTTAGTTTGTGAATAAAAAGCAAGGAAATTCTGCTTGTCTAAAACTATGCTTGATACATCTAAAATCAAGCTTTTGTGAAAAAGATAGTAAAAGGCTATGTGCAGCAAAAGCATATTTAAAAATGGCACAAAGATAAAGAACAAGCAAAGTATTAAGGCTAGAAAAAATTTTAAAAACACAAAAAGAAAAATGCCTATGACCTTGAAATTTGACACAGCTTCTTTTGACTCGTATTGATAATGCTTTGAATTTACAAAAGAGACTATAAAAGGACTTAAAAAGGCCGTGAGCAAGAGGGCTAAGAAAAGCGATAGTATTGTTATCACAAAAAGAGCTAGAAAAAAACTTAAAATATCGCTTAAAATTTGTATGAAGGCAAAAGAATAAAGCCAAGATATAAAAGAAAAGCTCGAAGTAGATACAAAGGATATAAAATAATCAAACAAAAACTCATACAAAAAAACGGACATCAAAACAAAGGCTATAAAGCTTACGGCAAAAGGGATGAGATTAAGCTTTAAGCACTGTTTTGAAAAAAAATCTCCCAAGGAAAGTCTTAATATACTCATAGTTTTGCATACCTTTGTTCTAAAAGCTCGTAAAGCTTGTCAAAATCAAGCTCTTGGCCTAAAAGTTCGTTTAAAACTTCATTGTCTTCTACGCCGTTCCAAATTTTCTTATAAGTTCCTTCCTTGTAGCCATGGTCTTGTCTAAATTTATTAAGCACATTCTTGCCTATGTAGGTTTTATACAAGCTTTCTAAATTTAGGGCACACTTGATAGAAAGCGTAAAATACGCAGCAAGCAGCTCGCCCATGTTAAAGCTAAAGCCGCTGCACTTGTGTATGATGAGCTCTATGTCGTTTAAAATAGCGTAAATATCACTTTCGTTTGGGGTATTTCTTTCCTTGCAAAAATCCTTAAAAACACTAGCCGAGCAAATTTCAACAGCGATTTGTTCCTTACTTTCTTGCTTTTCTTTGTATTCTTCCAAGATCAAAGACAGTATAAAATGCCAAATGTCCACAAGCTCTATGCGAACATTATCCCAATTTGTAGGGCTTGAGATATTTTTCCAATGCTTCCAAGCAAAAGAATCAATAAGCTCGGCACACTCCATGTAAATGCACCTTCTAAAGCTTATCAATTTTCCTTCTTTAGTGTAGCCGCCCTCCCAGCCAATGCCGTTTGTTTCGTCATTTAAGCTTTGCTGTAAAGACAGCATTTTGCTTATCATTTCTACATTATCCATCGCACAACCTTTTTTTCAAAGATTATAGCAAAAGCTTTGTAAAATATTAAGCGTAAAATCCTAAAGAATTTGAATTTTGTTTATTTTGCAATTCTTGCAATTTTTCTTTCATATTCTTAATAACCTCATCGAACAGGTCTTTAGAATCTTTTAACATGTTAGCATTTTGCTCTGGGATATCGCTTTTGTTTTTATTTAAGAGTTCATTAAATTTGTTTGCTAAAGAATCAAGAGTGGCGTTATTTACATCTTCGCTGCTTGAGTTAGGCAATAAATTTGCAATTTTCATAGCAGAGCTTATCATCTCTTTAGGGTTCATATCCCCAACCTTAGAATTTTGCAAAAACTCATCTATGATAGGGCTTACATCCTGCATAGCGTTTTTAATCTCGGCCAAATCCTCTTGTGTTAGCTTTGAACCGCTGTAAGAAAAGGAGTAGCCGTACTCTCTTGTTAGGCTTAAAGAGGTGCTATTATCGTTCTTTGAAAGGGAGGCTTCTTGCTTGTCAAACATGGCAAAGGAAAGATTTTTCCCGCTACTTGTAGTGTATGAAAAGGCAAAACCTTGATTTTTAGAAACATCAACTTGCATTTAAATCCTTTAAATTTTAAAAGCATATCGGCAAAAAGCACAAAAATTTTATACTTTGCTAGCTTGAATTTACAAAATCTTAACTTGTTAAAATGCCAAAATTTATACAAGAATTTAAAGCAAAAATTTGCAAAAACTTCAAAGACCCTTGACAAAAGGGCTTAAAAAGGCTTAAGTATC
Organism: Campylobacter avium LMG 24591; assembly: GCF_002238335.1. NCBI lineage: Bacteria > Pseudomonadati > Campylobacterota > Epsilonproteobacteria > Campylobacterales > Campylobacteraceae > Campylobacter > Campylobacter avium. Next base: position 1,504,285 of record NZ_CP022347.1, read on the forward strand.
ATCATAGTAATGATAGCTATTAAAAGCAGGGTTGGAATTTCATTATAAATTCTAAAGAATTTAGAGCCTCTTTTACAAGTATCATTTTGAAAGGCTTTTACAAAGCTAAGTGTGCTAAAATGAAAAACAAGCAGTAAAAAAGCAAAAGAAAGCTTTGCGTGCATATAACCTCCAGTGCTTAATAATGCACTATTTGCAAGAAGCATTAAAAGGCCTGTTAGCACAGTAACTATCATGGCAGGATTTTGTATATAGTAAAAAAGCTTTCTTTCTTGCACCTTTACAACTTCAACAAAGCCTTTATTTTCTAAATTCTCACTATGATAAACAAAGAGGCGAGGCAGGTAAAAAAGCCCAGCCATCCAAGAGATAAAAGCTAAATAATGAAGCCATTTAAGCCAAATGTAGTTTTCAAGTAAGATTTGCATTTTTATCCTTTTTCTTAAAAAAAAATTCTTTTATCAAAATGAGAGCCACGCTGATATTTATCATCACATCAGCTACATTAAAGACAGCAAATTCAAACCATTTGTGCCAAAAAAACATATCCACGACCCCGATATGCAAAAACCTATCAAGCAAATTTGAAAAACCCGCTGAAATCAGCATAGCAAAGGCTAAAAAATGTTCTTTAAAAAAGCTTTTTTGCCACAAAAGATAAGCAATCAAGGCTAACAAAAGTGCTAGATGTATGTATTTTAGATACTCTTTTAAAAAGGCAAACATAGAAAAAGCCACGCCGTCGTTATATACAAGCACCAAGGACATAAAAGAGCCATTATACCTCATACCACTTAAGCTTAGATACTTGACAAATTGATCCAAGGTAAAAACGGCCACAAAGGCTATAAAAAATACTATAGTTTGTTTTTTACTTAAAATTTTAAACATTTAAATTTTTCTCAAAAAACTCTACAACCGCTTTCATCTCTTTTTCTATGAGCTTTTTATCCTTTGCTTCAAGCAATAATCTTATCAAATTTTCAGTGCCAGAATACCTAAATAAAAAGCCAATGCCTTTTTGCTTAAGTGCTTCTTCAAGCTCTTTTAAGCCCTTTATCTTGCTTAAGTCCTTTTTTTGAGTAATCTTTAGGTTTTTTAAAATTTGCGGATAAGGCCTTATTTGTGAAAGTATGCTAGAAGCTGATTTTTTCTTTGTAAGCATTAGGGCTGAAAACTGAAGTGCAGCTATTAGCCCATCTCCTGTTTTTGCGTAATCTGAAAAGATGATGTGTCCGCTTTGCTCTCCTCCAAAATTTCCGCCTACTTCTTTTAGCTTTTCAAGCACATATTTATCTCCAACACCGCAAGTTTGAAGCGAAATACCATTTTTTTCTAAAAATTCTCTTAAAGCACCGTTACTCATCACAGTAGCCACCACAGCTGAATTTAGCCTACCTTGTTCTTTTAGATATAGGGCTAAAACTCCAAGTAAAGAGTCTCCATTTGCTACCTCGCCCTTTTCATCAACAACAACAAGCCTATCAGCATCTCCATCAAGAGCAAAGCCAACATCAGCCCTAAATTTCTTAACCTCAGCCGCTAAATTTAAGGGGTGTAAGGCACCGCAATTATCATTTATATTAAGTCCGTTTGGCTTGTCATTTAGCACAATTACCTCTGCACCAAGTTCTTTAAACACGGTTGGAGCCACCTTATAAGCCGCACCATTTGCCACATCCAAAACCACTCTTAAAGACTTTAGTGTTAAGTCCTTTGGAAAGGAGTTTTTTATAGAGACTATGTATCTGCCTATAACATCGTCAATTCTTTTTGCCTGTCCTATTTGTGCTGAATTTAGCTTAGAGCTTTCTATGAGTTTATCATTGTAATAAATTTCTTCTATCTTTCTTTCTATGTCCTCATTTAGCTTGTTTCCGTGCATATCAAAGAATTTTATGCCATTATCATAGTAGGGATTATGAGAGGCTGAAATCATTATACCAGCATCGCAACGCATATCCTCAGTCAAAAAAGCTATGGCAGGAGTTGGCATAGGACCTATTTGCACTACATTATAACCTATGGAGGTTAGCCCTGAAACTATGGCATTTTCTATCATATAGCCACTTCTTCTTGTGTCTTTTCCAACTAAGATATTATTTGTTATAGCTTTATCTTTAAAGTAAATTCCAGCAGCCATAGCAAGACGCATAGCTAAAAACGAGTCCAAAAACTCTCCAGCCTTGCCTCTAACACCATCAGTTCCAAATAGCTTCATAAAAAATCCTTAATAATTTTAGAGCGATTTTAACAAAGTAAGAAAAACAAATAATTTATGAGGATTATAAATTTCTAGCTCTTAGACTTAAAATTATGCTTTAATCATCCTTAAATTTTTAGCTTTTCTTGCTAAATTTAAGTTTGCTTTTATGAACAGTGTCTAAAATAAGAGGCTAAAAACCTGACAAAATTTTTCTTATTTTGCTTAATAATCACTTAAATTAAGCTATAATTAATAAATTATACATATAATATCCCTTTTGAAAAATTGGCACTAAGGAATAAACATGACAAAGGTAATGAAGCCAAGTGAGATAAAAAGGGAATGGGTGGTTTTAGACGCCGAAGGAAAGTGCTTTGGTAGACTATTAACCCAAGCAGCCATTATCCTAAGAGGCAAGAACAAAGCTTACTATACTCCAAATGTGGACTGCGGTGATTATGTAATCATAATAAACGCTTCAAAGGCAACTTTTACCGGAGCTAACAAGGCTGAGGATAAGCTTTATCACAGGCATTCTGGATATTTTGGCAGCACCAAAAGCGAGAAATTTGGCGATTTATTAAGCAAAAATCCAACAAAACTATACAAACTAGCCCTAAGAGGTATGCTTCCTAAAACCACTCTTGGCAAAGCTATGTTAAAAAAATTAAAAGTTTATGCGGGTAGCGAACACCCTCATACAGCTCAAATAGCTAGAAAAGGATAAATATGGCTAAGGTAACAACAATTTACGCAACAGGAAAAAGAAAGACAGCCGTAGCAAAGGTGTGGCTAAAAGCTGGTTCTGGAAAAATCACAGTAAATGATATGGACTTAAATACTTGGCTTGGCGGTCATGAAGCCATAAAGCTAAAGGTGGTTCAGCCCTTACTTGTAACAAAGCAAGAAAGACTTATGGATATTAAAGCAAAAACCTTGGGAGGCGGATATAGCGCTCAGGCTGAAGCTTTAAGACACGGAATTTCAAAGGCTTTAGCTTCTATGGATAGCGAATTTAGGGCTGTGTTAAAACCTCAAGGCTTGCTAACAAGAGATAGCAGAGTTGTAGAGCGTAAAAAATACGGAAAAAGAAAAGCTAGAAGAAGCCCGCAATTCTCTAAACGTTAATATATTTCTCATACAAGATTACAATTCTTGTATGAGAGGCCTATCTTTAAAGCAATACACTATAAAAGCCCTTATTTTTTTACCCTTAAGCAAGGATGAGATTGCCTCTTTGTATTCTGCAACCTGCTTGATGTGCAAGTCCTCGTTATTTTTGGAACTTTTATAATCAAAGATAAAAGCCTCGTCATCACCTAAAGCTAAAAGATCGATTTGTTTTAAAGCTTGATTAAAGACAAATTTTTGCTCCCTAAGAAGTCTTTTTGAAGCTATAAGCTTTTTAAAATTCTCATCAGCCCTTAAAGCTAGGCACCTAGCCTTAATTTCTTCCAAAGCTTCCTCATCTAAAATATGAAAAAATTTGTTTTTTAATCTTTTATAAACGGTGGCAAAATTATCCTCACAAAAACTCATATGCTCAAGCGCATAATGCAAGGCCGTGCCAAAATAAGTTTCATCGGTATTTTGTATATTGATTTTGTTGTATTCTTGCCTTTGTATGCTTACAAAGTCATCTAGCTGCGTTTTTAGCTTATCATTAAACTTAAGGTTGCTTTCGTTTTCTAAGCCTAACTCCATCTTGCCTCTATCGCAAGCACTTAAATTTAGCATGGCAAATTTGGAAGCTTCTTTTGGGGCATTTTTTCTTTGTATGATTATAAGGGAATCGCAAGCTCTAGTAAAGGCCACATAAAGTTTATTTAGCTCATCGTATCTTACAAGCTCGTTGTGCCTTTGCATGAAACTCATGTATCTTTCCTCTTTTGTATAAGACCTTAAATCCGAGGCAAATTCAAGCTCAAAGCCGTTTTTAACATCGTATTCTAAAAAGACATTTTCTCTTTGCGTCTTGCTTAGGCCATCAAGCACGATGAGGTGCTTAAATTCAAGCCCCTTTGATTTATGAACAGTCATAACATTTATGCCGTAATTTTGCTCTGTTTTTATAGTAAGATTGCAGGGTTTAAAAATCAGCTCTAAGAAATTTTCCTTTGTAAAGGCGTATTCTATGAACTGTATTAAGGCCGTATCGCTTAAATCAAGCCTTAATTCCTTAGCCAAATAAAGCGCCGTTTGCATAGTGCTTTTAGAAAAATCAAGCTTTAAGCGAGTGAAGTTGCTGAAATTTAGCGCCCTTAGCTGCTGCGCATAAAACTCATCTCCAAAGATACAGTATTTAGCAAAGGCTAGCAAGGCAAAAACTTGCGCTTTATTAACAAGTTCTATACTACTTTGCGTAAAGGCTTCTATCTTTTTGTCTTTTAAAAAGGCCACGATATCATCTGCGTCGCTATTTTTCCAACATAAGATACATATATCGCTTAGTTTTGCTTTATGCTCTTTTAAAAATAAAATTTGCTCATACAAGCTATTAAAAACATTTTCTTTTAAATTCTCTTTATCCTCATCGATGTCTAAAATTCTTACAAAAGCTTGTCCTTGCAAAATCGCCTTTTGAGGATGATAAAGCTGAGATAAGGCTTCGTACTGCGGCTTAAAGACCTCATTAACAAAGCTTACAAGCTCTTCTTTGCTCCTATAATTTGTATCTAGAATTTGTCTTTTTATCTGCTTAAAATCGCTTTGCAAGACATCAAAAAGCTCTTTTTGGGTATTTCTAAATTTATAAATGCTTTGCTTTTTATCGCCAACATAAAAAAAGCTTCTAAATTCTTTCACACCCTTACCCGAGACAAGCTCGGCAATCAAAGGCTTTAAAATTTTGTATTGCAAGACATTTGTATCTTGAAATTCATCGATTAAAAGATGAGAAATTCGCCCATCAAGCCTAAAATAAACCAAATCTTTATCGTTCCCTTGTATCAGCTCATAGGTTTTTTTGTTGATTTGATTAAAGCTAAGAGAGTTATTTTTCTTGCTTAGCTTGGTTGAAAGCTCCTCATAAAGCTTTAAGAAAGAATTTAAGCTTTTCATTTTTAGCTTGTAAAGATGCAGCGCGTAGTTGTTGATTTCTTTTATAAGATTAGCTCTTAATCTTATAAAATTTTCATCCTCCTTGATATTTTCAAAATATTTCTTAGACAAATCACAAATTACAGGCTTTTTACAAAATTCCTTTAAATTATCCTCTATGCTTTCATAGTCAAAATTTTTCTTGTAGTTTGCGTTAGTGCTAAGGCTTAAAGCGTAGGCTTTGAACTCCTCGTATGCCTTTTGTATGTCAAGCTTATTTTTAACGCTTAAATTTTCATCTACTTCTATCTTGCAGGAATTTTCATACAAAAAATTTAGATTATCAAAAAAAGATCTTTTGCTCTCGTTTGTGCTTATTATGAAGTTAGCTAATTCTTTTAACTCTTTCTTGCTTAAAGATTTGATAAATAAAGCAACAATGTCGCTGTCTCGTTCAAGTATTTCAAAATCACTCATAAAGCCCAAATTTAAAGCAAAGGAACGAATGAGCTGAGAAAAAAAGCTATCAAAGGTTTGTATCCTTAAGGACTTTCTTAAAAACTCCTCTTTTAAATTATCTCTTACGCTCACAAGCTCTTTTTCATCTTTAGCGAGCAAGGTGCAAAGCTCTTGTTTTTGTGCTTCATAGCCTGTTTTATCGAAATTTAAAAAATTTTCTATAATCCTTTTTTTCATCTCATTTGCAGCTTTTTTAGTAAAGGTAATGGCTAAAATTTCATCTATTTTTGCACCCATTAAAATCAAAGCCACAAAACGCAAGGACAAGGCGAAAGTCTTACCAGAACCAGCACTAGCTTCTAATGCTAAAAAAGGCTCAAATTTCATTTTAAATTCTTTTCATATATGCTTTTGTAAGGGCAGCATCCGTTGCGTGAGTTTTCAAACACAATTTCATCTTGCATTTCATCCACTAATCCTTTAAATAGCTCACGCAAATCATCCACGGACTTTGTTTTTGCCTCTCTTACAAAGCTCATACTATCTTTTAAATCATAATAACAAGCCTTAGCATCCTCCTTATACAAAGCTTGATAAAAGGCCAATTGATAAGAATCTTTAGGAATATCCCCGCTTTTATAATCAAGTATAAGCTCACAATCACTAGCCTCATCTATCCTATCAATGCGTCCTGTAAGCTTGATCTTAAAATCCTTATCTTTATGCCTTAAAACAAGTTCTTTTTTAAGCTCTTTTTCTATGTATTTTACGTTAAAACCTTCGTTAAAATGCCTTTGTTCGTTTTGTGCGAATTTGTGAAGCTTGTTTTTAAAAAGCTCTAGCTCAAGCGGACATAAAAAGCTTTTATCTTGATTGCTTTCTAAAAGCTGTATAAATTCTAGCTCATTAAAGGTGTTTTTATGCTCACTGTAATATTGCTTAAAGCACTCGTGTATGAAAGTTCCATATATGCTTTTATCCTCGCTAAAAAACAAAGCTCTAGGCTTTGGAATTTTTAATATATATTCATAATAATAAGTTCTTTTGCATTCTAAAAACGAGGCGAGCCTGCTAAAAGATAGCTCCTTTTCAAAGATATTATGCTTTAATTTAGGCGCTTTGATAGGTTCTAAATTTATCTTTGTTTCTTTATAATCTTTTATTTTTAGGGCGCCAAAATACGCTTGTATGTGGTATTTATCATCTAGGCTTTGTAAATTAAAATCAAGCTCATCTAAAAATCTACTTCTTATCTTTTCTTCATTTTCCAAAAACGATATAGAAATTTTCTTAGCTTTTTTAAATAAGCTTTCATAATAAAATCTTTGCAAATTCTCCCGTCTATCATAAGATATTAGACCCGATTTGCTTCTTATTTCGTTATTTAAAAACAGTTCATTTACAGTTCTTTTTGGTATTAAATCATCGTTAAAATCAACAACTATCACAGCTTCAAAATCAAGCGTTCTGCTTTCTAGCAAACCCATAACAGTAACTTGAGAAAAATCTGGCAAAGAAAGCTTCAAAGAAGATATGTTTGCCAAAAAAAGCTCCATAAGCTCTCTTAAGCTTAAGCCTTGATTTCGTAACAAATACACAAATTTCAGCTCAAGCTCCACTAAAGAAATAAGCTCGCTGCTTTGCTCTTTAAGAAAGCTTTGTATCAGCTTTTCAAAATAATCATAATCAAAGCTAAGTTCTAATTTCTGTTTAAATTCTAAAAAATCATCTATTTTTAGGTATCTTAAAGTAGAATTTTGAAGGTCAAAGACCATATCTTTAGCCTCAAAATACGCCTCGTGTTCGCACACATCAGACAAATTTTGAGTTAAAAAATCCTCTTTTTTTACAAAGTTAAAATCGCTACTAGCGGCCTCAAAAATGGCCTTAAGTTTTTTATAAAATAAACTGTGTTTTATGCTTGTTCCGTTTGCATAATTTAACATCTTGTTGTAATCATAAAGCATTAAAATATCGCAAAAACTTTCATCAGGAGTGATAATAACTATATCTTTAGGTTCTATGCCCTCTTTTATAAATTTACTTAGTTCATCAAAGACAAAGGCTGCTTGCAAGCTTCTAAGCTCAAAGCTCTTGTAAGATATTACACTGCTTGATTTTACAAAATCCTCTTCTTGCAAAATTTCTTTTTTGCTAAGGCTAAATTTGTATTTTTTATCTTTTTTTATGTCTAAATTTTGAAAACATGGAAGAGATTTCATGTATGAGATATTAAATTTGCTAGTGTGAAAGATGAGAACAAGCTCGATGTGCTTTGACAGTTCAAGCAAAACATCAAGTTCAAAAGCTGATAAAAAGCCTGCTAGCTCAAAATGAAGCTCATCATAGTCCTTAAAATAATCATAATTTATCTCATAAGTAAGCGCCAAGGATATATCATCATACAAGTTGTTTTCTTTTAAAAGCTCTAAATAATTCTTTAAAAGCTCATCTAAAATTTGCAAATGCTCATCATACAAAGCATAATAATCCCTGCACGCAATATCAGAAATTTGCTTTTTTTCAAGGCTTAATTCTTTGAAAAAAGAAAAAAGGTATTCTTTATTTTTTAAAAAGGCAAAGAAATTTTCAGCTATGTGCAAATCTTTACTTTTGTGTGTTTGCTGGCAGGCCTTGTGCATTAAAATCAAGCTTTCGTAAGCACTTGCCTTTCTTTGCATGCTAGATACAAGCACAAGCTCAAAAAAGTCCTCAACCGAAATGGCCTTATCAGTGAAAATAGTATCTGTTGAGGCTGAATAATATTGCCTTAATTTTCTAGTGCTAGGAAAGACTAAAAGTTTTCTCATATAACAAAATCAAATGTGAAAAAACCTATATTCTCATCATCTGCTTGAAGTTTAAGCTTGAGCTGCCACCTACCCTGGCTTAAATTTCCAAGAGTAGCACCTAGTTTGTTGTTATCTATAAGCTCTAGTTCCAAGTGTTGATTATCCTTGCTGGTGTGAGGTCTAGTAAGCAATAAAGAGCTTGAAAAATTTGCCAAAGAAAAATCTTTTGCAAACTCGCACTCATCGCATAATTTAGGCTTTATAGTGAAAAGCAAATTCTTATCTAAGATATAAAAAATTCTGCCTCTTTCGTCTTTTTTAGTATCTTTTATACTATCAAGGCTAACCTCGAAATTTTTGTTAAAATTTGCTTGTTTTTTTTCTATACCCTCATAATCATACTTTACATTTTGATACTTATCAAAATAAAACTCATCCTCATAAACAGGATAAAAACTAGAAAAAATTATAGTAGCCACACAGGCACAAACTATAGCAAAGATTGAAAGTACAATTCCATACGGCCAAAATGTTTTTTTCTTAGACATTTTTCTTCCTTCTTATTTTTCTTTGAAAATAGAAAAATATAGCAAAACAAATGAAACCGTATATTAAAATTCTAAGCAAATTTAAGGTGTTGCGATTCGCATTGCCTATGGAGCTTTCAAGTTTTATATTAAAATAATCAGCAATTTGCTCAACTATATCAGAGTATCCATTTAGCATCGAGGCATTATATATATCCTTGCCTTTGTTAGAGGCTAAAATAGGCAATATAGAACCCTCGGCAGAATAAGGACTTAAGACCTTATCTTTATTAAAAAAAGCCAAACTTTCCTTGCTCGCAAGTATATCAACCTTGTGAGAACTTTTTGATAAAAGCAATAAAACATAAGGCTTTGTTAAGTTGTTTTCAAATTTTAACAAATCCTCAAAACTGCTAGAATCGCCTACAGCCAAAGCCACATAAATTCCGCTCTTATCATAAAGTTCTTTACCCATATCATTTATCTTAGATACTACCATAGGGTTTAAAATTTCATTTTCGTTAAAAATAACGGCAGCCTTAGAGAAGGTAAAAAAAGATAAAAAAATAAAGGTGGCTAGAAAACCACCTTTTGCAGTACTTAAACTCATCCTATGGTTAAGTGATTTACTGTAAGAACAGACCAAGCACAAACTAAGGCTGAAACAATCAAACCTGCTAATATAAGATATTCTAAAGCCTTGCTCATTTTGCATCCTTTATAATCACATGCTCATTTCTTGAAGAACCAAATTCTTTTATACCTTGAGCATTTTCTAAGGTGTATGGCTTTTGCATAACATCTTGCTGAGCCTTAAGCCCCCAAATAGTAAGACCTACTAATATAGCCAAAAGCAAAACAGTGGCTATAAGCATACCTGTAACTCCTGATAAGGAGAATACACATCTATTTGTATTTTCCATTACTCACCCCTTGAAAGAGATATTACATATTCTCCAACAGCTTGTTTTTGAATATCATTTAATAAGCCATTGTTAAAGGCCGGCATAATGCCTATGCTACCTGACTTACCTCTATTTAAAACTTCAACAACAAAACTAGATGAACCATAAGTAGTTAAATCCGGTGCAACAACCTGTCCATCTATCTTACCTGTGCCATCTTCTCCATGACAAGTCACACAAACAGCGAAAGCTTCTTTGCCTCTAGCTACTAAATGTTCATTTTTAGTTTTCTTAATAGCTGAAAGCTCCTTTGCTACATAAGCAGCTATAGCTGGGATATCCTCTTGTGCTATGCCGTTATCAGCAGCACCTAGCATTTCGCCCATAAGATAATTCATACCTTTTGAACCATTTGTAATAACATCAATCAATGCCTCTTCGCTGCCCCAAACATTTAAATTTTGGGCTTTATTGTTTATACCATCAGCTGTTATGCCGTGACAAGTTGAGCACTGAACCAAGAACAAATTTTGTCCCATTTTAACTTTATCTTCTTGTGATAAATTTTGAAATTTCTCTTGGAATTTCATATTGTGAGTTGTAACTTCTTTGTTATATTCTCCTATTTGAGAATAAGAATTCAAAGGATATCCCCACAAGAAATACCAAATCGCCCAAATTATTAATATAAAAAATATAACAGCCCAAGCTACCGGTAGAGGATTTTTATACTCTTTAATTCCGTCCCAATCATGATCCGCAAGCTCAGCTTGCATCTTTTTCTCTTTCATTTGCTTAAACATTCTACCTACCACAACCAAGGTAATAAGTATGATTAGAATAGCACCAATTAGAGATAAAAGATTTACATTATCTTCCAAATTTAGCCATTGCATTAGCTTCTCCTTATTTCTTTTCTAACACTGTGTCATTAATATCATCTTTTAGGGCCAAATCAGCGTATTTTTCATAATTTCTCTCGCCTCTTTTTTCACGTCTATAAAGATGAAACCAATAAGCATAAAGAACTATCACTAAAAAAAGCACAAGGAAAAAAAAGCCGTATCCTTGAAATACAGCCCACTCCTCCTTGCTTATAGAGCCTAAGAATTTAGCGATACCTTCCATTTTGCTACTTCAAACTTTCTAAATAAGCTATCAAAGCAACTATTTCTTTGATCTCGCCTCTTTCAAAAGCAGCTTTTACTTCCTCATTTTTCATTTTAGAAATAATTGCTTCAGCCTCAGCTTTTACGCTAGCTTGAGCTTCTTCCCAAGAACCAAGCTTAGTTTGTCCCTCAACATCATAAGGCACATTGAAAACTTTTTTCACAGTTAAAGCTTCTGCATAAGCTGTTTCTATATCAGCATTTTTGCTAAACATATGCTTGTATGCAGGCATTATGGAAGTAGGAACAACTGAGGTTGGGTCCCACATATGATTTTCGTGCCAATCAGCTGTTTTATAGTTTCCTACCCTAGCTAAATCAGGGCCTGTTCTTTTTGAACCCCAAAGAAATGGTCTATCGTAAGCAAATTCGCCATTTACAGAATACATACCATATCTGTCAGTTTCAGACTTAAAAGGACGGATAAGCTGTGAATGACAGGCATTACAGCTTTCTTGTATGTACACATGACGTCCAGCAAGTTGCAATACTGTGTAAGGTTTTTTACTCTCAATAGGTCTTGCGTTGTTAGCAAAATCAGGTAAAACCTCTATCACACCAGCGTATGCAATCACTACAAATACTACTACAGCAAAAAAGAATGGATTTTTTTCTAACCAAGTAAACATTTTCTCTCCTTAAACTGCCATAGGCGAAGCATTGCTAGGCTCTTTATCAAGCTTTTTACCAGCAACGATTGATTTATAGATGTTGTAAGTAAACATGAAAAAGCCTATTAGATACAATAAACCACCAATGGCTCTTATCCAATAATAAGGAATAATAGCATCAACAGTATCTATAAAGCTGTATAGTAAGTTACCGTACTCATCTGTAGCTCTCCACATCATACCTTGAGTTATACCAGCTATCCACATAGATGAGAAGTAAAGAACTATACCTGTAGTTTGTATCCAAAACTGCGCTTCCATCAAAGACTTACTATAAAGCTCTCTTTTAAACACTCTAGGTGTCATATGATAAAGTGCAGCCATAGTCATAAAGCCAACCCAACCAAGAGTACCATCATGAACGTGTCCTGGTATCCAGTCTGTAAAGTGAGCTAGAGCATTTACTGATTTAATAGAAAGAATTGGACCTTCTAAGGTTGAAAACATATAAAAAGTTGAAGCAAGTATCATAAATTTGATTAACGGACTTTCTCTTACTTGTTCCCACTCACCTTTCATAGTAAGAAGTATATTTATAGCAGAACCCCAAGAAGGCAAGATAAGAACCACGGAAAAGACAGAACCCATAGTTTGCATCCAATCAGGCACAGTCGAGTAAATAAGGTGGTGTCCGCCAGCCCAAAGATAAACAAACATTAAACCCCAAAACGAAAACAAAGAAAGCTTGTAAGAAAAGATAGGCTGACCGCTTTCTTTTGGTAAGAAATAATAAATTTGAGCAATGATTGCAACAGTAAATACGAAGGCAACAGCGTTGTGTCCGTACCACCATTGAACTAAGGCGTCATTTGTGCCAGCATACATAGAAACGCTGTGCCACCAATCACCCATACCGGTAACAAACCTGGTAGGAACAGCCATATTATTAAACAGATATAGCATAGCAACGCCCAAAAATGTAGCTATAAAATACCACATAGAAATATATAGAGTTTTTTCGCGTCTAATGCCTATAAGACCAAAGATACTAACACCCCATAATACCCAAACTAAAACCACCAAAATATCAAGAGGCCACTCAAGCTCTGCATATTCTTTGGAGGTTGAAACACCAGCAAAAAGTGTTATAACGGCTATTACCATAAGTATCATATAAAGCCAGAAGTGAAGTTTTCCAACAAACATCAAAAAACGAGACTCGGCCATACTTACCTTAAGAACTCTTTGTCCTATGTAATACCAAGTAGCCCAAATACCAGAGAGCATAAAACCAAAAATCACGCCAGAGGTGTGAAGCGGTCTAAGCCTAGAAAATGTGCCATACTCACCAGCTAAGTAGTTTAAATCAGGATATGCCATTTGAAAGGCTATCAATGTGCCTATTGCCATACCCACTATACCAAAGATAATGGTAGAAAACATAAAATACCTAGCAACCGTATAATCATAGTTTAATGCATTATATGGGTGCATTGCTTCTCCTTATTTTTGAAAATAAATGTACTATTTTAAGATTAATTTCTTTTATTTTTTCTTAAATTTACGAACTTTGTAAATACATAGTTAATAGCTTACAGTTCAGAGCAATTTGAGCTTCTTGAGCCAAAATTTATAAGCTGCGTAACTTTGTCGCTAAATTCGGGCATATAAGCATATCCACTTAGCGTATCTACAAGTATGCAAACACTTTGCCTTGAATTTGAAAGCTTTATAACACAAGGTTCGTTTTTATGAAATAAAAGCTTATCAAACCTTGATTTGGCCGTTCTTAAAGGAGAATAAAGCCTTGAGTATTCATCAAATATCACCCTAGTATAAGAGGAACAAGCACCTAGAAATTTGATGTTTTCAACGCCGTAGGTGCTTTGGATATTAAATCTTTTGCTTGCTCTTTCATCGCTTGAGCTTATCACTCCACTTTGACCTGAATTCATAAGCTTTTTGGGATTTAGCACATCGATTGCGATTTCTCTATCTAAGTCTACATTAATCTTGCCTATATTTGCGTTACCGTCTCCGTTTTTATCAAGAAAAATTGTGTAAGTTTGCTCGTTGTTTGTAGCTGATTTTGAACGGATAAAATACAGCTGCCACCTAGACTTAAACCACTCATCTTTAGTTGCTAGTGCTAAATTTGCACCTCTAAAAGAATCTTGCATAAGAGCTAGGTGCCTAGTATAGCTTAAGTCGTTTAAAATTTGCTCTGCGGCTAGGAAAATTCTAGTATCATCTTGAGGGTAAAATTTAGCTATAGCAAAGATTAAAGACAGTATCAAAAGCACAAAGATAAGTTCTAATAAAGAAAAAGCCCTTTTCATCAAGTTTTTCTTTGTATCTTGTAATACTGCTTTAAAGCTCCTAACGAAAGCTCTATATCTGAATTTTTAGCCTTGCTTTTTTGTAGATACAAGGTGGAGCTATTTGAAATGCCGTAAAATCTAAGCCTTAGTTGCATAGAAGAATCCTTTGTATTTATGGCATAAATTTTGTGTTTTTTAAGCTCGCTTGCTAATTCCTTAGCTATATGATAATCATTGGCAAAGTGTTTGCTAGGATTTTTGATATACATATACAAGGAAGTGTTAAAGATGATTAAAAGATAAAACAAAACAAGAAAAATCAAAGAACACTGTATAAGTATATCGTATTTTAGTCTAAATTTAGGAAGCCTAACCCTGTAAGAACTCATCAAGGTGCTTATTAGCAAAGGAGTACAAATAACACAAAAAGGTAAAAAATCATCCAAATAAATCTTTTGCCTTATAGACAACAAAGAGCAAAAGATAAAGGTAACAGACATAATAAACCAAAGCAAAGGCTTGTTGCCTTTAAGACTTAGACGATAGATCACATAAAAAAAATACACAAAAACTAAGGGCGAAAAACAGGCCGCAAAAATCCCCAAAGTATCCAAAAAATACCCCTGCGGTCTGCCGCTTGTATCTATAAAACCGTACATGTATAAAGAGCTTACAATCAGTATGAAAGTTACACACAAAAGCAAGGCGTCTTTTTTATACAAAGAGTAAAAAAACAAGGCTAAAAATAAGATATAAAAAGATTTATCCACAAAAACAGACAAAAGTAACAAAACATAAAATAAAAGCTTCTTATCATACTCATACGCGCACAAAATACACAAGGATAAAAAAATCACATAAGAAGCTTCATTTGCTAATAAAGCAGAAGCAACTGTGCCTGGCAGCAAGATAAATAAAAGCAAAGATAAAAAAGCATCAAAAGCTGTTTTGGTAAGCTTTAAAGCCAAGGCAAAAAGAAGCAAACAAGAGCAAAAGTGAAAAAATAAAAATGGAATTCTTATAGCAAAATCATTCTCGCCAAAAAGATAAGCAGAGGCTTGCAAGGTGTAATGAAGCAAATTTTTATCAAAAAAATACACCCTAGCCTCATTTGCACTTATGCTCAAGGTGCTAGCACCGTAAGAAAGGGCGGCTAAATCAACCAACAGTAGCACAAAGACAGCTGGAGCTATGTTTAAATTCAAAGTATTTTTCATAAGTTATTCTAACAGTTGCAAACTTAAATATCATAATGTATAATAATGTGTAGAAAATGAATTTTTTTATCTTTTTTATCTTTGTTAAAATTCGTTTTTTTTTTTTTTTATAATATTATTTCATAAAAATTATTCTTAAAAAGGTTTTATTATATGAAAGATTTTGTTTTACAAGCTATTGAAACACTGCCTCCCATGCCAGACACTGTTATAAAATTCAATGAACACTATAAACAAAATGGCGTGTATATGACAAATCAGGAGATGAAAGAGCTTTTAGAAAAGAATGAAAAAGACAAACAAGTGTTGCTTGATGTTATCAGCTCTCCTCTTTACAATATGGACAGACAAAGTTCCTTGGATAGAATTTTAGCCCTCGTGGGCTCAATAAATGTGAAAAATATCCTCATATCTGATTTTATAAGCAATCACTTTAAATTTGATATTTTATTAAGAGATGAGTGGGGAAATAGAAAGCAAAATGGAATCAAATGTGTTTGTGATGTTTCTCCTTATGGTTTAAATGGAGAGTTATTTATGGAATCTTTACAAAGACAATTAAATTTCGTCTCGTCTTGGCTTCTTAAAGAAGATAAAAGAAATCATACCCTAATACCTCCTTTGATGTCTCTTAGATTGGGACTTATAATACTTTCACAAATTATCATTTTAAATAATTTACAAGATAAATTTTTTGCCAAGATTGAGGAAAGGAATTTCAAAGACATAGGCTTGGTTGAAAAGGAATTTTTAGGTTGCGACCATATAGAATTTTTAGAATTTATCTTACAAAAATACGAATCAGACCCTATCTTGCTAGACGGTATAAAATACCTAAAAACCCCACACAAAGCACCACAAACTACTATAAAAAATGCTTATATATTTCATATAGTGGATGTGCTTTTTGACTACAACGGTATAGTAAGTAATGAAAATATGCAAAAGGTTATAGCTCTTATGCAAGAATTAGAGCAAAAAGGAGTTGTTTTCAACATAGAAATATTTAAAGATAGTTTAATTAAAGAATACAGCTACTTAGAGTGAATTTGTTCTAAAATTTGCTCGCAGCTAAGTCTGGGATTAAGACTCTTATATATAGGTCTTCCAACAACTATAAAATCAGCCCTTGCCTCTTTGGCTTCTCTTACTGTCGCAGTTCTTGCTTGATCGTTCTTATCATCATTTAAGCCACGAATGCCCGGACACAGAGTTAAAAAATCATAGCTTGTATGCTCTTTGATAAGCAAGCTTTCAAAGACAGAGCAAACCATGCCATCAAGTGAATTTTCGTAAGAAAGCTTGGCGAAATTTAAAACCGCCTCCCTTAAGCTTTGTTTATAAAGCTCGTAAAAGCCCTTTTCATCAAAGCTAGTTAGGGCAGAAACAGCTAAAATAAGTGGTCTTTTTTTAAAGCCTTGCAATCTTTTCATAATACTTTGCATAGCTAAAGCCCCAGCACTTGCGTGTATATTTATCATATCAACATCAAGTTTTGCTAATTCCTCACAAGCATCGGCCATGGTATTTGGTATATCATAAAGCTTTAAATCAAGAAAAATTTTAAACTCAGCTATCTTTTTTAGCTCCTCTATAAGCAAAAAGCCGTCCCTAAGATAAGAACGAAGCCCTATTTTCACCCACAAATCAAGCCCTTTTAGCTCTTTTACTAATCTTATGCACTCATCCTTAGACGCCAAATCAAAAGCCACGCAAAGTTTCATTTTAAACCTTTAAATCAAGAGCTCTTACTTTGTGAAGTGACACAAAAAATTCATTTATATTTCTCACAACATCACTCACTTTTACTAAGACTATCTAGTATAGCATTTATAAATTTAGCTGAATTTTCGTAAGATAGCTCTTTTGCAAGCTCCACCGCCTCATTTATTACAACAGCACTTTGCGTATCAGTGTATAAAAGCTCATAAGCTCCAAGTCTAAGTATAGCCTTATCTATCTCACAAAGACTATCTTCTTTTAAGAATTTAGCCACATTTTCATCAAGGTTTTTTAAATTTGATAAAATTCCCTCATAAAGACTTATGGTAAATCTCTCTTGCTCATTTTTTATCTTTTTTTCTTTTAAAAAATCCTTTAAAAAGTCCTTATTTTCTCCGCTAAATTCCTTAGCGTAAAGCAAGGACACTACAGCTTGTCTTACCTGATGACGCGTTGCCATTAAAGCTCTTTTGATAAATTTAGCATTTCTATAAGTGTCATCATAGCTTCAAAGCCCTTGTTGCCAGACTTTGAGCCAGCTCTTTCTATGGCTTGTTCTATGCTATCTGTGGTTAAAATACCAAAACTAACAGGCACTTCATTGTTTAAAGACACAGAAGCTATACCTTTTGTAGTTTCAGCACTCACAAAGTCAAAATGTGGAGTAGCACCTCTGATAACAGCACCAAGACAACAAATGGCATCAAATTTTTTACTTAAAATAGCCTTTTTCAAAGCAAAAGGTATCTCAAAAGCACCTGGGACCATTATAAGACTTAAATTATCATCATTTCCCCCGTGTCTAATGAAAGCGTCTTTTGCACCTTCCACTAAATTTTGTGTTATAAAATGATTAAATCTAGCATTTATTATGGCTACCTTCTCATCGCCTTTTAACTGTAATTTTGCTTCTATTAACTTCATATACTATCCTTTATTTGAAATTTCACTAAGCTTTAAAAGTGTTTCAACACAGTTTTTAAGCTTAGAAGTATTTAGCATATTAGCACCATCGCAAAGAGCTTCACAAGGATTTGTATGCGTTTCAAAGAAAAAACCATCTACGCCAACTGCTGCTGCTGCCCTTGCCAAAGGCTCTATAAATTCGCTTTTGCCTCCACTTTTGCCCCCCATAGCTCCGGGCATTTGCACACTATGAGTAGCATCAAATATAACAGGGGCAAATTCACGCATTATAAGCAAAGACCTCATATCAACGACTAAATTTCCGTATCCAAAACTAGAACCTCTTTCTGCCACAAAAACTCCATTTTTTTGTGCTACTTCAAAGCCCTCTTTTTCTTCTCCTCTTGTTTGTAAAACTTTTTTTACACTATATTTTATATCAGCTGGATTTAAAAACTGCCCTTTTTTGATATTTACCTTAGCTTTAGTTTTTGCAGCCGCTACAAGTAAATCAGTTTGCCTACA
Organism: Campylobacter avium LMG 24591; assembly: GCF_002238335.1. Classification (NCBI taxonomy): domain Bacteria; kingdom Pseudomonadati; phylum Campylobacterota; class Epsilonproteobacteria; order Campylobacterales; family Campylobacteraceae; genus Campylobacter; species Campylobacter avium. Next base: position 1,522,684 of record NZ_CP022347.1, read on the forward strand.
CAAAAAAGCTGGAATTTGTAAGACATCAGCCACTTTTGCTACAGGATCAGCTTGATAGCTTTCGTGTATATCTGTTAAAATTTTCATAGAAAATTCTTTTTTAACAGCTTCTAAAATTTCAAGACCCTTTTCAAGTCCAGGTCCCCTAAAACTGTCTATGCTTGTGCGATTTGCTTTATCAAAACTAGACTTAAAATAAAAATCTATCCTCTCATCTTCATTAAATTCTTTAAGCTCATTTGCAACTTTAAACACTAATTCTTTGCTTTCTATAACGCAAGGTCCAGCAATCAAAATCATCTTTTTCATTTCTTAGCCTTTATCAAAATAAGTCCTCCAAATATAACCCCTATTATACCCATAAAAACCATAGCACTCGGTAAATCATCGCCAAGCAATAAACCTAAAGCCAAGGAAAATAAAACATCAAAATAACTTATCCCAGCCACTATCCCTGCCTTTTTAGCTATACCGTAAGCTTTTGTAACATAAATTTGGTATAAAATTCCAAAAATACCCATAAGAAGTATCAAAGCCCAAGTTTTAAAGCCACTTGGCATAACAAAGGGCGCTATCATAAAATCAAGATATTTTACAGAATAAAAAGAGCCTATCAGCATAGAAAACAAAGGCAAAATAGCTCCTATGATTATGAAAGAAGAGGCTATTATCTCTGTTGCATAATACCTTCTAAGTTGTCTAACTGAAGTTAGGGCCATGGCTGCTGTGAGGCCTGAGAAAACTCCTATTAAGGTATTTGTCATATCTACACCGGTATGAAAATCATCATCAACCCAAGGATGAGATATTAAAAGCACACCGCAAAAGGCAAGTAAAATTCCAAGGCTTCCAAAAAAACCTATACTTTCTTTAAAGAGAAAAAAGGCTATTAAGGCTACAAAAATAGGAGCTGTTTTTTGAAAGGCAAAAGCTGTTCCTAATTCTATATTAGAAACATTGTAAAAAAAAGCATAAAGAGAGATAGTCCCTGCAACACCTCTAAAAATAAGCAAACCTAAGTGTCCGCCTTCTTTTTTTACCTTGAGTTTTGATATAAGATATAAGACAAATACCGTTCCAACTAAATTTCTAAAAAAAACAATCTCTATAGATGGCAAATCCTGACTTAAAAGCTTAGCACAAGCACCCGTTAAGGCAAAATAAACACAGGCTATTAGCATAAAATAAATGCCAAGATTATGTTTTATAAGCTTTAACATAAGCTAAGTATCAAGCTCTTTTTTAAATTTGCAAGAAGCACACTCTAAAAAAGTGCCTTTTTTAAGCTCTTTTATGTGCAAAAAATGTCCGCATTCAGGGCAGTTTTCATCGCTTGGCTTATAAGAGCTTATGAAATCGCAGTTAGGATAAGTAGAGCAAGCATAAAATTTACCCCTTTTTGAAAATCTCTCCACCACTTCGCCTTTTTTGCATTTAGGACAAGTTAGTCCTATGCCATTTGTCTTTTTGCTTTCTTTGTTTTCATCTTTTTTTTCTATATTTCTTATGTATCTGCATTTTGGAAAGGAAAGACAAGCTATAAATTCTCCGTATCTACCAGTTCTTATAGCAAGTTCGCCTCCACACTGAGGGCATTTTTCATCTAGCTTTGTAAAGGTTTTTAAGCTTTTTATCTTTTGCTTACCCTCATCTATCTTTCTTGTGAAAGGGTAGTAAAAGTCCTTTAAAACATCTTGCCAAGAAGCCTTGTCTTCAGCTATCTCATCAAGGGTATTTTCAAGCTTTGAAGTAAAATCACTATCTACTATATCGCTAAAATTTTGCTCTAGCATTTGAGTTACTGTAAAAGCTATCTCCGTAGGCACAAGCTGTTTTTTTTCTAGTTTTACATAATCTCTTGCTGTGAGTATAGATATAGTAGGTGCATAGGTGCTGGGTCTGCCTATACCCAAACTTTCAAGTTTTTTTACAAGTGCTGCTTCTGAATACCTAGGAGGTGGCTCTGTAAAATGAGAATTTAGCTCTAGCTTTTGAATTTCTAAACTTTGATTCTTTTCTAATTTTGGTAAAATTTTATCCTTATCTTTATCGCCATAAACCTTATAATACCCGTCAAAAACAACTCTTTTGCCACTTAGCTTAAAAACAGCGTCTTTGCTTTTAACAAATACATTTTGCGTAGAAGTTTTTGCAGGATTCATTTGACAAGCTAAAAAACGGTTGTATATAAGTGTGTAAAGTTTTAATTCATCTTTATCTAAAAATTTTTGTGCTAATTCAGGAGTAAAGGACAAATCACTAACTCTTATAGCCTCGTGTGCCTCTTGTGCTCCTTTTGATTTGCTGGTATATACATTTGCTTTGCTTGGTAAGTATTCTTTGCCAAATTCTTTTTCTATAAATTTTCTAGCTTTAAGCACTGCTTCTTTTGCTAAATTTAAACTGTCTGTTCTCATATAAGTTATAACGCCCATTATACCTTTATTTGTCTTTACTCCCTCATATAATCTTTGTGCTATCATCATAGTTTTCTTAGGTGAAAAGCCAAAATTTGTGCTTGCACTTTGTTGTAAGGTAGAAGTCATAAAAGGCGGAGGAGGAGGGTTGTTTTTTTCTTTTTCTTCTATTTTATCAACTTTATACGAGGAATTCTTACAATTTTTTTCTATTACTTTTGCTCTATCTTTATTTGTAATACTCATTTTTTCTATCTTTTTGCCCTCATACTCAACAAGTTCAGCTTCTAAATCTTTCTTAAAAACCATATCTATACTAAAATATTCAAAAGGAACAAAAGCTTTTATTTCTCTTTCTCTATCAACGATTATCTTTAAAGCAGCACTTTGCACCCTACCTGCACTAAGCCCTTTACGAATTTTTAAAGACAACAAAGGGCTTAATTTATAGCCCACTATCCTATCTAACAATCTCCTTGTTTGTTGAGCATTTACTGAATTTATGTCTAGTTTTCTAGGATTGTTAAGAGCGTTTAAAATAGCCTCTTTTGTAATCTCGTGAAATACTATCCTAGGCAATGTTTTTTCATCTTTATCTATAGCTTTTGCTATGTGATAAGCTATGGCTTCTCCCTCTCTATCTTCATCTGTTGCTAGGTAAATCTTATCTGCTTTTTTTGCCTTTTCTTTTATGGTTTTTACTATATCTTTATGTTCTTTTGAGACTGTGTATTGTGGAACAAAATTATCATCTTCTATCTTTATGCCAAAACTAGACTTTGGTAAATCTCTAATATGTCCTTTTGAGGCTATTACCTCATAATCTTTACCCAAAAAAGTGGCTATAGTTCTTGCTTTTGCTGGAGATTCTACTATTATTAAATTTTTCATAAAGGCCTCTTTATTATTTAAAGATGAATTCTTATATATAAAAGATTAATATAACATTAATAAATTACTATAATTATGTAAAATTATAAAAAGAAAGGATGAGAGGATGAAAATAACGCCTGAAAAACTTTTTGAAAAAAGAAGGGAATTTATAAAATTAGGTGCTGGTTCTTTACTAGCAACAAGCCTTATAAATACTAAGCTAGAAGCTTTAAATTTCATAGCAGATGATAATAAAAATGAGCTAAAAATAAGCCCAGAAGAAGCAGCCACAACTTATATAAATTTTTATGAATTTTCTACGAATAAAAGGGCTGCGGTTGAGCTTGCAAAGAGCTTTCACACAAGGGATTGGAAGGTTGAAATAAAAGGACTTGTAAAAGAGGAAAAAACTCTTAATATGGATGATTTTTTAAAATTTAAGCTTGAGGAAAGAATTTATAGGCTTCGCTGCGTTGAGGCTTGGTCTATGGTTATACCTTGGATAGGCTTTGAGTTAAGGGCTTTGATAGAAAGCTTAGATGTTTTACCTGAGGCTAAATATATAAAATTTACCACACTTTTTGATAAGAGTAGATTTGCTGATCAAGCTTCAAATTTTCCTGTGCTAGACTATCCTTATGTTGAGGCTTTAAGGCTTGATGAGGCTATGCATCCACTCACTATACTAGCTGTGGGTATGTATAAAAAGCCCTTAGGTGCAACAAATGGTGCTCCTATAAGGTTGGTAGTGCCTTGGAAATACGGCTTTAAGAGTATAAAGTCTATAGTTAAGATAGAATTTACAAAAGAGCAACCAAAAACTACTTGGGAGCTTTATAATCCTAAAGAATACGGCTTTTACTCAAATGTAAATCCACAGGTAAGCCATCCTAGATGGTCTCAAGCAGAAGAAAGAGTGATAGGAGAGTTTTTCACCCGCAAAACTGAGCTTTTTAATGGATATGAAAAAGAGGTTGCACATCTTTATGAGGGTATGGATTTAAGGAAGTATTTTTGATAAGTAGCAAAAGGCTTGTTTTTTTAGCTTATATGCTCTTGCTCTTAAGCTTTGTTTATAGTGCTTTTATGCTTTATAAGAATTATTATTTTGATGTCTTGGCTGAACTTTATTTTTATACCGGCATTTTTGCCTTAGGCTTTTGTTTTTTGTCCTTATTTTTTGCACTTTTTAAGTTTAAAAAATGCAAAAAACTGCCAAGATTGTTTGGAATTTTTGCCTTTATATGGGCTTTGCTTCATTTTTTAGCTTATTTTATCTTTTCTAAACACCTAAGCTTTGAAAAGCTTTTTTCCTCTATTTTTTCTTACGGTATAGAATTTTCAGGCTTTTTAAGCTTTGTTTTGATGTTTTTTATGTTTTTAGCTTCATTTTCCTTTTTTAAAAGGCTAAAATTTAGCCTTAAATTTGGCTATGTCTTGCTTTTTTTAGTTTCTTTGCATTATTTTTTAAGCCCGAAAGTGCCTGAGCTTTCTCATTATTTTTTCATATTTTTAGCACTTTTATTTATCATTTTAAGATATGCAAGAGTTTTAAAAAGAAAATCTTAGATTAGCATTTGCCTTGTAGTCTATATTTAAATACCCAAAAAAGCTTCTTTCAAATTCTAGCGCAAGGCGGAAATTATCATTTAAGATATAATCTGTGCCAAGACTTACAGAAAGTCTTTTATCTCTAAGTCCTTTGTATCTTGTAGATGAGCTTTGATCACTTAAAATTCTATCTCCATATCTAAGCAAGTCAAAATTTTGTGCAAAACCAAGTCTTAAGGAGAGGCTATCATTTAGGCTATGTGTTGTTCTATCTTTAAGGAAAAATCTTTTTTCCGAAAAATAAGGCAGGTTTTATGCTTAAGGTATTTGAGCTTAAAAGCTCTAAAGAAACTGTCTCATTTTGCCACTGCATACCTTGTAAATGTCCAGCTATAAGCTCAAGCTGAGGTTCTACATAAAAATCTTTTAAAAAGTCATAGTTAAAAAAGCTTTGCAAATAAAGTCTGTGCCCAGCTTCTATGCTAAGAATAAAGGTATTGGCACCGCTGCTATCATTTAAAAGGCTATTTTGAAAAGCAATGCTTGGAATAAAACTCGCATTTACACTATGTTTTTTATACACATAACGAAGCACGGTATCTAAGTAAGCCTCATTAGCAAATAATAAAGACGCATAAGCACCCAGCCCATAACCCTTGCTATTAGCCTTAAGCCCATCTCCCTTTATATCATTTTGCGTATAATTAAGCATAGTGCCTAGATACAAATCCCCATAAGCAAATTCAAAGCGGTAATCACTGCCTAGCTGAAGTTCAAAAAAATTACCCTTGTAAATGCTATCGCTGTTTCCTCCTCCAAAGCTTCTCATCCAAGCTCCTACTGAATTTGGATTTTCTCTTAACTCTCCCATACGTTTTTGCAGATTATTCCACTCTATCACATAAGATAAAAGCACCTGATTAAAAAGGGCATTGCTTTTGTTTATAGTCTCAGTATTTGGAGCTTGATTAAAATAAGACTGCGAATTATTTGTCTTTTCTAAACTCCACTGCGCCTCATCATCCTTTCTTTCAAAGATTAAATTTGGCAGATACTGGCTAAAACCAGCACTTATCTTTTCTACCTTAAAAAAATCCTCATTTATTTGCATACTAGGATCTTTTAAGGAGGCTAAGACTAAGCTTTGCAAGTTTTCATTTGCAAAGCTTGTGAAATTTAATCTAAGAGTGTTATTTTTACCCTCGCTGTTTTGAGTAGAACTTATACTTTGAGTGCTTTGCTGTGCTATGTCTATATCTAGCGTAAATATACTATCTGTAGCTTTTAGTGTCTTTGTGAGTATAGAGCCATTTATATAAGTGTTTTAGCTTAGCTCTAGCTCGTTTGTGTTTTTAATATCTCCGTAAAAAGTTGTATTAGAAAGCCTTAAATTTAGGCTAGAAAGATTTTCAATATTTCCTTTAATATTAGAATTTAAAACGCTAATATCATTTGTGCCACTATGTGCTTTTATATCTGCTTGCATATCTACATTATCAATACTAGCCTTTGAATTATAAAGTTCTAGCTTTCCTATGAATTTTACTCCTGTATTAAGACTTTGCCCCTTAAGTAAGTCTTGCTCAAAACGCATAGTATTACCTGCCGTGTAGCTTGGATTTCCAAGTGCTGAGTTATTGCCACTTGAAATTTTTGTGCTAACATTTTCTCCGTCTTTTTTATCTATATAAAGCTCTTTGCTACCTAAGACTATACTAGAATTTATAGAGCTTAATTGCCCCATAAAAGAAGCATTTTCTAAGCTTAGTTCTTTTAGCTTAAAAACTCTATCTTCCCAATCTGCTTGAGTAAAAGTCGTAGGACTTGTAAAAACACCCTCTCCTATGCCCATAGAGTCTAATTTTAGCTTCATGTTTTCATCGACATAAGCGTGTAATACCGGATGTCCTTGAAAGCTAAGAAGCCTGTCTTTAAAGCTTAAAAATCGCTTTCTAAATCCACAGCCCCAGCACCCACTCTTAGCCCAGAATTAGGACTTGAACTAGTGATTATCAATCTACCCTCACCAACTTTGTGCAAAAAATCATTATCCAAGGTCTTAACATCATAAACAACAAGAGAATTTAAGCCCGTATAAATACCAGCGTGAACAAGCCAAAAATCATTGCTCTCAATGTGCCAATTTACATTATCAGCAAAGATAAGTCCTCCTGCTCCTAAGTCTATATTTTTCTCTAAGCTTAATTCACCAAGCTGGCTAAAATATATATCCTTGCTATCTTTCATAGCAGCAAGTCTATCATTAAATTTAGCTTTATTAAAAACACTTTCCCAATACAAAGAACCGGCCAGATTATCATTTATAGTAATCGCACCCATATCTTGCATATTTGAGTTTAAAAGCTTTGTGTTAAAAACATAGCTTCCAGCGCCAAGTTTTATAGTTTTATCATCTTTAAATTCATTTACAAGAGCATTATTAACAACACTATAAACATCTATGGAGCAAAGATTATTATCATTACCAGCACAGTCGCTAGAGCTAAGCACTCCTATCATATACCACTCTTTATCTAAGTTATCATAGACATAAAGAGCAGAGCCCGAATCGCCGGGTGCAGCAGAGGAGCTAAAAGCAAATCTATTAAAATTATCCTGCCAATCATAGTTTTCAAATCTCAAGGCAAAGGGATTGTTATCAAAGTCACTAAAATACACTAAACCGCCGGTATGATAAAGATCATTACTAGCTATCTTATCAGCTCCTTGCGTGAGATGTCCTAGCATTTGCACTCCAGCTCCCTCATGCACAAAAAAGGTATAACGAGAAGAATCGCTAAGCTTTCTAGCCTCAGCTTCGTTAAAGGTGTATTTATCGTAAAGATTTAAGCCATTAAGATTGTTAATAGAAACAAAATTTAAATTTGGGCTTAGCTTAGCCTCTATATTAAGATTAAATTTATCCATCTTTAAAACGGCGAAATCACCGGGCACACTTGTAGTGTAGGGATCTTTATAATCTACTATTATACTTACAATCCCGCCAAATTCAAGTGCAGAGCCATTTTTTGCTAGATTAGTATCAGTGGCTGAAAACATATGAGCAGCACTTAGGGCATACCCTAAGCCAATATTAGTAAATTCGCCTTTCCAAGTGGCTGTTGTTGAATATCCTGTTAAATTTGTAGCTGAAAAATCTATCATAGGAGCATTAAAGCTTATATCATAGCTTACATCCTTAGCCTTTATACTTAAATTTGTAGCATTTGGGCTAAAACTTCCTCTGTTTAGGGCAAAATCAAGATAGTATTGATAAGAAAATTTTGGATCTACAGCAGAAGCATAAAGATAAAAAGTAGCTAAAATAAAAAATAATGGTGGAAGCGAGGGGGATCGAACCCCTGTCCAAAAATAAAGCATTAAAGGCGTCTACATACTTAGCAAAGATGAAAATTTCACTAAGACAAGCTCATCTTCCAAAACTTTTGCCCTAGCTAAGACTAAAGCTTCATCTTAAAAATCGTCAGCTTTTAAGACTACACTATCAAGATTACCCGCTTCTTAAGCTAGATAGTATGGCTTAAGGCAGGGCTCAACTGAACTCACGCAGCTTTAGCGTAAGCAGGAGCGAATTTTGTATTGTTTGCGTTTAATTTTAAACAGACTTTTAACGCTATGTCTAAAGCGATATGCAACCTAAAACTCCCTACTCCTGTCGAAGCCAAGTCGCTCCCATTAATTTGAAAGTTTGCTAGGTAGTTTAACAAGTAAAGGATTAAAAAAAGCTAAATTTTCAGCGTCTTGCTCGTAAGACTTGCAGTAATTTTCGCATTGCTCACTTAAAAGCAAGAGCCAATCTATAAACTCAGCACTAGCAGGACCATCAAATCTTAAGGCTTGCTGCATAATATCCTCGCAAAATACGCAAAAATCAGTTATCTCATCAAGTTTTAATCTCCTAGCCGCCCAAGCTGTGTTGTGTGCTAAGCTTTGTATCTCTTTTAAAGCTGTTTTATAAGCCTTGCTTTCAAGCTTTATAATAAGAGGCTCAAGAGAATCAGCCATAATCCTAAAAAAATGCAAAAATTTTTCTACATCATCACTTTCGTATTCAAGTTCTAACTGTGCTAAAAGTCCCATTTATTCACTTTCTTTGATATAAAAAACCTAAATTTTAACAAATTTTTCTTAAAATACAAAAATAAAGCCAAAGGCCTTAGCAAAAGAAATAATAAATCTTATTTTTAGCTAAACTTAGCTAGAATTTGCTTTTATTTGGAGCAATTTAGATAATGGATAGAATAGTAGAGATAGAAAAATACTCCTTTGAAGACAAATATGAACTTTCCTTAAGACCCTCAAATTTCGACGGCTACATAGGGCAAGAAAACATAAAAAAGAATTTAAAGGTTTTTATAGCCGCGGCACAAAAAAGAAAAGAATGCCTAGACCATATACTTTTTAGCGGGCCTGCTGGGCTTGGCAAAACAACACTTGCAAATATAATCTCTTACGAAATGGGTGCAAATATAAAAACAACGGCCGCACCTATGATAGAAAAAAGCGGGGATTTAGCGGCGATTTTAACAAATTTAAACGAAGGTGATGTGCTTTTTATCGATGAAATTCATAGGCTAAGTCCTGCCATAGAGGAAGTGCTTTATCCTGCTATGGAGGATTTTAGACTTGACATCATTATAGGAAGTGGAGCAGGCGCACAAACTGTTAAAATTGACTTACCAAAATTTACCTTAATAGGAGCCACAACCCGCTCAGGCATGCTTAGCAATCCTTTACGCGATAGATTTGGCATGCAATTTCGCCTTGAATTTTACAGCAATGATGAATTAGCTCTAATCATACAAGAAGCAGCCAAAAAGCTTCAAAAAAACTGCGACAAAGAAGCCTCTTTAGAAATAGCCAAACGCAGCAGAAGCACGCCAAGAATAGCTCTAAGGCTGCTTAGACGAGTAAGGGATTTTGCCGATGTAAATAATGAGGATTTTATAAGCAAGGCTAGAGCGAATGAAGCCCTAAATTCACTAGGAGTAAATGAACTTGGCTTTGATAATATGGACATAAAATACCTTGAGCTTTTAACCTCAGCGAAAAATCGACCCCTCGGACTTGCAAATATAGCAGCGGCTTTAAGCGAGGATGAAAATACGGTTGAGGATGTGATAGAGCCTTATTTATTAGCAAATGGTTACATAGAACGTACAGCAAAAGGACGCGTAGCGAGTTTTAAAAGCTATAAGGCACTAAATAAAGCCTATGATAAGGGGCTTTTTGATTGAAATAAAAAATGAGCAATAAAAAAATTTTACTACCTCTGATGTTTTTTGCCATGTTTTTGTGGGGCACATCTTGGCCTAGTTCTAAAATTTTAGTAGAATACGCTCCGCCTTATATAATTTCTTTTTGGAGATTATTTTTTGTATCAATAAGTGCCTTGTTTATAGTGCTTGTGCTAAGACTTAGTTTTAAAATCGACAAAAAATCAATTTTTTTTGTTATGCTTACCGGGCTTTGTAATGCCATTTATTCATTATTTCACTTTGCAGGACTTGAATTTGGACTTGCTGGCTTAGGAGGGGTTTTAGTAACCACTAGCATACCAATACTTTCTTTTATACTAATGCAGTTTTTAAGATATAAAGAAGCTAGAAAAAGAAAAATCATAATAAAAAAGCCTCCTAAAAACCAAATTTTTGGACTTTTTCTGGGGATTTTATCTGGTGCTTTTTTGCTAAATTTAGCAAATTTTACTGAGCTTTTTAGCAAGGCAAATATCTTTTTCTTGCTAGCTGCACTTACCTGGGTTTTTCTTTCCATGTTTAGTAAAAATATAAAATCCCACCCACTTTTGCTAAATTTTTATGTGTCTTTATTTAGCTTTATCTTTGCTTTGCCTTTAATCTTTTTTGACGGGGTATTTTTCATACTTGAGGCTGATTTTAAATTTTTTGCCTTTATGTTTTTAGTAGCCTTTTTATCAACTGGCATAGGCACTGGAATTTATTACTATGGCATCAAAATTCTAGGAGTTGTAAAGACAAATGCCTTTCAGCTTTTAGTGCCTCCTTGTGCTTTACTGATGAGCTTTTTTATGTTAAATGAACGTCCATCTTTTAGCACGGTTTTTGGCACAGCACTTGCATTGTTTGCGATTTATTTTATAAATATCTATAAGAAAAAAGAAAAATAATACATATTTTGCTATAATCTCTAGCAAAAATTTTAAGGATTGCTAATGCTTCAAACTTGTATATTTCCCGCTGCTGGTTATGGCACGAGATTTTTACCCGCAACAAAAGCCTTGCCAAAGGAAATGCTACCAATACTAACAAAACCCTTGATACACTATGGCGTTGATGAGGCCTTAGAAGCTGGCATGCAAAATATGGGCTTTATAACAGGACGCGGAAAAAGAGCTTTAGAGGATTATTTCGACATATCTTACGAGCTAGAACATCAAATTTCGGGTAGTAAAAAGGAATATTTGCTAAATGATATAAGAAAACTCATGCAAAGATGTATCTTTACATATACAAGACAAAATGAGATGAAAGGCCTAGGAGACGCTGTTTTAAAGGCTAAACCCTTGGTTGGGGATGAGAGTTTTGGAGTTATCTTAGCTGATGATTTGTGCGTAAACGAAGAAGGTATAGGTATAATGTCTCAAATGGTAAAAATTTATGAAAAATACCGCTGCACAGTCGTGGCCGTAATGGAGGTTGATAAAGAACACATATCAAATTACGGCGTTATAGCTGGAAATTTTGTTGAAGATGATTTAGTAATGGTAAATTCAATGATAGAAAAACCAAATCCTGATGAAGCACCAAGCAATTTGGCCATAATAGGTCGCTACATACTCACGCCTGATATTTTTGGAATTTTAGAAAATACGCAAAGTGGAAAGAACGGAGAGGTTCAGCTAACTGACGCCCTACTTTCGCAAGCTACAAATAACATGGTTTTAGCTTATAAATTTAAGGGAAAAAGATTTGACTGTGGTTCTGTTGAGGGTTTTGTTGAAGCTACAAATTATTTTTACAAGAAAGAACTATGCTAAAAAATACCTTATTTTTCAAAAAAACTGAGCTAAGCACAATACAGTCTTACGCAAACCGTATAAGTGACGAGAAAACAAGCGGGGAAATTGGATACTACAATGTCATGGATAGCAGCTTTGAGCTTATTTCACAAAGCAAAGAATTTATAAAAGATAAAAAGCATATCAAAAATTTTGTCTTACTTGGCATGGGTGGTTCTAGCTGTGGCGTAAAGGCCTTAAAGGACTTTTTAGTAGATGAGGACAAGGATGAGGATAAAAGGCTTTTCATTATAGATAACACCTCTTCGCACACTTTTAATAAAATAATTAAAACTCTAAATTTAGAGGAGAGTATGTTCATAGTAACTAGCAAAAGCGGCACGACAATAGAGGTTGTATCGCTTTTTAAGCTAGTTATTGCGTATTTTGGGATTGACAACTCAAATTTACATAAATATTTCATTTTTATAACAGATGAAAATTCAAAGCTTGATAAACTCGGCCAAGAGCTTAATATAAGCAGGTTTTACATCCCCGCAAATGTCGGCGGTCGCTTTTCTATCTTATCAGCTGTTGGCATAGTTCCGCTGTCTTTTTGTGGTTACGATACAAAAGCACTGCTAGAGGGTGCGAAAGCTTGTTATGAGGACTTTTTCACGCACAAAAAAGATGAAATTTTACAAAAGGCCTATCACTACTGCACCCACAAAAACGCTAATATTAATGTTCTTTTTTCTTATGCTAATGAATTTAGGGGTTTTAACGAATGGTATGTGCAGCTAATTGCCGAAAGTTTGGGCAAAAAACAAGGCTATAAAAGGATAGGCTTAACACCTATAGCATTAATAGGCGCAAGAGACCAGCACAGCTTCTTACAGCTCATAATGGACGGACCTAAGGATAAGACTGTAACATTTTTAAAAGTTTTAAAAGCCAAAAATTCGCCACTTATCCCAAACATTAGCTTTTCTCAACTTAAAGAATGCGATTTTGCAAATAATATAGAATTACAAAAGCTCTTAAATACTCAGTGCGACGCCACAATGCAAGCTTTAATCTCTGAAAATTTAAGCGTTGATTTGATAGAGCTTGATAGCTTTGACGCTTGGCACTGCGGGTATTTGATGTATTATTACGAGCTTTTAACCTCAGCTTGTGGCATAATGCTTGGAATAAATGCTTACAATCAACCGGGCGTTGAGACAGGAAAACTTATGCTTAAAAAGCTTCTTTCTATATAGTGGCTCAGGGTCTTGCTTTGAGAATTTTATGTGTATTAAGAGGAAATTATTTTAATCAACAAAAAGAATGGCTAAAGCAAAATAATCTTTTAAAATACACCATAGACCTTGAGGAGCTAAGATTTTTAGCTGGTGGTTATAAGAGCTTAATAAATGGCTTTAAAAGCCTTGATTATAGCAATGCTAGTGAAATTTTAGAAAGCTTATTTAAATTTATAGAACTAAGAATGACTAAGGGGCATTTTATAGTGGTAAACGCCCCAAATGCAAATAATTCCTTGCTTAAAGAATACAAAGATTTAGCACAAAAATACCGATACGAGCTTTTCATTGTAGATTTTAATAATTTAAGTTTGCAAGAGTGCAAGCAAGCTAATTTAAATGAGGCTCAAAAAAGCGGAATTTTCATACCAGAACACATACTTGAGGCTATAAATTACGCCTTAAATAAGGAAAAAATTTCTAAAAAATACAAGCTTATAAAGCCTCAAGATTTTCAAAGCTGTCTTTACAAGGTAAAGGACTTAAATGCCTATAAAAAGATACATCACATAGGAGATATACAAGGTTGTTTTTCCGTGCTTAAAAAGGCCATTAATAAAATCAAAAATGATGAATTTTACATCTTTTTAGGAGATTATATAGACAGGGGCATAGAAAATGGCAAGGTTATAAAATGGCTTTTAAAGATAAAGGAATTTAAAAATGTAATCTTGCTTGAGGGAAACCACGAAAGACATCTTATAAAATGGGCGAATAAAGAGCAAGCTAGCTCTAAAGAATTCAACGAAAACACAGTTAAAGACTTTAAAAAAGAAAATATCACTCAAAAGGACGCAAAACAGCTATATCCATACTTTAAGGAGTGTTTTTTATATGAGTATAATGGCAAAATAGTCTTTTGCTCTCACGGCGGCATAAATTCCTTGCCTAGGGATTTAAGTCATGTAAGCTTCATACCCTCATACGAAATGATAAACGGGGTTGGAACTTATGATGATAGCAAAGAAATTGCCGATATGTTTTGTGCTAATACCCCACCCTATGTTTATCAAATTTTTGGGCATAGAAATAGACAAAAACTGCCTACACAAATTGCCTCTAGGGCTTTTTTGTGCGAAGGAAAGGTTGATGCGGGTCAATTTTTACGCGTAGTAAGCCTTAGCAAAAAAGGCTTTGAGTGCAAGGAATTCAAAAATGAGGTTTATAGAAAGTAAAATAAAGAAATTTAAACTTAAATTTCCTAGTAGCTAAAAAGTCTAAGATGTCCTAATAAACTTAGGTCGCATAAAATTGCCTTACAAAAGATTTTGCATTGTGCGTAAAAAAGAAATCTTTAAATATAAAATTTCAAAAATATTGCACTATCTTTTATTTTCTTAAATTTTATAACTTTTTCAAGCCTTTAAATCAACTTTGCCTTTATCCACCCTAAATAAATTCTGCAATAATTCTAATACATCATTTCCTTTTTTTCTTTCATTCTCTAAAAAAGTTAAAAAGAAGTTTTTAGCTATATCATCATAAGTAAAAGTTTCACTTTTACTTTCAGCTTGTATGGGGGTAAATGGTTTTTTCTCATCATTTAAATTTTTTTGAATTTTTATATTTAAATTTCCATTACTATCTTTATCTATATTTATCTTAGCTCCATTCATAGCTTCTTTGTAAAGAGCTACAAAAGCATCGTGTCTTTGTTTAAAATCAAGATATTTTTCTTTAAATTCATCTAAGCTTATATTTGAATTTACTAAGTCTTTGTATTCATCTCTTAGACTTTGAGCTAGCTTTGTTATATCAGAGCCTAGGTTGTGAGTTTGGGAGGATTTGATGTAAAGGGCTAAGCTAAAATCATCTACCATAAAATGCCCATCCCAAGCTTCGTTTATAGATGAAATGCTTTGTAATTTATTTGCTTGCATAAAATTTGCAAAATCTTTTATTTCTTTTTTGCTTATATTTTCATCATATCCAAAAAATTTGCCCTGTATATTACTTTTACCCTCTGCGTAAAGATAAAAAGAATTTGAGTTCATAAAAGCTGTTAAAAGTCCTCCTTTGCTTATATTACCCTCCTTATCTTTATATACATTTTTATCTAACTTTGCCATAAGTTTATTAAATATACTATCTTCGTTTATATCATTAAATTTTAGTGGGTTCATCTCTACGGTTGAAAAGCTAAGATAAACACCATCTGTTGAGTTTTTATCAACTAGAGATATATATTCATCTTTGCTATATCTTTTTGTAATGTTTAAATTTTTATCAACACTATAAGCATAAGTGAAATTTTTTAAGTATTCATTTGAAAAACTTGTTTTATCTTGCATAAGTTGTGAAAAGACCTTATAAGCATTGCCTATACTTTTTGCAAAGTCCAGTTCCTTATAAAAAGAAAGTAAATAATCAGCCTTATTTAGCTCCTCTTCCTTTTTAAATGCCAAAGCATCCTCTGCATAAATTTTAAAGTCTTTTGGAAGTCCAGCCGCTTCATTAAAATCACTTGTAAAAAAGCCTTCACTATCTACACCATATCCTAAAATTTCACTCACTGCTTCGCTTTTATCTTTGACTAAAGTTTGGTCTAAATTTGCGTTCAAAGGTAAAGTTGTATCTAAATTTAAATTTCGAATGTTTTTGTTATCTAAATTTGTATTGTATGAATTTAAGTTATTAGAGATAGCATTAAGCACAGTTTGCCTTTGTTTAAATTTATGACAAAAATCGTCAAAATTTAAAAAAGATTTAGGAAATTTAGCCTTTATTATCTAAGCTTTAGTAAATCCTCTAGCAAAGAATTTTTTCGCTCCTTAAATATATCCATATATCTTGAGCTGTTGTATAGATTGATTTGTTCATTTTCGATTTTTATATTGTTGCCGTTTTCGAATTTTACAGTCTTGCCATTATCAAGTGTTACTTCAGAATCAAAGGCGTATTTTTTAATCTTATCTATTTCGCTTTTTATACTTTCGTCAGAAATTCCGGCAATTTGAAAAAAATTTCGTGTTATACCCACTAAGCCATTTAAAAGCATACTTGACAATGAAAGATTGTTGGATATATCATCAGCAGATTTTGCTATAATATTTTTATCCTTTGAATTTAAGCTTTCGCTAGAGTGCTCAAGCTCTTTTAAAGTATCATTAAAAGCATTTAAACCTACTTGATACCACTCTACTCTTATATGGGTGAGTTTGGCAGCTAACTCACCTTTGCCCTCTTTTTTTACATTTCTTATCACTTCATCCATTTTTGATTTTATAGTATCAATGGCCTTGAAAAGCTCATCTTCGCTAACCTTGCCTAAACTCATAAAGTCAAAATCAGCCTCTATATTGTTATTTTTATTAAGTTCTACAAGCTCCATAAACAATTCGTTGTTGTCAACGCTGGAATTTGAGCTTTTATTTGTTTGGGTATATGTACTAGAATTTAGCGAAGTGTTTATAAACATTTTTAATTCCCTGAACTTATCTTATTTGATTATATCTGCCATTGTAAACCTGATTTGAAACAAAATCTTTAGCTGTATTGAAAATTTTTGTAGCTAAAGGGTTTACGCATGCACCTGTTTTAACTTCTAAAAAGATAAATTCTAACATAAAGTTTAATAAAAATTAATATAAGCATTATTTTATAAAGAAAAAGTTGCTTTCTTGTGTAAAAAAAGAATTTTAAATTTCAAACCTTTAAATTTATTTTTTTACTTATATTCACTAAGCCTTTAAATCAACTTTGCCTTTATCCACCCTAAATAAATTCTGCAATAATTCTAATACATCATTTCCTTTTTTTCTTTCATTTTCTAAAAAAGATAAAAAGAAATTCTTAGCTATATCATCATAAGTATAAGTTTCATTTTTACTTTCAGCTTGTATGGGGGAGAAGGAGGGTTTATCGTTTTTGTTTTCATTTACATCATCATTAGGAATTTTAGACAGTTCTTTTTCTTTAAGCTCTTTTGAAAAGTTTTGTAAAAAGTCTTCATACTCTTTTTTAAATTTCACATACTCATCTTTAAATTCATCTAAGCTAAGATTTGAGTTTAAAAGCTCTTTATATCTTTGCAAGAACTTAGCTGCGTCTTTTTGTGAGCTTAGATTATGCTCTTTGCTTAGGGCTAAATTTAGGCTTAAGCCTATTATATCTATGCCGCTGCTGTAAGAGCTTGTGCTAGAGTTGAAATTTATCTTGTTTGCATTCATAAAGTTAGAAAAACCCTCTAAGTCTTTTTTGCTTATATCTTTGTCAAGTCCGTTAATTTTGCCAAGCGTGGTAGTTTCACCCTCTACAAAAGGAGAATTTATAAGTTTATAAGCAAGAGCTATAAATACTCCTGCCTTTGATATATCGCCCTTTTTGTTTGTGTAAGCACTAAGATCTAAAGTTGTATGGCTAAATAATATATCATTTTTGCTTGTTTCATTTAGGATAACAAGTTTTGTGCCTTTTTCTGCTATATAATCCCCCATACCCTGCCATTCTTTAAAATCGTAGCCCTTTATGAAATTTAAATTTGTTTCATCGTATATAAAAGCTGCTGGAAAGGAGGCTAAGTCATCTTTTGTATAAAAAGTAAAATTATTTTTAGGAGCTATTTGAGTGAAAAGATTATAGATATTTTTAAGGCTTTTTGTTATATCAACAGAGCTAAAAGCCTTTAAATCAGAGCTAGAAAAACTATCTAGCAAATTTTCTATATCCTTTGCATAAATTTTAAAGTCTTTTGGAATTGCTGCCGCCTCATTAAAATCAGCTGTAAAAAAGCCCTCACTATCTACACCATATCCTAGAATTTCACTTACAGCTTGGCTTTTGTCTTTGACTAGCTCATCTAAGCTTTCGTTAGATGAGCTTAATTTTTGAAGCGTTTTTCCAAGCTCATTTAGGTGCTGTAATGTTTGATTATGAGATAAAGAAGCAATACTTAAGTTCTTAATCATAGTTTATCCTTCTTACCCCTTGTAAATCGCCAAATTTAGATAAAACTTTAAAGAATTTGCTTTTTTTAAATTGTGTTTTGTGTTGTAAAAAAATAAATTCTAAACCATTAAATCAAGCTCATGCCACCTTTTTGCATTTTGTTTGCTTTTTTCTAAGACTTCATCTACGCTTTTAAATAAAAGCTCGGTAATTTCTTTAGAATATTTAAATGCTTCATCTATATCGTCTAAGTTTTCTTTTCTCCATTTAAGCAAATCATTAGAAAACTCCTTTAGACTCGTTTTATTCATAATCTCATCATCAAAAGGAAAGCCCTCTAAACCTAAAATTTTATTTGAAAGTTTTTGCAAGTCATCAGGATTGACATCTTTATCAAGTCCTCTAATTTTACCATAAATGGTGGTTTCGCCAACAACTAAGTCATTATAAGCATAATTTCTAGCTAAAAAAGACATAAGTAATCCCGCCTTTGATACGGAGCCGTCATCGTTTATATATTTATCAAAATCTATACCCTTATCTTTATGCCATAGCCAATTATTCGTGCTTAGCAAAGACTTATCAATGGGCAAAATCTCATCATCTAAAGCCTCATAAAAAGTAGGATATATCATATCTGTAGCACTTAGATCATCTTTAAATCCAACTTTTTCTTCTACTCTTTGCAAGGCTTCTTCATAGCTAAATGTTTTTGTAAGTTTGCCCTGAGAATTTAAGATAAAATGGCTTGGCAAATGCTTTAAATCATCCTTGCTAAAAGTTTCCTTACTAGATAAAAGCTCACTTGAATTTAAAATTTGTGAAAATACCTTGTAGGCATTACCAACTGTCTTTGCTATATCTATACTTTCATAGCTTTTAAATGGGAATGGATGTGTTAATTCCGAAACAAAGTTTTTAAGACTATTTGAGTGAATTTTTATATCAGTAGGAATATTTGCAGCCTTGTTAAATTCAGCTGTAAAATATCCTTCTTTATCAACCTTATAACCTAATACTTCGTTTGTATTGTTTATAGCATAACTTTTTGTATTTATTTTATTAGATATATAATAATTATTATGTTGATTTGCTACATTTTTTATATACATAAAATATCCTTAACTTTCTTATACCTTTAGAGCATATTTTACAATCTTTTCACACTTTAAAATCTATCTTACTCTTATCTACCTTAAATAAATTCTGTAATAATTCTAATACATCAGTCCCCTTTTTTCTTTCATTTTCTAAAAAAGTTAAAAAGAAATTCTTAGCTATATCATCGTAAGTAAAAGTTTCACTTTTGCTTTCAGCTTGTATGGGGGTGAAGGGGTTTGGTTTTTTGGAGGTTGAGTCGGTATTTTGTGTTTTTTTAGGTTGTGTATGGTTTTGCTCCAAAGTATTTTCTTTTAACCAAATTTCAGTTGCTTTTTTAAACTCATCTATATTTGTGTGTTTTTTTAATAAATCATAAAATTCCAGACTCTTTTTTAACAAATCGTCTATACTATCCCCACCACCTTTTAATATAAAGCCAGAGTTTTCTTTAAAAACAAAGTTATTTAAATTTTCTATATCATCTAAGTTCATATTTTTATCATAGCCATTAAGTTTTCCTAATATGCTAACTTCTCCTTCTATCAAGAAAGATTTATCTTCAAGAAAAGCCATAAAAACTTCAGCTTTTGAAACGATATTGTTCTTGTAGTTTAAATTTGTTTCAGGCGATGAAAACAACAAGGACGTGTAAGTAGGATTTTGATAAATTTTAAGATTAGTTTCAAGATTCAATGCTTCATCATACTCATTTTGATTATAATGCAATTTGTTTATATTAAAAGTAGTTTTGTCGTAAGTAAAAGCCAAAGGAAGATTAGCAATATCGTTTTTTGTAAAATAATTAACATTTTTATCATCTACTAAAGCAGAAAAAACCTTATAAGCATTTTGCATACTCTTTGCTATGTCTATACTTAGAAACAGCCCGCTCTGCTCGTAAGTTTTTATTATACTTTCAACAGATTTATACTCTATCCTATAATCCTTAGGAAGTCCTGCCGCTTCATTAAAATCACTTGTAAAAAAGCCTTCACTATCTACACCATATCCTAGAATTTCACTTACAGCTTGGCTTTTGTCTTTAACTAGCTCATCTAAGCTTTCGTTAGATGAGCTTAATTTTTGAAGCGTTTTTCCAAGCTCATTTAGGTGTTGTAATGTTTGATTATGAGATAAAGAAGCAATACTTAAGTTCTTAATCATAATTTATCCTTTTTACCCCTTGTAAATCGCCAAATTTAGATAAAACTTTAAAGAATTTGCTTTTTTTAAATTGTGTTTTGTGTTGTAAAAAATAAATTCTAAACTCTTAAATCAAGCTCATGCCACCTTTTTGCATTTTCTTCTATCTGCTTTCTCATCTTTTTAAATTCCTCATCGAAAAATTCTTGTATGGATTTAAGTTTTTTATTATCTCTTATATCATCTTTTGAGTTTTCTTGTTTCAGCCTTGAAATTTCATTTAAAAATTCTTTTTCATCGCTTAAGCTCATTATGTTTGGCTTTAAAATGGCAGGGTTTAAAAAGGGCTGTGAGGCTGTTTTATACAGACTTTCTCTTTGCTCTAAGCTTTCATCACCAAAACCCATAATCTTTCCCCATATAGTCGTTTCGCCCTCTAAAAAGCTCTGTGAATGAGAGTGCAAAAAGGCTGTTAAAACACCGGCTATATTTATATTTCCATCTTTTTGATATATGCTATAGCCTCTATCAAAGTTAAAATTCATCTGCTCTAGCTTAGAATTTAAGATATTTCTATCATAAGGTCTTATTTGTTCTGCTGATGAATTTGGACTTATAAACATAGAAGCTATTATAAAATTTTGCTTAACATTTACTTGCTTAGATGAATATTCTTTAAAATCATACAAAGAATCGAGCTCTAAAGAATTTTCATTAAAGCTTATAGCTTCTGGAAATTTAGCAATTTCTTCTTCGCTAAAACTTCTAAGCTCACTCATACCCAGCTTATCAAGCACTTGAGATAAAACATTATAAGCATTTCCAAAGCTTTTAGCCACATCGATCGAGCTAAAAACAGGTGCTATTATATTAAACCTTTTAAGCCCAGCTTCAGCTACACTTAGAGCGGTGTTATAATGAATTTTTATATCTTTTGGTATATTTGCAAGTTTATTAAAATCCTCGCCCAAAAAGCCGTCTTTATCCACAGAAAAGCTTTCAAGGCTTTTTACAGCCTTGTTTTTGTAGGATAAATTTTCCTCTCTTAAAGAAGCTTCATAAGATTTTTGTGAGCTGTTAAAATGTAGTTTAACTGTATCTATCAAACTAAAAACCCATCAAATTTTTTAAATCTTTTTCATAAGCTCCTTTCATATCTCTTATCATAGAGCTATAAGCGTTAGCATTTCTTAATTTATAAACTTGTCCTAGCGAGTTTATGCCTACGACATAAGCCGATGTTTTATAGCTTATTTGTGGTATAGCAAAAGGATTTGCAAAACTTATAGTCCTAGTTACAGAAAAACTCAAGGTTTCATTTTGTTGCCATTTGGCCTCTCTTGAAAATTCTTTAAATCTATCTTTGCTTACTATAGAGTGTGTTTTTGTTGCATTGTCTATATAGCAGCTTGTTTTTCCCAAGGCACATATGCCACCATCAAGTTCACCAGCTCCAAATAAAGCTACAACAGCGTATTCTTTTACTGATAAATAAGAATTTGAATAATTTTGAAAGCTTACAGCCTGAACCACATACCCACCTTTAACTTGTTTTTTCTCATCTAAACTTAATACCTTTACACCGGGTGAATTATCGCTTAGCTTACCATTAGTAAGTTCTGCTAGCAAATCAGTAGCAAAGGATAAAGTGCTAATACAAACTAATGCACCAAAGGCAACAAACAATTTTTTAAACATTTTTAACTCCTTTTGAGAAATTTAATTTATATATGAATTATAACATAGTATTTAAAAATTTTTTGATAGAATTTGTAAGTTAAATTTACATCTTGTGTAAAAAAGGAAAAATTTTTTGAAAAAAATTTCACTCTTTTTCTTTCTTTTTCTAAGTTTAAAGCTTTTTGCAAGCGATGAGCTAAGTATAGATAGTCTTTTTAAAAAGCAAATTGGGCTTAGAAGTATCACAAGTTTTTCTTTACTTAGCACAGGAAATGAAAACTCATACTATCTTTACCCAAATATCACAGTAGGAGGTGATCCTACTATATGGAATGATACTAAGCAAGGTTTTTTAAGTCAAAGCTTTATATACACCTTACACCCTAAATTTGATATTTTAATATCAGCAAGTGGAAGTTATGCTAGACGCGAATACACAAATTTTTTCACAAATGAATTTGAAGCTAAAGAAAGGATAGGCTTTGATTCTTTATGGCTTGGTTTTATATATACAGGAGATAGCTTTTATGATTTTGTGCCACAAATAAGTTTTCAAAGTGCTGTGGTGCAAAGAGAAAAGGTGATAAATCAAACAAAGAATTTTTACATAAAATCTCAAAGCATTCAGCTAAGTGTAAGATCATATAGCGATCCGGTAGTATTTAGCTTATACACCGGCTTTGGCTACAATGCACCTAGAAAATTTGATTTGCTAGAGGTAGAATACGGGCATAGTATATATTTTGGCGGGGATTTATCTATCATATTAAGTCCAAAGATAAGCCTTGATTTAGGAGCTGAACAGAGGTTTCAAACTATGCAAAAGATAAATGGCTACCAAAATTCAGAGCTAAGATCCATACCAACGCTTAGTTTAGGCTCTACTTATAGTATAGATAGTGATACAGCCATAGCTTTAAATGCAAATTTTGGAGGAAGTTCAGCTGCTCCTGATAGTATCTTTGGACTTAGTATATGGAAAAAATTCTAAGAATATTTTTACTTTTTATTTTTGCACCATTGTGCTTAAAGGCTGAATTTGTAGTAAAATCTTATCAGGAGCTTAAAAATGAAAGGGTGATAAGACAAAACTACGAGCAATCTTGTGGGGCTTCATCTTTAGCTACTATGATAAATTTAATAGATGATGAAAATTTAAGCGAATTTGATGTCTTAAAGCTTATGAGCGAACAAGAGCTTCAGACTGATATGGTAAGTTTTGCTGATTTAGAAACCGTGCTTTCAAAACTAGGATATGAAAATAAGTCTTACAAAATCAACAAAGAAAATTTAGATAAGCTTATAAATATACCAATGATTGTAAAGATAGAAGACGATCCTAGATTTCCTCATTTTGTGCTTATTATAAATTATAAGGGGGATTTTTTAGAGGTTTTAGACCCTAGCCATGGAGAGTATATAAGCTCTAAAAGAGAATTTTTAAGACTTTGGGATAAAGATAATAAAGGAGGCTTCGCTCTTTTAATAAAGCCTAAGAAAGAGAAAAAGGATTATAGGTTAAATTTGAGCAAGAATTTAAGCTTTGAATTTAAGACTTTTAAGATTTATTAAATCTACAATAAAAACTTTTTAGCACAAAGAAATCAAAAATGATGTGTATAAAAATAGCTTTTTTACAAACTTTGATATCACTTGAAAATTTAGTCTCAAAGGCAAATTTTTTAAAATGAAAATTCGTTTTTTTTTTTTTTTGCATATTATTTATAAATTACTGTTAAAATTATTTTTACATTTCAATCAAAGGAGACACAATGAAAAAATTTTTAAGCGTTGCTTTATTTGTAGCTTTAAGCTCTTCTTTTGCTCTAGCAGTTGATTCTGCAAAAAAAATAGGCGCTAACGCTGCTGCTGGTGCTTTATCTGGCAAAAGCTCAAAAGAAATAGCTAAAGATGCTGAAAAACAAGCCAAAGATGCTGCTAAACAAAAAGCTGCTGAAGGGCTAAACAAGCTTCTTAACTAAAAAAGTGGGCTTAGTCCCACTTAAATTTACCCCACAAATCACTATCATTTCAACTCAAACAAACTTAAATTTAATGTATTTTGGTTATACTAAAAGGAGTTAAACCCTCTCTCAGATTTGCTGTGGCACACGGAAAGTTAAGGTGCTCTGCTGTGTTCCCACCCTGAAGCGATGTCTTAAAAAACCATTGCACAGGTCTGAAAAAGGGCGAAGTAATAATAACAAATTTTTCTAATGTTTCATTAAATCAAGGGAAAAAAATGCAAAAAAATAAAATCCTTCGCAGTGCAAAAACGCTCTCATCCTTAGCAATCTTTATGTTTTTAATGCTTATCTTGCTAACTTATCATAGCTTTTTAACGCTTTGTGCGGGTATTTGTATATTTTTATTTGCAATGATTTTGCTTCAAGATGCCTTTAAGGTGCTTTCTGGCGGAATTTTAGACAAAATTTTAAACAAGGTTGCAAACAAAAACTACAAGGCGTTTTTATTTGGCTTTACCTTAAGCACCATAGTGCAATCAAGCGGACTAGTATCAGTCATAGCCATATCTTTTTTAAGCGCTTCTTTAATAAGCCTTTCTGCAGGCGTTGCTATGATATACGGCGTGAATTTATCCACTGCTTTTTCTGCTTGGATAGTGGGGTATTTCGGGCTTAAAAGCGAAATTTCACTTTATGCCATGCCTCTTATCATCTTTGGAGTGATACTTTATTTCAACAAGGATAAAACCAAAAAGCATATAGGGCTTTTCGTGCTTTCGCTTGGCTTTTTGTTTCTTGGAATTTCTTACATGAAAGAGGGTTTTGAAAATTTCAAAGATAGCGTAGATATAAGCAAATACCAAATGCAGGGCTTTTTAGGGCTTATTGTTTATGTCTTTATAGGCATGGGCATAACGGCTCTTACGCAGTCTTCTCACGCTACGCTAACCTTGGCTATAACTGCTTTAAGCGTGGGGCAGGTCTCTTATGAAAACGCTGTTGCTTTGGCAATAGGTGCAAATGTGGGTAGTACTATTATGACTGTGATTGGTTCTATCGGCTCAAACGCAGAGGGTAAAAAAATAACCGTTACACATGTGCTTTTTAATGTAATAGCGGCCTTGCTTTCTATCATCTTTATCAAATACTACCTTATTGCGACTGATTATTTTGCCACTGTTTTAAACATAAAAAGCGATGATTATGTGCTAAAACTTGCGATTTTTACTACCTTATTTAATGTGCTTGCAGTTATCTTGCTCTACCCTTTTATAAAGCAAATGTGCTCTTTTTTAAATCTCGTCATAAAAGATACGAAAACAAAGCAAGAAAAAGCCCTTTATCTAAACGAAAGTGCCTTAGAATTCGCACACAGCGCAAAAGAAGTTGGCGAAAAAGAAAGTAAACATCTTTTTGAAATAGCTTGTTTAATAATCGCAAAGGCAATTAACATCAAAACAAGCGATATTGATAGCAGTGAAAATGTGGATGAGATAATCAAAAAACGAAATACCCAAACTCAAGATAATCTAAATCAAATTTATCAAGATAAATTCAAGCTAATATATTCAGAAATCATAGACTTCATAGCACATGCTCACCTCGCACACGGCTATAATGCTTATGCAAATTCATTTATGGATATAAAAAGGGCGAATTTGTTTATGGCTGCTGCGGTTAAATCGGCCATAGAATTACAAGTAAACATAGAAAAATACGCTTTTTCAAGCAATAAGGCTTTAAGCGAGGAGTACGCACATCTAAGACGCAATATTTTAAGAATGCTAAGACTTAGCAAGAATTTGCTTTTAAGCACAGATGAGGAAAAAAGGCAAGAAATTTTGCAAGAATTAGAATTTAATGTTAAAAAATACGATGCTATCTCATCAAATTCGCTTGATTCTTTGATACGCTATAAAAGAATTACAGACACTATGGCAACTTCTATCATGAATGACACTGCCATAGCTAGAAACATAGCAAAGGATATAAGACACTGTGCTGAAATTTTATCAAAGCAAGATAAGGAGGAAAAAGAGGAGCTAAATCTTAGTTAAGACCTCTTTATCCCATATTTTATAGGTATGGTTACGCTTACATCATTACTGTAAGATGGAAAATTCTTAGAAGCTCTTTTTATCACTCTTATAGCATTATCATCTAAAATTCTATGGCCAGAGCTTTTAGCAATCTTAACGCTGCCTAATTTAGCACCACCAAGCCAAGTAAACTCCACCAAAGCACTGCCCTCCAAATTCATTTGCAAAGCCTGTCTAGGGTAAGTATCTATAGCGGCTTTATCGACTGCAAGTTTTACAGCCTTTAAAAACTCGTTATTATCTTTACCGACCATTAAGGTTGAAATAACCGGGGCAGAATTTGACACAGCAGCCGCTTGCTTTTTAGGCTCAGGCTTTTTAACATCTTTTTTTCTATCCTTTTTTGCCATATCCTTCATCTTTTTTTTATGCTCTTTTTTAAATTCCGGCTGAGGCTTAGGAGCTGGTTTTTGAAGTGTTTGAATTTCTTTGGTTACAAACTGCCCTATAACTAAATTTAAGCTATCATCGGCTTTTAAATCAAGCTTTTGTGGCTCATACGTGATAGCAAACAAAAGCAGGGGTGCAAAAATAAGACAAGTAAGTGCGAAAGCTTGGTATTTGTGTGAATTTTTCATCTGCTCTGCTCCGTGATGATTTGGAAATTTTGATGTTCTTTAGCCTTTAACATATTAATTACTTGCATAAAACTATCAAATTTAGAATTCTTATCTGTCTTTAATTCTATTAAATTTTCTTTAGGTGTTTTATCAATCTCATCTTGCAAGGCCTTTATATCAACTAATTTATCATTAGCGTAAAAAAGATTATCAGCACTGATTGTTATTAAAAGTTTGTTTTTATCATCATTTGTGCTAGCACTAGAAAGCTCGGACTTTGGCAAATCAACCTTTATTTGTCCATGAGCTATAAAAGTAGAAACGCTTAAAACTATGGCTAGTAAAACAAGCATAATATCTATAAACGGAACTACATTTAAGCCACTTTCCTTAGGCAGTTTTATCATCTCTATCCTTAAATTTAGAGCTAAGTACAGTAACCTTTCTAGCCAAGGCATTATAAGCCATTAACGCAGGGATAGCCACCAAAAGCCCCAAAGCCGTAGCTTTTAAAGCCAAAGAAAGCCCTACTACTATTGATTTTACATCTATATTTCCAGATAGACCCATGTCATAAAAAACTACCATTATGCCCACTACAGTTCCTAACAAGCCAACATAAGGGGCGTTTGAGTAGATTATATGTATGGTGGTTAAATTCTCGCTCAAGGCATTATCATATTCATCTTGGCTCTTGTAATCACTAGGATTAAGCTTTCTAAAAAATAACAATCTCTCTATCACACACCAAAGAGCTATAAAAGCCATTAAGGCTAATATTGATAAAATAATCCAATCAATATGAGTTTTTAAAAATTCCATAAAAAACTCTCCATATTTTGATAAACATTTTTAAAATTATACATATAAAAAAATAAATTTAATTTTAAAAAATGAAATCTATTCGCAAGAAATTTTTTTATATAATTTACTAGCAAAGGAAGTTAAATGTATATAGTAGAAAAATTCTTATCCTTACAAGGAGAGGGCAAATTTAGTGGGAAATTGGCCTTTTTCATAAGATTTGCAGGTTGTAATATCAACTGTGTTGGCTTTAATGTAAGCAAGGAAAAAAACGCAGAAGTCTTAATTGGTTGCGATACTTTAAGGGCGGTTTACACAGAGCATTTTAAGAATGAATATGAAAATGTAAATGTAAATACTTTAGTGAAAATGATAAAAGATATTACAAAAGATAAGGAAATTATCATAGTAATTACAGGCGGAGAGCCGACCTTGTGGCATAAAAATAAAAAATTCATAGAACTTATGCTAGAGCTAGAGCAAATGAAGCTAGAAGTGCATTTTGAAAGCAATGCTAGCATTTATATAGATTTTGATCAATATGAGCTTTATAAAAACTGTATCTTTGCCATGAGCGTGAAATTAAGCAATAGCGGAGTCAAGCAAGAACAAAGGATAAATCCAAAGGCAATCAAGGCCATAGTTGCAAACTCAAAAGATAGTTTTTATAAATTTGTTTTAGATAAAAATTTCATAAAAAGCGGTGAAGCACAAAAAGAAATCAAAGCCTTGCTTGATATAGCAAAAACGCAAGTGTATTGTATGCCCATGGGACAAAACAACAAGGAACTAAAAATAAATGCAAAAGAAGTAGCCAAATTTTGTATAGAAAATGGATATAATTACAGTGATAGGTTACACATAAGATTATGGGGAAGTAAAGAAGGCGTATGATAATTAGAAAAATATTTAGCTTTGAAAATGCGCACATAGTGAGATTTTGCACTTCAAAAAGGTGTAAAACTAGCATTCACGGACATTCTTATAAGGTAGAAATTTTACTTCAAAGCAAATACCTTGACAATGGCGGTATGGTGTATGACTTCGGGCTTTTAAAGCAAGAAATAAGACAGATTATAGATAGCTTTGATCACAGCATAAGCCTTTATAAAGACGATGATAAAGAGTATTTAAAAGATATGAAAAAGCACTCAAAAAGGTGGGTTTGCTTGCCGCTAAATGCTAGTGCTGAGAATTTTTGTAGAATTTTCTTTGTTTTAATAGATACCTTGCTTAACAAAACCATTATGCAAAATGGCGAAAAAGGCGTGAAATTATACAGCGTGATAGTTCATGAGACAAGCACTTCGTATGCTCAAGGCTTTTTTGATGACGCTTACAGTGATGTTTTACCAAAGGTAAATTTAGATGAGATAGAATTCTCAGATGAGATAAAAAGCGAGTGGAGCGATGAAAACTTTTTTGAAAACCTAAAGGGTGATTATAAATTTATAAACAAAAAGGAACTGTGATGAAAATTTTGCTAAGCTTTTTTCTGTTATTTTTCTTTATAGCTTGTTTTGATGAAAAAACCCCTGCACCTAAAAGCACAACGCAGTCTGTAGAGGTTCAGCTTGAAAAATCTGATGAAAAATCAGAGCTTAGCGATACAAATTTGCCGCTGCCGGTTGAGGAGTAAGCATGCAAATTTTTGAGCTAGTTTTAAATTTACACATCTACAGCATATACACGGTTGCCTTTTTAATGTTATTTTATTTGTATCTTACGCAGAGTAATTTTAGTACCGAATTTAATTTTATAAAAAGAATAAGGCTTTTTTTGCCTATATACTATATGTTTTTGGCCATAGTATTTTTCACAGGCATACTAATGCTTGCTTTGCTTAATTTTGAGCTAAATCATTACAGGATTTTTATGATTGTCTCTTGGTGTTTGATACTTTTTTTAAACATCTTGCAATACAAGTCCTTTAAAAAAGCTAGGATGTACAGAAGATACAAAACATACAGAACTTTTAGCTTTTTTATCTTGCTTTTTAATCTAATCTTAGTTGTCTTGCCATTTTTGCACAAGTATGATTTTATATGAAATTCTTGTATTCTAAGGAAGCTGGCAATGATGTAGTTTTCGTGCAAGATGAAGCCTTAATGCACTTAAAAATTCGCAGGATAAAGCCAAAAGAAAGCATAAATCTTAGAAATTTAGAAGATGAGTTTTTATACGAATACCAAGTGGATGAGATAAATAAAAAATTCATATCCCTAAACTTAGTTTCTAAAGTCAAGCAAAAATACGAAAAATCAAATTTAAGCCTAGCCCTTGCCATGATAGATAGTAAAATTTTAGAAAAAACCCTACCGTTTTTAAACGAAATGGGGCTTGATAAATTGATACTTGTGTATAGCGATTTTTCTCAAAAAAATTTCAAGCTAGATGAAAAAAGATGTGAAAAAATTTTAATCAACTCCTCTCAGCAGTGCGGCAGGGATAATTTAATGCAAATCGAGCTTTTTAAGGATGTTGAGAGCTTTTGCAAAAAATATGATAATGTAATCTTGCTAGACTTTGAAACTGACGAACTTTTGGATGAAAAAAATTTAAAGGATGAAATAATTTTCGTTGGCTGCGAGGGTGGATTTAGCAAAAAAGAAAGAGAGTTTTTTACAAGAAAAGTGAAATTTAAAAGCCCTTACACACTAAAATCCCAAAGTGCCATAATAGGACTTTGCGCTAAAATTTTACTTTAAAAATTTCAAGCACATCAAGGCCAATGCCTTTCACATAAAGCAAAAAGCAGTTTAATTTTAATCCTACTTTAATATTTATAGTTGTAAAATTAAGGCTTTATTTTTTGCTTAAAAAGGAAAAATATGAAAAAAGATATACACCCAGAATTTGTGGAATGCAAAGTATCTTGTGCTTGCGGAAATACCTTTACAACAAAATCAAACAAGGCAGAATTAAAAGTTGATATATGCTCATCTTGCCACCCTTTTTTCACAGGTAGCGAAAAGATAGTAGATTCCGCTGGTAGGGTAGAGAAATTTAAGAAAAAATACTCAATGCAATAATATGCTTTACCTCCTTCCTACCCCGATAGGAAACTTAAGCGATATTTCTCTAAGAGCCTTAGAGCTTTTAAAAGCTTGCGATACGATAATTTGTGAGGATAGCAGGGTGTGCAAACACCTTATACAGGCTCTAAATTCAAAATTTAATGCAGATATAAAGGTTAAAGATTTTAGAATTTTACATTCTCATAATGAGGATAAATTTTTTTCTAGCATTGAACTAAATTTTTTTGATAAAACTGTGCTTTATCTAAGTGATGCGGGAATGCCTTGCGTGAGCGACCCGGGCGCTGCTTTGGTTAGCTTTGCTATTAAAAATAATATAGCTTACGAGGTCTTACCCGGTGCAAACGCTGCTTTAACGGCTTACTGTGCGAGCGGTTTTTTGGATAAAGAATTTAGCTTTTTTGCCTTTTTATCAAATAAGGGCAAAGAAAGAGAATGCGAGATACAAAAGTTGATGAAACACCCTTTCATAAGTATTGTTTATGAAGCCCCAACAAGAGTATTATCCTTACTTCAAAGCATAGTTAGCATAGATGAGGATAGGGAAATTTTTGTAGCAAAAGAACTGAGTAAAAAATTTGAGAAAAAATTTAAAGGCAAAGCAAAACAAATTTTACATCTCTTAGAAAATGAAAATATAAAGGGAGAATTCGTACTTGTAATATCTCCTTGCAAGCAAGAAAAACAAGGCAGCATAAGCAAGGAGGATATATTAAGCCTGGACATAGCTTTAAAAGATAAAAGCAAGCTTTTAGCGAAATTATTAGCAAAAAATCCAAAAGAAATTTACAACAAACTACTTTTAAGTCAAAATTAGGTAAAATTAATGATAGTTTATGGAAAACAAGTGTTCTTTTACATTCTACAAAAACATAAGCATTTAATAAAAGAGCTTTATTTAGCCAAGGAACTTGACAAAAAGCTCTTTCAAAGCATAAGCAAAGAGGGCTTTAAGATACAAAAGCTTGATTTTAAAAAGGCACAGGCTTTGGCCAAAAATGGCAATCATCAAGGCTTTTTGATGGACATTAAAGAGTATGAATTTACTGATTTTAACTCTCTTAAAAAGGCAAATTTTTTGGCCTTGCTTTTTGGAATAAGTGATGTTGGAAATATCGGAGCTATAGCAAGAAGTGCCTATGCTTTTGGCGTAGATGGCTTGATAATACTTGCTAAAAACTTAAGCATGAGTGCTGTTGTTAGGACAAGTGCTGGCTGTGCGCTGGATATGAAAATAAGCCTAGTAACAGATGCTATGGCGGTGATAAATGAGCTAAAACAAGAAGGCTTTAGCATTTACTCAAGTGCCAAGGAAGGTGTAAGTGTAAAGGATGTAAGGCTATGTGAGAAAAAATTGTTGATTATGGGCAGTGAGGGGTTTGGTTTACCAAATAAAATACTTAAAAAAAGCGATGAAATTTTAAGCATAAAGATGATAAATGACTTTGATAGCTTAAATGTAAGTGCCGCTTTTGCAATACTTTGTGATAGGATAGTAAATGATTAAGAACTTGCAGGATTTGAATTTAAAAGAAGTTTCGCAAAGAACACAGATAGAAATTGACTTTTTAAATGCTCTTATAGAAAAAGACTTTAAAAGACTTAGCAAATTTAATGTCAAAGGCTTTTGTAAAATCTTAACCAGAGAATACGACTTTGATTTTACCGAACTTTTAGAGGAATACAACGCCTTTTTAAACGAAAACACAGAAACACCAAACAAAGAAGCAAATAATGCAAACATAACGACTAAGGTTGACATTTACTCGCAAAAATCATCTCACACATGGATTTACCTACTCATCATAGCCATAATTGCAGTGCTTGCTTTTGTGGTGTATAAATACAATCTTTTGGACAATTTTTTAGTGAAAA
Organism: Campylobacter avium LMG 24591; assembly: GCF_002238335.1. Lineage (NCBI taxonomy): Bacteria > Pseudomonadati > Campylobacterota > Epsilonproteobacteria > Campylobacterales > Campylobacteraceae > Campylobacter > Campylobacter avium. The sequence goes on from NZ_CP022347.1 coordinate 1,554,983, forward strand.
AAAACGAGCCTATAAATTCCTCCGTGATTGACATAGTAGGACAAGCCAAGGATAATTTAAATTCAGTTTTAATCATAAATTCTAACAATGACAGCAACTCAAGCAAGGAAACAAGCACAAATTCACAAACAAACGAAGAAGATGTAAGTGAAGAAGAGGAAAAAGAAGAAAACAAAGAGGATAAAAAACAAGAGGAAAATATCAGCACAAACACCCAAACAAACAACACTTTACAAGATGCGATTTCAAATTTAAACAACAAAAACGAAGCCATTTTTAGCACCAAGGGCAAGGTGTGGGTTGGCTTTATAAATATGAGTGATGGCAAGAAAACTGCCTTGGTAACTGATGAGAATTTCACGGTTGATTTGGCTACTAACCAACTCATCTTAATAGGAGCAACCGCCATAACCTTGCTAGATGGAGAAGGCAAAACACATGAATTTCCAGCAGGGCAGTCAAAAAGATTTATGGTTAAAGATGGCAAGGTAAGAAATATAAGCTTAACTGAATTTATGAACAACAACAGGGGTAGAGAATGGTAAGGATAATTTTTATTTTTGCTTTTTTTCTAAGCAATGCCCTTGCACTTAGCACACTAGAACTAGCAAGAAATTTAGTGGCAAACCCGGCTGCTGAAGCAAAGCTAAAATTGTTATTTGAAGGCAAGAACTACACAGACCATTTAGGCTATCCTAGGTGGGATGAAATAAGCACAGTATTAAAAACAAATTCCTTGCTAAATTTGACACTAAACGAACCAACAAGCCTTGAACTAAGCTTCACAAGCACAAACTCGCAAGCTGTATTATTTATAAAAATCATCAATGATTCCTTAAGCGAAGCAGGCTTTGTGCATTTCATACCGACAAATTTCAAATTTTCTAAGGAAAGAAATATATATACAGTAAAGGTTGATTCAAGATATCTTTTAGACCCCGGCCTTTTTAGGCAAATTTTAAATAAAAATTTAGTTTATATAACAAATATCAAGAAAAAGGCTAATTTTGCTTATGAATACGAGCTTGACTTTGGCGGGGCAAACTACAATCCTCCCATCTTCGTAGGAACCAAAAAAACAAAGCTTAAAAGACCGCATAAAGACTATATGCTTTCTTTGCAAAATGCGAGAAATATTTACATCGAGGCTGATACTAACGATAAATGGTTTCCTAGAATTTTATTCTTAGATAAAAATTTAAATTTAGTAGAAAGCATACACAGCACAGAGCAAAAAAACAACCTTTCAGCAAGCATTCCAAAAGAAGCACAGTATGTTTTAATAGGCGATAATTTCAACCTTGACAATATCAGGCGAGGACTTAGCGTAGAACTAAGATAAGGATAAAAAATGTTTGATGAAATTCGTTTTAACACCATAGAAAGATTGCCAAACTATGTTTTTGCAGAGGTAAACGCCATAAAACTAGCTGCAAGACGCGCAGGAGAGGACATCATAGACTTTTCCATGGGAAATCCAAGTGGTAAAACACCTCAGCACATCATAGACAAGCTTTGCGACAGTGCAAACAAGGACAAAACCTCAGGCTACTCGGCCTCTGCTGGAATTTATAAGCTAAGACTTGCGATTTGTTCTTGGTATAAAAGAAAATACCAAGTAGACCTTGACCCTGAAACAGAAGCTGTTGCCACTATGGGCAGCAAAGAAGGCTTTGTAAATTTAGCAAGAGCCATTATAAACCCCGGCGATGTAGCCATAGTGCCAACCCCTGCTTATCCTATACACACTCAAGGTTTTATCCTAGCGGGCGGTTCTGTAAACAAAATGCCCATTTTTTATAATGAAAATTTCGAGCTTGATGAAAATAAATTCTTTCAAAGCCTAGAATTTACGCTAAGAGAAAGTGAGCCTAGAGCTAGATATTTGGTGGTAAATTTCCCGCACAATCCCACTACCGTAACAGTTCAGAAAAGCTTTTATGAAAGATTGGTAGCCATGGCTAAGAAAGAAAGATTTTACATCATTTCTGATATAGCTTACGCGGAGCTTACTTTTAAGGATTACAAAACCCCGTCTATACTTGAGGTAGAGGGCGCAAAGGATGTGGCGGTTGAGTGCTACACTCTTTCAAAGTCTTATAATATGGCAGGTTGGCGTGTGGGCTTCATGGTTGGCAATAAAAGGCTTATTTCAGCACTTAAAAAGATAAAATCTTGGCTTGATTATGGTATGTATACGCCCATACAAGTAGCCGCTACCATAGCACTTGATAGTGAGCAAGACTGTGTTGAGGAGATAAGACAAAGTTATGAAAAAAGACTAGAAATAACCCTTGATGCCTTTGAAAACGCCGGCTGGAAGCTTTTAAGGCCAAATGCTAGTATGTTTATCTGGGCTAAACTACCAGTGCAAAAGGCACACTTAAAAAGCCTTGAATTTTCAAAGCAGCTTTTACAAAAGGCACAGGTTGCGGTAAGTCCCGGAGTTGGTTTTGGTGAGGCTGGAGATGAGTATGTTAGAATAGCTCTAATAGAAAATGAAAACAGAATTCGCCAAGCCGCAAGAAATATAAAAAAATTCCTTAAAGAATAGATATGAAAATAGCTTTATTAGGTTATGGCACGGTCGGTTCTGCTGTTGCTAAGGTTTTGCTAGAAAATCAAGAAATCATTTCCGCAAGATGTGGTCAAATTTTAGAACCTGTGATAGCTCTTGCAAGGAGCAAAAAGCCGAATTCTTTAGTGCCTGTGGTAAATGATATAAATGAAATTCTAAAAAGAGATGATATAGATATTTATATAGAGCTCATGGGTGGCATTGATGAGCCTTTTAAGCTTGTAAGCAAGCTTTTAAAGAGAAAAAAACCCGTAGTAAGCGCAAACAAAGCCATGCTAGCCTATCACAGATATGAGCTTGAAACTTTGGCAAAAGATACCTTTTTTGGCTACGAAGCGAGCGTGGCTGGGGGAATTCCTATCATTAGAATTTTAAAAGAGGGCTTAAGTGCAAATAATATCATAAGCATAAAAGCCATACTAAACGGCACGAGCAATTTCATACTAAGCTCCATGAAGCAAAAAAATACTAGCTTTGCTGAAGCCTTAAAAGAAGCTCAAAATTTAGGCTATGCTGAGGCTGACCCTAGCTTTGATATAAATGGCGATGACGCAGCGCATAAGCTTTTAATTCTTTCTAGTATAGCTTACGGGCTTAAGGCAAAGCCTGAGGACATTTTGATAGAGGGCATTAGCAAGATAAGTGCCGATGATATGTATTTTGCCGATGAATTTGACTTGGTTATAAAGCTGCTTGGTGTCGCAAAGGCCAAAAATGGCAAGATAGAACTAAGGGTAAATCCTAGCTTGCTACCTAAAAACACGATGTTAGCAAAGGTTGATGGCGTGATGAATGCCATAAGCATAAGCGGGGATATGCTTAAAGAAAGCCTTTACTACGGAGAGGGAGCGGGAGGCGAGGCCACTGCTTCGGCTGTGATTTCTGATATCATGGAATTTGCTAGAAATTCAAACTCATCCAAACTGCCTATGCTAGGCTTTAGCTCCAAGGTAAATTTTAGCCTCATTGAAAAGGATGAAATTTACGCTAAGTATTATCTAAGATTAAGGGTTGAGGATAAGCTTGGCGTGCTTTCAAAGATAACCAAACTTATGTGTGATAATGAAATTTCAGTAGATATTTTCTTGCAAAAGCCAAAGGGCAAGGAAAGCACATTATTTTTCACCACACATCATACTTATGAAAGAAGCATTAAAAACCTTATACAAGCACTCAAACAACAAGACTTTATGAAAGATGAAGTCTTTATGATGAGAATGGAAAATGGGACTTGAAGCCTATCTTAGCGGAATTTTAGGCGAGGACAAGGCCTGTACTTTTTTAAAAAAACAAGGTTTTAAGATACTTAAAAGGAATTTCCACTCTAAATTTGGCGAGATAGATATAATCGCCACAAAAGATGAAATCTTGCATTTCATAGAAGTTAAATCTACACAAAAGAACTACGAAGTAGCCTACAGAGTAAGCAAGCAAAAATATGCAAAGCTTTTAAAGGCTATTAATTTTTATCTTAGCAAAGAAGGCATTTCTAGGGATTTTCAGCTTGATTTGCTTTGTATAAAAGACAAGGAGTTTGATTTTTTGCAAAACATAAGTTTATAATTAACCTCAAACTTATCTTTTTAAGCTATAATGCAGGAAAAATTTTAAGGAGATAAGATGGGAAAGTACTTAGAACTTACTTCAAGCAATTTTGACGAAGCAAAAAGCGGTGTGGCTTTGGTTGACTTTTGGGCTCCTTGGTGTGGACCTTGCAGAATGTTAGCACCTATCATAGATGAGCTTGCTAATGAATTCGACGGCAAGGCTAAAATTTGCAAGGTAAATACAGATGAGGAAGGCGATTTAGCAGCACAATACGGCGTTCGCTCAATACCTACACTAATATTTTTTAAAAATGGAGAAATAGTAGATCAGCTAGTTGGTGCTCAGTCAAAACAAGCAATCAGCGATAAAATCAACTCTTTACTTTAAAAATAGCCGCCCTGTGTGGCTATTTTTCCCACATTTATTTATTTTTTTCAAATAATAACTTTTATTAACTAATACATATACAAAAAATTCTACAATGCTGTTATTAAAATAAAAAAGAAGGAACAGTTATGTTAGATTTAGCGATTATTGGCGGAGGGCCTGCTGGGCTTAGTGCCGGACTTTATGCTACTCGTGGTGGGCTTAAAGAAGTTGTTATGTTTGAAAAGGGTATGCCCGGAGGGCAAATCACCTCAAGCTCAGAGATAGAAAACTACCCAGGTGTTGCCACTGTAATGGACGGGATTTCTTTTATGACGCCTTGGAGTGAGCAATGTATGCGTTTTGGCTTAAAACACGAGATGATAACCGTTACTAAGGTCAGCAAAAATGAGGATAAGACTTTTACCATAAGCTTAGAGGATGGCTCTAGCAAACAGGCTAAAGCAGTGATAGTTTGCACAGGCTCAAGACCAAAAAGAGCAGGCTTTAAGGGAGAAAATGAATTTTTTGGAAAAGGTGTTAGCACTTGCGCAACCTGCGATGGCTTTTTTTACAAAAACAAAGAAGTAGCCGTTTTAGGCGGCGGAGATAGCGCTCTTGAGGAGGCCTTATACCTAGCAAATATCTGCTCTAAAATTTATCTTATACACAGAAGAGATAGCTTCCGTGCCGCACCTAGCACGGTTGAAAAGGTGAAACAAAATGAAAAGATAGAGCTAGTAACAAATGCGGTAGTTGATGAGGTTTATGGAGATGCTAGCGGGGTTTTAGGTGTAAAGGTAAAATTACAAGATAATTCTATAAGGGATTTAGCCGTGCCTGGAATTTTCACCTTCGTAGGACTTGATGTACAAAATGAAATTTTAAAGCAAGATGACGGCTCTTTTTTGTGCGAACTCAGCGAAACAGGACAGGTTGTCGTGGATTTAAAGATGAGGACAAATGTTGAAGGGCTTTTTGTAGCTGGTGATTTAAGGATAGACGCTCCTAAACAAGTCATCTCAGCCGCCGCAGATGGTGCAGTGGCCGCACTTTCAACCATATCTTACATAGAAAGCTTACATTAAATTTCAAAGCCTTTGTAAAAAAACAAAGGCTTGCTCTTGACTTAGACTAGCTCTCATCCATTATAATATCAAAAAACAAAGGAGATATTATGGATATACTACAAAGAGACTTGGCAGGAGAGGGCATTAGTCCGGATGAGAGTGAGTATTATAAAATTTTAGACATTATAAAAAATGCTCAAAAAATCATAGCAAGACTTAATACAGGCTATCACGATGAAAAGGAAGTGAGGCAAATACTAAGAGAGCTAACAGGACGTGAAGTCGATGAAAACGTGTGGCTTTTGCCTCCTTTTTACACGGATTTTGGTAAAAATATACATCTTGGCAAGAATGTTTTTATCAATCATTGCTGTGAATTTATGGATAGGGGAGGAATTTACATAGGAAATGATGTATTTATAGGACCTAAGGTAAATTTACTTACCATAAATCACGATATAAATCCTTATAACAGAAAAACCACCTTTTGCAAAGCTATACATATAGGCGATAGGGTTTGGATAGGAGCTGGGGTAAATGTTTGTGCCGGAGTTAAGATAGGAGAAAACTCTATCATAGCCGCAGGAGCTGTTGTAACAAAGGATGTGCCAGCAAATTCTATAGTTGGAGGAAACCCAGCTAAGCTTATTAAAACGATTGAGTGAGCTTTGTTTTTAAAAGCTTAGAGCTTTGAAGCTAACTTAGCAAAAAAGCTCTCAAGCTCGTAAGCTGCATTTTGTGCCATATTTTTAGCATTCTTATCAAAATCAAGACTTAAGATAAGATACTCATCTTTTAGAATGATTTTTTTCTTAGTGTCTAAAATTTTATATCTAAGCTTTATTTTTAACTTTTTAAAGGATAAAAACAAAAGCTTTTCATTTTCTTGCACCACCTCATCAAAGGCTATAAATAAAAGATATTCAGGAATTTTTATAAAGGTTCTATCAAGCTGGGGTTCGTGTATTAAAAACTTAGAAACATCAAAAATTTCGTATTTTTTATCCTTAGAGATATTATTAAAATTTATGGGGTGCTGATAAAGGTAGTTATTTTGCTTGTTTAAAAGCTCCAAGCTTTTATTAGCTAATACTTTTTGCGTAAAATTATCAAAAAGCAAAGACAAAAAATTCTCTTTATACTCAAGACTTATATTATCATCATAAGCTACCAATAAAACAAAGTCTTTTTTAGTATCCTCGTAGTTTAGATAAACATTGTTTTTAAGAAGCTCCACAGAGCTATCAAAAATGGGCTCATCATCGTTTATATCATTTGACTTTACTTGTTTTAAATCTATTAGTTCAAATTTTTGAGGATTTTCAAGCTTTATGATGATTTGCTCTCTTGCAAAAGCAAGGCTACTTAAAAGCAAAAGGATTAGTCTTAAAATTTTATATCCTTTAAATACTCTTTTTTAGCTAAGGCTATGAAAGAAGGGCATAAAAAGCTTTCTTTGTTATATTCTAAAAGGCTTTTATCTAGTTTGCACATAAGCCCCTCATTTTGATTTAGCAAAAAATCCCCTGCGGCTATGTCCCAAGAATTTAAGGATTCAAATCTTAGATAAAGTCCGGCCTCAGCCTCTAAAAGAGAGCAAAATTTCAAAGCTGAGCTTATTTTGAGGGTGCTAAGTGAGTTTTTGTCTAAAAAGTCTTGGTTTTTAGCGTTTGGATGATGCACACTTACTAGGGCTTTGTTTTTGTTTTTTTGAAATTTAGCCTCATCTTTTTGTAAAATTTTATCATTTTTATACACAGGGCTATCTTTGTGTGCGTAAAAAACCTCGCCTGTGCTTGGTTTTTGAATGAGAGCTAGTATGGGTCTTTGCTCTTCTATAAGAGCTATTAAGATGCAGTACTCATCGCTGCCTTTTATAAAGCCTTTTGTGCCATCAAGAGGATCTACTAGCCAAAATCTTTTTAAGTTTTTTCTAAGCTCGTAATTTAAAGGCTCTTCCTCGCTACAAATTTTTATATCACTTTTACCTAAAATTTCACTTATAAGTTCATTTGCAAGCACATCAGCAGAGCTTAGGGGGCTAAGATCTTTTTTTTGCCAGATTTTAAGATTTTCTTTTTCTTTTAAGATAGCCTTAGAAGCCTCATTTGAAGCCTCTAGGGCTAGTTCTAGCAAGGAATTTAGTTTCATACTTTACCTTGAAAAAAATTTTTCCTTGCATTTTAGTACTTTTTTTTAAACTTTTGGTTTATCGCCTACATAAAGCTGTCTTGGACGCACGATTTTTAAACTTGCTTGTTCTTTTAGCTCTATCCACTGCGCTATCCAGCCCGGAATTCTACCTATGACAAAGAGCACAGCAAACATTTCATTTGGTATGCCAAGAGCCTTTAGTATAAGTCCGCTGTGAAAATCAACATTAGGATAAAGGTTTCTTTGCACGAAATAATCATCATTTAAGGCGATTTCTTCTATCCTTGAGGCTACTTTGATTAAATTCGTGTCTATGCCTATCTCATCTATTAGTTGATCTCTTAGCTTTTTAAGCACCTTTGCCCTAGGATCAAAATTCTTATAAACCCTGTGTCCAAAGCCCATAAGCCTAAATGGATCGTTTTTATCCTTAGCCCTTTTTATAAATTCATCTACTCTATCAACAGTTCCTATGGTTTCTAGCATTCTTATAACGCCCTCATTTGCTCCTCCATGAGCATGTCCCCAAAGAGCTCCTATACCAGCAGAAATACAAGCATAAGGGTGAGCGTGAGTTGAGCCAACAGCTCTAACAGTTGAAGTTGAGGCATTTTGCTCGTGGTCTATATGAAGCATAAAGACAGTGTCTAAAGCCTTGACCTCTATAGGTTTTAATTCTACATGATCATAAGGATAAGTCCTTAGCATATATAAGAAATTTTCAGTAAAGCCTCTGTCTAAATTTGGATAAGCTGCTGGAAAGCCGTGCTTACATCTATAAGCTGTGGCTGCTATGGTAGGAATTTTAGCTATTATTCTAGCTGCCATTTCCATATATTCTTCTTTTAAATTCATATTTAAATGGTCAGGATAAAAGGTAGATAAAGATGAAACTGCTGCTTGTAAAACAGCCATAGGATGTGCATTATCAGGAAAGGCGTCAAAAAGCTTTTTCATACCCTCGTGTATGAAAGAACGTTTCTTAAGCTCATATCTAAATTCAGCAAGTCTTTGCTCATCTGGCAGGTTTTTATACAAAAGCAGATGTACAACATCTAAAAAGAGTTTATTTTCAGCAAGCCATTCTATAGGATAGCCTCTGTGCATTAAAAGGCCTTTTTCTCCGTCTATGAAAGTTATATCTGATTTGCAAACGGCAGTCGAGGTTAAGCCCTCATCGTAAGAAAACATACCTGTTTGCTTGTAAAAGCTTGACATATCAACAACACTTGGTCCAACTGTGCCATCATATATAGGAAAGTCATAGCTTTGATTAGTTCTATTGTCTGTTATGGTTATGGAATTTGACATCCTAAATCCTCCTGTTTGTTTTTTCTAATTGTAACATAGAATTAGATTGTATTGAAATTCACAGAAGCAACAATGAGGATATATGAAATAAATTGAGTAAAAATGTAACTTTATTTAGTATGTAAAAACCTAAACAAGGTCATAACCAAAATTCCCTCAAACAAGGCCGTTAAAATCAAAGCAGAGTAAAGCCCATTATCAATAATCTTAGCATTGTAAGATAAAGTAGCCACGGCCACTAGCAAGGTAAGAGGCATAGACTGACTAAGGCCTAAAAACACGCTTTCTTTAAAACCTAGCTTATCATAAAAAACAAAGGCACTCACAACCCTGATAAATATCATAGCTAGCATAATCATAGCAACATTTTTCATCACAACCAAATCACTAAGCAATCTCATATCAAAGGTAGAGCCTATATGTATGAAAAATATAGGTATCAAAAGCCCGTAACCAAAGCTTGAAAGCCTTTTTTCCAAATCCTGCTTATGCGTAAAAAAGGTAGATATAAAAGCACCAGCTATAAAAGCACCCAAAGCCAAATCAAGCTTTGTAAAAAGCATAGCGGCTATTATCAGCATAAAAATGCTCATGCAAAGCCTTATGTCTTTTTCATTTTTATCCTCATTAGGCATAAGAATGTTTCTTAGTTGAGGATACCACCAAAACAAAATTCGTAGTACCTTAAAAGCAAACAAACAAAAGGCTAAAAATACAAGCAAATATAAAACATTTAAAAAAAGTTCTAAAAATGTAACACCTTGCTTGGAAACCGTGCCAACTATGGTTAATAAAACTATACTCACAACCTCAGCTAAGGTAGCCACTATCATGGATGTCTTTAGCCAATAACAGTCCTTGTCAAAATCTTTTAATAATATAGACAAAAGCCCAACGCTCATGACAGGAAGTATTATTATAAAAATATAAGAAAGATTAAAGAACAAAGCAAAAAGCGAGCTTAATATATAAAGCGAGCTTATATACAAAACACTTCTTTTTGCTAAGGATTTTTTCATAGCAAAAAAGGACTTTAAATTTACGCCCATACCGGCCATAAACATGAGATAATAAAATCCTATCTTTGCTACCAAATCAAAAGTATCACTTTGACCTAAAAGACCAAGATACGCAAACACGCTTCCTAAAATTATCTCAGTGGCCGAGATAGGAAGCTTAAAAAATCTAGCTATATAAGGCGAGGCTAGCAAGCAACAAGCTATTAAGGCTAGAATTTGTAAATCATTTGCATTAATGACACTGTGTTGCAAAGCTAAATCCCATATCCCTAAGCTTTTGTATATCCTTGCTTGGCACTTCTCCCTTTGTGGTTAAATAGTCCCCTATGACTATAGCTCCTGCTCCTGCTTCAAAAATTTCATATTGTCTTTCCTTTAGCACGACTTCCCTGCCTCCAGCAACCATTATCACAGTTTCTGGCAAAGCCTTTTTTGTGTCTCTTATGATTTGCAAAGCTTCATCAGTATCTAGGGGTTTTTGTTTTAGGGGCAAGTTTTCATTTGCTATAAAGAAATTTATAGGAGAGGAAAAAGGTTGCAATTCACTTAAGCTTTTTCTAAAGCTTATCCTATCATCCTCGCTTTCGCCAAGCCCATAAATTCCACCACAACAAAGCATAAGCCCGGCTTCTTTAGCGGCTAAATTTGTATTAAATCTATCCTCCCAACTGTGAGTGGAGCAAATTTGTGGGAAGAACTCGCGAGATGTTTCAAGATTGTGATTATAAGAAAAAACGCCGACTTTTTTAAGCTCTTTTAAATGCTCTAGTTTGGCTATACCGTTACAGGCTATGAGTAATAAATCAGGAACTTCTTTTAAGACCGCATGAGCAGCCCTACAAACATAGTCGAGTTTTTCATCATCAAGCCCAGCCCCAGCAGTAACCAAGCAAAAGCCAAGTGCCTCATTTTTCTTAGCCATTTTAGCTTCTTCAACTATCTTTTCTATAGGTTTGCTTTTGTATTTTTGTATATTTGTCTTAAATCTAGCACTTTGGGTGCAGTATTTGCAGTCCTCGCTACAGCCTCCACTTGCTATATTGCAAATGGCACAAAGCATTATTTGCATATTTATCCTTTTTTCTTTTTTGAAATTATAAGCTGAAAAAGTTTAAAACAAAAGAAATCAAGCCTTTTTTTCTTTGAAAAAGCAGTATGAAAGCCCCACTAAAAGCAAGGTTAAAGCCCAGATTAAAAACTCATTTTTTATGCCAAAGCTTTGAGTAAGTGGGGTTGTGATAAAAGGAGAGATGAACTGTCCTAAAAACATACAAGAAGCAAGTATGCTATAAATTCTAGCCTTTGCATAAGATGGTGCTAAGCCTAGCAAATAAGCTGAATTATTAACTATGACAAGTCCTCCCGCACCACCAAAGATAAAAAGACTTAGTATGGTGATGAAAAAACTATCGCTTATATAAACCATAAAAAAGCTGCAAGATTGAAGCACAAGGGAATAAATGTAAATTTTTTTAATGCCTAAAATTTTAACCACATCCTTATATAAAAAGGAGAAAATTCCGTAAGAAATGGCAGAAGCAGACATCGCAAAGCCTATGTATTTAGCATCAAGGCCTAGGTTGTGTTCTATGTAGTGCGGAAACTGCACAGAGATTAGATAATACATCATAATCACAAAAAAGCCCATGAAATAAGTAGGCACAAAGGGCTTGTAATCAACCTTTTGCCTTTGTTTTTCATCCCTTAAGGCCTTTTTGTTTTTATTTACCCTAGGCTCAAAAAGATAAAAAATGCAAAAGAAAAAAATCAAAAAGCCACTTAGATAAACTATAAAAACATAATTCCAAGAAAAAGAAGCTAAAAAGCCACCTATCATGGTCATCACCGCTCCGCCAAAAGCTAGAAATAAGCCTTGCAAAGATAAGGCCTTGTCTTTTCTGCCAGCACCCACCGCGTAGTAATCTCCAAGCAAGGCAGAAGCAGCCGTTGTGATGAAAGCAGTAGCCATGCCAAGCACAAAGCGAGAAAGCAATAACAAATAAATATTATCCACAAAATAACCGGAAAAGCCTACAAGTATCCATAAAATAGTAGCCGGATACAAAAACACAAGCTTGCCAAATTTATCTAACAAATACCCCGCCAAAGGCGAAAATAAAGCCGTAGAAAGAGCGGGTATAGTAAGCACAAGTCCGCTTAAAAGCTCTATATTTTCTACATAATGAAAATGTTTAGATATGGAAGGCAGAGCAGGAGAGATTAAAGAAGCGCCTAAAACAGTCATCATAGCCACGGAAAATATAGCTATCTTAAATCTAAGTCTTTCAGTAAGACTTATCATCTTTTTATCAAATTTTGTCATCTTAGCTCTTTTGATAATTTAAGAACTTTATATAACAGATTTCATTAAATGAGGCTTAGAATTTCATTCAATTAAAAGACCGTTACACTATGTGCTTACAAATTAACACAAAGGCTAAATTCAAAAAAATATAAAGCTTATAAAACAAATATTTTAAGCAAAAACAAACTTCACGCAAAATTCACACAATACAAATATACTTGCCCTCGAAAAACAAATTTAAGGAGAAATCTATGAAAACAAAATTTATTGCTTCACTCGTGCTTGCCTCAAGCGTATGTGCCTTTGCTAACCAAGCTGCTACTGCTCAGCCAGCACCAGCCGCCCCACAGCCTGTTCAACCTTATGTAAATCCTCAACCTTACCAAGGATATTACGGCTTGCCTCAAAAGGCCATGAACACCATACAAAAAACCTATCCTGGAGTATATATAAAAGATATAGACTTTGAGGGTTACGGTTTTGAAGTTGAGCTTACAAATTTCATGAAGATGTATTTTGATAGAAATGGCAACTTGCTAGGCCAAGCTTGGGATGATTAAAAATAAGCCGTCTTTAGCACGGCTTAAGTTCCTATTATACCTCCGTCTTTCTTGCGTATCATAACTATACTTGAACGAGGCGTTTGCCCGTAAGGAAAAGTGCTTGGTTTTAAAAACTCGCCCGGATGTTGAATTCCCACAAACATAAGCTTATAATCAGGACTAAAAGCAATGCCCGTTATCTCGCAGGCAACAGGCCCGCTTAAAAATCTTTTTATCTCTCCGCTTCTAGTATCAGCCGCTAGCATGCAGTTATTGCCCATGTCGCTAAATTCGCCCTTGTTTGAGTAATTCCCATCAGTTTGTATCCAAAGCCGCCCATCTTTATCAAAACACAAGCCATCAGGTGAGTTGAATTTATTTTTATCTGTGATGTTGTTTGTGCCTTTGTTTAGGCCTTTTTGGCTAGGATTGCCCGCTAAAACAAAAAGTTCCCAAGAAAACTCATCCTCTTTATGTGAATTTTTATGCCACCATTTTATGATTTGACCATATACATTTTTAACCCTAGGATTTGCGGCATTTGGCTCTTTTCTTGATTTGTTGTTTGTAAGAGTTGCAAAAACTTCTTTTTGAGCACTTTCTTTATGCGAGGCTATCCACTCACACCTATCCATAGGCGTAGCACCAACAACAGTCCCAGCAAATCTTGCATTTATAAGCACATCAGCTTGTGACTTAAAGCCGTTTTTTTCATCAAGCCCGTTTTTACCGTATTCTAAGGCTATCCACTTGCCGCTACCTCTAAAATCCCCTATTTTGCCATTAAACTGCCCTACATATAAAATTCCCTCATCCAAAATTTTATCAGTATTTGCACCTTTTTTGTATTTATGCTTGCTTACAAATTTATATATAAACTCATCCGCCTCATCATCGCCCATATAAACAACCACAGTTCCATCTTTTTCTAGCACAAATTCAGCATTTTCGTGTTTAAATCGCCCCAAAGCCGTTCTTTTAACAGGGATTGATTTAGCATTAAACGGGTCAATTTCTACGACCCAGCCAAATTTATTTGCCTCCTGCTTGTTTTTGCTTAAATCAAATCTTTTATCAAATTTTTCCCAGCCATAAACACTTTTCACGCCAAAACCATATCTTTTCAAACTCTCATCAAAGACAAAATTTTCATCACTGCTTCCAAAAAAATCATCCACATTTTCTTCGCAGCTAAGATATGTCCCCCAGGGCGTTTTGCCATTTGCACAGTTATTCAAAGTACCATAAACAAAATTTTCGCCAGCCAAAACCTCATTTTTCGCAGCCCCGCTCACCTTCATCTTGGTATTTGCGTCAATGCGTCTGTTAAATTTAGAATCAAGCACCACAGAGTAAAACTCGCCCTCTTTTTCTATCTCAAAAATACTAACCCCAACATTTGCCTGCTCGTATAAAACATCATTTTTGCTTAACTTTTTTCCTTGATGAGTAAACATTAGCTCTGGATTTATGTATTCGTTATTCACAGCTAAAATCGCTCTTTTGCTATCTAGTTCAAAAAAGCTCATGCCGTCTGTATTATCTCCAAAACAAAGCTTTGCATTCTCAACCGCTCTTTCATCTATCTTTTTGCTTTCATCGTATTTGTAAGCCTTGCTAAACAAAGGATCCCCCCAAGAAAGTAAAATTTTACTCTCATAGCCCTTTGGCACTATCACTTCATCAGCACTGCTTGCGCCGATTTCTTCAAAGCCGAGCAAACTTTTCCTTGAGCCAAGAACAGCTGCATTTAAATTTGAAACAGCAAAAAAAGCAAGCATAGAACCCATAGTTGAATTTTGTAAAAATTTGCGTCTTGTCATCTTTATCCTTTAAAATTTTTGGCATTGTAAAGCAAGTTGGAAACTTTTTAGAAACTTTCAACATATTAAAAAATACATGCTAGAATTCAGCTTTTTCAAAAGGAAAACCAATGATAAAACTAGGACTTTTCGGTGCAAACGGCAGAATGGGACTTTGCATACAAGAAAATTTAAAAGATGACAAAGAAGCCTTTGTATCAGCCTCTTACGATAAAAATTCAGGCTTTGAAAGCTTTTTTCAAAATAGCGATTTAATTATAGACTTTTCATCAAAGCAAGGCACCGCCTCGCTTTTAGACTTCGCAAAAACTCATCCCAAGCCCCTACTCATAGGCACAACAGGACTTGATGTAGAATTTGAGACTATGAAAGAGCTAAGCAAAAAAATGCCAATTTTTTATGCTTCTAACACATCTTTAGGCATAGCCGTTTTAAACCACCTAGCACAAAGAGCAAGTGCCATTTTAAGAGACTTTGACATAGAAATTTTAGAAATGCACCACAAGCACAAAAAAGACTCCCCAAGCGGCACAGCCCTAAGCCTTGCAAACTCAGTCGCAAGTGCTAGATCTTTAGAGCTTAGCAAGGTTATGGTTACAAACCGAAAAGAAGCCAGAAAAAAAGATGAAATTTCAGTCCTTTCTCTAAGAGGAGGCGACATCGTAGGCAAACACACGGTCGGCTTTTACGAGGATGGCGAGTTTTTAGAGTTAAGCCACACCGCCACTTCAAGAGCCACTTTCGCAAAAGGTGCTATAAAGATAGCAAAATGGCTGATAAAGCAAGATGCTGGATTTTACAGCATAAACGATATGTTGGAGTTTTAGAATGTGTGCAGTAGTTGGAGTTATAAACTCAAATTCAGCCTCCGTGTATGCGTATTACGCACTTTTTGCTATGCAGCACAGAGGGCAAGAAGCCACAGGCATAAGCGTTAGCGATTTAAACAAAATTCAAACTATAAAGTCAAAAGGCGAGGTAAATCAAGTCTTTAACGAAAGCTTGCTTAAAAAGCTAAAAGGTCCCATAGCCATAGGGCACAACCGCTACTCAACAGCAGGCACTTCCTCCATAAATGACGCCCAGCCCGTAAGTGCCACCTGCGTTTTAGGCGACATAAGCCTAGTGCATAATGGAAATTTGGTAAATAAAGACGAGATTAGAAGTAAGCTCATCAAAGAAGGAGCGATTTTTAGCTCAAATATGGACACAGAAAATCTCATCCACCTCATCGCCAGAAGTAAGAAAGAAAGCCTAAAAGAAAGGATTATTGAAAGTCTAAAACACTGCCTAGGAGCATACTGCTTCATCCTAGCTTCAAAAGATGAGCTTTTCGTCATTAGAGATAGATACGGAGTTAGACCCCTATCCCTAGCTAGACTAAAGGACGGAGGCTACATCGTAGCTAGCGAAACCTGTGCCTTTGACCTGCTAGAAGCTGAATTTATAAGAGATGTAAAACCGGGCGAAATGCTCATCTTTAAAAACGGCTACGAAAAATACGAAAGCATAGAGCTTTTCAAAGAAGAGCCTAGAATTTGTGCCTTTGAGTATGTGTATTTCGCAAGGCCTGATAGCATTATCGAGGGCAAAAGCGTTTATGAGG
Source organism: Campylobacter avium LMG 24591 (assembly GCF_002238335.1). Classification (NCBI taxonomy): domain Bacteria; kingdom Pseudomonadati; phylum Campylobacterota; class Epsilonproteobacteria; order Campylobacterales; family Campylobacteraceae; genus Campylobacter; species Campylobacter avium. The sequence goes on from NZ_CP022347.1 coordinate 1,571,305, forward strand.
TGCGTAAAAAAATGGGCGAAAGCCTAGCCAAGAACTTTAAAGAACACATCGACTTTGTAGTGCCTGTGCCAGATAGTGGCGTAAGTGCTGCCATAGGCTTTTCAAATTTTTTAAACAAACCCTTAGAAATGGCTATAGTAAGAAACCACTACATAGGACGAACCTTCATAGAACCAACCCAAGAGCTTAGAAATTTCAAGGTAAAACTAAAGCTAAATCCTATGTCAAAGGTCTTAAAAGGCAAGGATATAGCAGTGATTGATGATAGTATAGTGCGTGGCACGACTTCGAAAAAGATAATCTCGCTTTTAAGAGCAGCAGGAGCAAGAAGCATACACCTAGCCATAGCCTGTCCGGAAATCAAATTCCCAGACCTCTACGGCATAGACACCCCAACCTTTGAGGAACTCATCTCGCATAATAAAAACGCAGACGAGGTAAAAAACTTCGTAGGAGCTGACACCCTTACCTTTTTAAGCATAGATGAGCTTAAAGAGAGCATAGGCTTGGAAAGGCAGTATTCTTTAGTAAGTTTTGATGGAGATTATTTTATAAAAGAGTGAAAATTTAAAAATAGAGTAGAAATTTTAAAAAATATAGTGAAATTTCAAAAATTTTAAAATTTTTTGCTTTTTTGTTAGCCTCATTAATCGTTTTTTTTGTTATATAATCTTTTCCGCATTTTTAACTTAAATTTAAAGGTTTTGCTGCGAAAAGGGCTCTTTTTTTACTCTCCTTTTTAGCTTCTTTTGTCTTTGCTTTGAAAAGTGAATGGGTGGGTGAGATAGAGGATAGTACTTCGGATTTAAAGCCAGGAGACGATGTTACAGTAATACTAAAAAGAGACCCTAGTAAAGATGGCAATATATTTGGGCAAGGAAGCAATGTAGATTTTACATATTCTGGTAGATCTGGCACTGCCAAACTTGCATTACAAAAAGACCCAAGCACTTTTTCTTCCTCTCAAGGAAGTGATATGAGTTACTATATAGAGGGAGATATATTTATAAATCCAGGATCTCAATTGATTATGAATTTAGATAGCACAGGAAGCAAGGGTCTATTTAAGCTAGACGAAGGAGCGATAAAGGTATATAACTCAAGCTTAGAAATAAATGATGTAAATAACTTTGTTATAGATACTACGCAAGGAGGTGGTGGTATAACGGTTTCAAACGGAAGCACCTTATATAAATAATGTAGATATTTTAACAAATAAATCAAATAGCAGTGATTCAGCTTCTATATACAACAATAATTCCACCATTTATATAGATGCCGATGTTTATAATTATAATAAAGATACTACACAGGGTGCAGGATATTTGCTTCAAACAGGCGAAAACGCTAAAACAACTATAGGGGTTCTTTTTATAATGCTGGTTTTAAGAGTGATAATGGAGGTAGAGAGTACGCTTTAGTAGAGATAAACGGCGGAACTTTTACTGTAACTGGAAATTTTTATAATGGCAAGAATGATCCTTCCTCTTCTTCTAATGACTATCGCGGTATTGGAAATTTAAAAGCCTATAATGGAGCTGTGATAACAGTAGAGGGAGATTTCATAAGCGATGCACAAGGAGATAGCTTTAGCACTTCGACAAGCTATCGCTCAACCGTTGATTTAAATGACGCAAATTTAGTGGTAAAAGGCAAATTTGACGCTTATAGAAGTGATATCTTTCTAACAAATTCGGCTAAAATTTACACTACCGATTTTACTTTAAATAATACTGCTACTATGAATTTCGTAGGAGGAGATTTAGGCTTTGGTTATATAAATGCTTCATCTTCTGCTAATTTTAATGGCGTAACTAACTTTCAACTCATAGGGGCAATTGCTAAAAATGATAATATGTCTTATCTTTTTCTAGAAAGTAAGGATGTTAGTGGCAATATAAAAGAAGGTTCTGTAACTGTATATGATAATTATGGAAATCCTCTTTCTGATTCTGGCTACACCACAAACATAGTTAAGGTGGGAGATAAATACTTCTTAGTCTTTGGCGAAGCAAATAATGAGGGGAATGAAAATTACCCTAATGCAAATGCTCAGCCTCCCGGAGGACACTTAGCCGGTTATAAAAATGGAATTCAACCGGACGGCGATACTGAAGGAGGAGACAATCAAGGCGGAAATGAGGGCGGTAGCGATGATAAACCTATAACACCAAGTCCAAACACTCCACCAAGCTCCTATATATAATGCTATTTATGAAGCCTTAGATGGCTCTATCATAAACAATAATAATCTTATAAGAACTGCTACTAGTACTGTTGAAAAACAGATTGAGACTATGCAAGATGAAAGAAAAACATATCAAGGAAATCTTATACATCACAATATGTTAGGTCGTATAGCAAATAATCTTAATAAACCAAAATACGCCTTTAACACAAAATCTAAATTTGCAAGCTTAGCAAGTTATTATAAACCTTACTATGTAAATTTAGAAGAACAAGAAAGTGATAATTTCTATATCTCTGCCTTAGCAGGATATAGTAATTATAAAAGTAGTTCAGGCTCTGAATTTGGTCTAAGCTTTGGATATGATAAAGAAATAGAAGATGAGTTCTTTGCTGGTTTTTATGCTTCTATAAGTAAGTCTTATATAAACACAGAGGGTATGAATTTAGATGGATTTAACTATAGTTTAGGTTTATACTCAAGAGTTTATATGCCATATTCACTTGAGCTTGATGTATTAGGATACTATGCAAATAATCATAATAAATACGATAGAATTTTTGCTGGTTTAAGTCTTCATCAAGGAGATTATAAAAGACATAATATAGGAGCACAAGCTAGACTTGGATATAGATTTGAATTTAAAAATGAACATAGTTTAAAACCTTATCTTGGTATATTAGGAAGTTATTATCATATGCCTTCTTATAAAGAAAATGGAATACTACCTATAAGCAGAAGCACAAATACTTTTACAAGCTTATATGGTGTTTTAGGTATAGAGTATAGAAAAATACTAGATAGTGGAAGCTTTTTTATATCCTTAGAAGGAGTTAATGGAAAAGCTGTCTTTGGAGATAAAAACTATGAAATGAGCATAGGACAAGAAAAAATATCTTATGAAAATGAAAAAGAAACTTTTGCAAATCTTTTGCAGGTGCATCTTTTTCTATGTCTAAGGACTTTGATATAAGTGCTTAATTTATGTCTTAAGCCTATGAGGGTGGCTTTATGAATGTAAATGGGAGCTTAGAATTTAGGTTGGCGTTTTAAGCTTTAAAATCAAGCCCCTTGCCACCAAGTTTTAGCACTTTTTCCAAAAGGCTAAGTATGTCATTTCCCTTTTGTCTTTCGTTTTCTAAAAAGTTTAAAAAGAATTTTTTAGCTATATCATCGTATTCGTAAGTTTTACTCTTTCTTTCAACCTCTATGGCTTCAAAACGTTTTTTCTTGGCATTTTCCTCAGCTTCTTGCATTTCTTTATAAAACTCTTCTCTATTTTTTGCGTCATTGCCCTCAAAGAGCTTAGATTCAAAAACGCTTAAGGCTATGTAGCTTGCCTTAAAATCCTCCATATTTGTCATAGTGCTAAAAAGCATAGCCTGTCTTTTGGCTGTTTCTTTATTTATAATCCCTGCTTCTGGCGCGAAATAACATCTAGGACGAAACTCATATAAAAAACTCATAAAGCTTTCAAATTCCTTGCTAGGCTCATCAGCAAGGACATTTTCATACACATAATCCCTTATGCTACCCTCTGTATTTTCAACCCCAGCAAAAAAATCATCAAGCAATGCTATTTGCTCTTTTTTAATCTCTTCCTTGCTTAAAATAGGCTCTTTATTTAGCTTGTGATTGATAAGATTAACTAGTTCTACGCCAAGTGCGTTAGAAATAGCTATGTCCGCAGGGAATTTAATCCTCATAAATGCTCCTTAAAACCTAACTTTTTTAAATCGGCTTTTGTCTTTAAAAATTTAGAGAAAATTTAGAAAAAAAGCTTATAATCAAAGTTTTTGTGAGGTTTTTGCATGCAAATTTTTAGCTTCTTACCAACAGTCAGCGTTGTTTTTGAAATTTTAGCCCTTATTTGCGCCTTTTATTTCAAGCAGGGTAAAATTTTCTTTCTAACACTTACCTTGCTTTTGTTTAGATTTCTTTACTTTTTTGCTCCCTTAGACAGAGTAAATTTATTATTAGCCATCTTTTTGCCCTTGCTTTGGTTTTTATTTTGCCTTTTGCCGAGCAAAAATTTACTTTTTTCAAGGCTAAATTTAAGCAAGGCACTAACGCTTTTATTTTTCTTTTTCTTCTTGCTTTTTTGTTTAAAACTTCCTTATACAAATGCCAAGATAGATGAATTTTTAAGCTCTTACGCAAATTTTACAGACTTTATTTTGCTGCCTTTTTTGGCTGTTTTCATACTGTTAGCACTAATTTCATTTTTTAACGCGCAAAGATACCAAGCACTAAGCCTTATCTTGGCTTACATAAGCTTTTTTACAAGCTATATAAAAGAGCTTTTTTACTTTGAATTTGCTTCTTTGTTTTTTCTTGGCTTTATGCTTTATGATAGATACAAAGATTTGTTTTTTGACCCGCTTACTTTTTTGCCAAATGAAAATTCGCTAAAAAGATTTATAAGAGCTAAAGAAAATTTAAATTTCATGCTTTTAAAATTCGAGCTTTTAGACAACTTGCAAGAAAAATACGCAAGACTTTATCTTAAAAAAATGGCTAAAATTTTAAGGTATTTAAGCAAGGATTATAAGATTTTTAGCACCAAATTCGGCTTTGTTTTTGTCTGCGATGATGAGATGAAAATAAGCAATTTAGAACACATTATAAAGGCTTTGAAAAATACAGAAATCAAAATAAGAAAAGAGAGAATTTCCCTTCCCATAAGCACGAAAATGCTTGATGAAAAGGGCTTAAAAGTTATGCTTACTTAGCGTCTGCTTCCATGTCGATTAAAATTTGAACCTCATCGCCTAAACTAGCTTCTTTGCTGCCTGGTGCGAAGTCAAAATCGCTTCTTTTTATAGCACCTCTTAGAGAAAAACCTACCTTTTCTTTGCCTCTTACTTCTGCTACGCCACCTATTTCAGTGTCAAATTTTACTTCTTTTGTAACACCTGCTATGCTTAAATCGCCTATCATAGTGCCGCTTTTGTCATTTTTCTTTTGATATTTTTTCATCTTGAAAGTAAGCTCTGGGTGTTTTTTAGCCTTGAAAAAGTCATCTTGTTGCAAATGTGCGTCTCTTGATTTATTTTCAGTATTTATAGAAGCAACCTTTACAGAACCTTCAAATTTAGAAAAAGTAAAGGTTTTAGGATCAAAGTCTATATCCCCGCTATAATCTTTGAAATTTCCGTTTACAGTGCTTATCATAAGGTGTTTAATCTTAAAACCTATGTTTGTGTGAGTTTTGTCTATCTCATAAGGCTTTGCATTTGCAAAAGCAACAAACAAAGAGCTAGCTAAAGCTAGTGAAAATAACGCTTTTTTCATTTTAATTCCTTTAAATTTATTTTCAAATATTTAACTTAAAAATGGCAAATAAAAATTTAATATTGAACTCTCAATTCATTTTTTTCAAGCTCTGCCTTAAAAAATGATACAAAATCACCAAAACTAGCTAAATTTAAATCCACAAGCTCCCTTTGCTGCTTGCCCCACATGCACTCAGGAAAAAAGGCGTCATTTTTAAACCTAGCCATTACGTGTATATGCACTCTTGGAACATAGTTTGCAAAGGAGGCGATGTTGATTTTATCGGGCTTGTAAAAACTAAGCAAGGTTTTCTCGCAAAAAAGTGTCATCTCAAAAAGCTCTTTTTGCAAAAAAGACGGGCACTCGCTAAGCTCTTTATAAGGCTTTTTTGTAAAAATTTTTATCCAAGGAATTTGGGATTTTTCCTCTTCTAAATACAAATTTTTGCTCTCATAAAACATAACTTTTCTCCTAAATTTTCTTAAACATTTTATCTAAATTTAGAGTATAATTTTAAAAAGATAGAAAGGAGATAATATGCAAATTACGGCAAATTCTTATTACAACAACTCCTATTCTTTTGATAAAAAAACCGAACAAAAACAAGAAAATACCGAAAATTCAAAGAATGAAAATTCGCAAGAAACAAAAAACGAAAACGAGCTAAGCCCTGCCGAAAGAACCTTAGTAAGCAGACTTCAAGTCATTGATGCCAAGGTAAGGGCTCATGAGATGGCTCATGTCGCTGCTGGTGGCGGTTTAACCGGTGCTGCTACTTATAGCTACACCAAAGGACCTGATAATAAAATGTACGCCACAGCAGGCGAGGTCTCAATCTCAACCACCGAGGGCAACACCCCGCAAGAAACAATAGCCAAAGCAAGACAAATTCAAGCAGCAGCCATGGCACCAAGCGATCCTAGTCCGCAGGATTACAAGGTGGCTGCAAGTGCTATGCAAATGGAGATAGAAGCCAGGGCGGAGTTAGTTAGGATTAAAGCAGAGGAAAACAAGGAAAAAAACGAAGCTATAAAACAAAAAGATGAAACGCTTAGAAAGGATGATAAAGAAATGAGTAGCGAAGAAAAAGCCAGCATAGCAAGGGTTTATGTAAGCAGTGAAAATTCTAGCTCATTTTCTTTAGCGGTATAAACATGATAGAGATAAAAAATTTAAACGAAATTCAAAAACTAAGAGAAGCAAATAAAATAGTTGCTTTGACGCTTGATTTTTTAGAGGAAAACATCAAAGAGGGCATGAGCTTGATACAAATTAGCGATATGGCTGAGGATTTCATACTAAGGCATGGTGCAAAGCCTTCATTTAAAGGGCTTTACGGCTTTAAGGGCGCTATATGTATATCCTTAAATTCAGTGTGTATACACGGAGAGCCAGATGATACCAAGATAAAAGAGGGTGATATTTTAGGGCTTGATGTGGGAACTTTTAAAGATGGTTTTTATGGAGATGCCGCAAGAACCATAGCTATTGGTAAAATTTCAAAGAAAGATGAGGAGCTGATAGCCTGTGCTAAGGATGCCTTGTACTATGCTATCGATATAATCAAAGCCGGCATGAGATTTAAAGAACTTTCAAAGGCTATAGAGGACTTCATAGTAAAAAGGGGCTTTGTGCCACTTAGAGGATACTGTGGACACGGCATAGGAAGCAAACCTCACTGCGAGCCTGAAATTCCAAATTACCTAGAACCTGGCGTCAATGTAAAAAGCGGAGAAAAGATAAAAAATGGCATGGTTTTTTGCGTGGAGCCTATGATTTGCCAAAAGGACGGCACCCCTGTACATCTCATACCTAATTGGAATGTAGCAAGCAAAGACGGACTAAACACCGCTCATTACGAACACTGTCTAGCCATAGTAAATTCCAAGGCTGAAATACTATCTCAAATTTAAGCCCTTAGGGGGCTTTTGCTAAAAGCTTTTTTGCTTTAAAATCTTTGCATTATTTTGCAAAAAGGATGTATTTTGCTTAGAATTTTATTTACCATATTTTCATTATTTGCTTTTTCCTTTGCAAAAAGCCCTCAAAATACCATTATAATAGCGGTTGAAAACGAACCTTTAAGACTAAATCCACTTTTTAGCGAGGACCATGATAGTGCCTTGGCTCTCATTTTTTCAGGGCTTACTCGCTTTGATGAAAACATGAACATAAGGCCTGATTTGGCTAAGTCTTGGACTATCAGTAAAGATGGGCTGGTGTATGAGTTTGACTTAAGAGATGATGTTTTTTGGCATGATGGGGTGAAATTTAGTGCGGAAGATGTTGAATTTACTTTAAAAAGTTTGCTAGATAAGAGGCTAAACGCTCCGACTAAGGTAAATTTTAAGGATATAAAAGATGTTGAAATTCTAAGCGATACTAAGATTAAAATCACTCTTTCAAGACCTTTTCCGGCGTTTTTAGACGCTTTAAGTATGGGTATGATACCTAAGCATATCCTGCAAAATAAGGACTTAAACAAGGCTTCTTTTAACCAAAAGCCCATAGGAACGGGGGCTTTTAAGGTCAAAGCCTGGAAACAAGGGCAATACATGGAGCTTGTCGCGAATGAGAATTTTCATCTAGGAGAGGTAAAGTCAAAGAAACTCATACTAAAACTCATCAAAGATACCAAAATAGCAGCCCTTGAGCTTAAGAGCCTCAATGTAGATGTTGCATTGATAGACTTTGAAAGCGTAAATGACTTTAAAAATGATAAAAATTTCACGGTCTTAATGGAAAAATCAGCTGATTACAGAGCCTTGATGTTTAATTTTAACAACGAATTTTTAAAGGATTTAAATGTAAGAAAGGCTTTAAATCATGCCGTAAATAAAGAACTCATAGTAAAGAATTTGCTGCACAATATAGCTGTGGTGGCAAATGAACCGCTACAAAGGTCCTGGGCTGCTTATGAGGGCTTTAAATCCCAATACAACTATGATACAAAAAAGGCTAATGAGTATTTGCAAAAGGCTGGTTTTGTAAAGAATGCTGATAATTTTTACGAAAAAGATGGCAAGGTGCTGGAATTTGAACTTTACGCCATGAGCAACGACCCTTTAAGAGTGGCGCTTGTAAATATCTTGGTAAGCGATTTTAACAAGATAGGAGTTAAGGCAAAGGGCGTTGCAAAACCTGCTGGAAGCTTTGATTATACAAAAGTTGATGCGTTTTTGGTGGGTTGGGGCAGTCCGTATGACCCTGATTTTCACACTTATAGGGTTTTTACAAGCAACGCGGATTGGAATTTCGGCTCATACAGCGATAAAAAAGTAGATGAAAGCTTGCTAAAAGCAAGAAACACCTTGGATAAAAAGCTAAGAAAAAAAGAATACCAAACTTTCATAAAATCCCTAGATGAAAACCCTCCTTTCGTATTCATAGCCTATATTGACTATCCTTTGGCCTTTAACAAAAACATAAAAGGAATTAAAACATACACCCTAGGACACCATGGCGTAGGCTTTGCTTACAACGCGTGGGAGTGGAGCAAGTAAATTGCTCCTTAGCTTGCTGTAAGGTCTAAATAAAAAATTTTACATTCTAAGTGAAAGTATAAAATTTAATATCTGTTTCAAGCCCTAAAACCTCAACCTAAACCCAAGACTCCCATTCACATTTATAAAGCCACCCTCATAGGCTTAAGACATAACAGAGGCTGTAAAGTCTAAGTGTTTTGATACAGAGAAATTTGCACCTGCAAATACATTTGCAAATAATTCTTTTTGATTTTCATAAGATATTTTTCTTGTCCTATGCTCATTTCATAGTTCTTATCTCCAAAGACAGCTTTTCCATTAACTCCTTCTAAGGATATAAAAAAGCTTCCTGTATTTATTTCTTTTTTATATTCTATACCTATAAAACACCATATAAGCTTGTAAAAGTATTTGTGCTTCTGCTTATAGGTAGTATTCCATTTTCTTTATAAGAAGGCATATGATAATAACTTCCTAATATACCAAGATAAGGTTTTAAACTATGTTCATTTTTAAATTCAAATCTATATCCAAGTCTAGCTTGTGCTCCTATATTATGTCTTTTATAATCTCCTTGATGAAGACTTAAACCAGCAAAAATTCTATCGTATTTATTATGATTATTTGCATAGTATCCTAATACATCAAGCTCAAGTGAATATGGCATATAAACTCTTGAGTATAAACCTAAACTATAGTTAAATCTATCTAAATACATTCCTTCAGTTTCTATACGAGAGTTACTTTTAGAAAGTGCATAATTATTAGTATTTCTATTAAAAGCAATATTATTATTTCTACTACTAAGATGAGCAATTCTACCTAACATATTATGATATATTAAATTCCCTTGATATGTTTTTCTTTCATCTTGCATTAAAGCAAATTGTTTTTCTATATCATTTACAGCCTTTCCTACATAATTATCAGATATTATAAAGGCATCTTTAAGTGCTGAGTGTATAGCGTCTTTGGGGTTGTCATAAGTTGGTGGTGTACTTGGACTTGGTGTTATAGGTTTATCATCGCTACCGCCCTCATTTCCGCCTTGATTGTCTCCGCCTTCAGTATCGCCGTCCGGTTGAATTCCATTTTCATAACCGGCTAAGTGTCCTCCGGGAGGCTGAGCATTTGCATTAGGGTAATTTTCATTCCCCTCATTATTTGCTTCGCCGAATACTAAGAAGTATTTATCTCCCACCTTAACTATATTTGAGGTGTAGCCAGAATCAGAAAGAGGATTTCCATAATTATCATACACAGTTACAGAACCTTCTTTTATATTGCCACTAACATCCTTACTTTCTAGAAAAAGATAAGACATATTATCATTTTTAGCAATTGCCCCTATGAGTTGAAAGTTAGTTACGCCATTAAAATTAGCAGAAGATGAGGCATTTATATAACCAAAGCCTGTATCTCCTCCTACGAAATTCATAGTGGCACTATCATTTAAAGTAAAATCTGTTGTATAAATTTTAGCTGTGTTTGTCAAAGAAATATAGCTATTAGAAGCATTAAATTTTTCCCTTTACCACTAAATTTGCATTATTTAAATCAACTGTTGAGTAATATTTGTCTAAACTGCCAAACTTTTCTCCCTGTGCATCGCTTATGAAATTTCCATTTACTGTTATTAAGGCTCCATTGTCAGCTTTTAAATTTCCAACTCCGTAATAATCACTAGAAGCGTAAGTATCATTCTTGCCATTATAAAAATTTCCATTTACAGTAAAAGTTCCACCATTTATATGCACTAAGGCATCCTGCCTGCCTCCAGAACCACTTTTAAAACCAGCATTATAAAAAGAGCCCCTATAGTTGTTTCAGCATTTTCGCCTGTTTGACGAAAATATCCTCCACCTGTTGAAGTATCTTTATCATAATTATATACATCAGCGTCTATGTGAAGTGTGGAATTATTGTTGTATATAGAAGCTGAAGCACTAGTGCTTGATACATTTATTAAGCTATCTACATTATTTATATTTAAAGTGCCTCCGTTTGTAACCTTTAATTCTCCGCTCATCATGCCTTTCTTATCTATAACAAAATTATTTACATTATTTATCTCTATAGTTGAGCCATCTGCGGTTATACCTCCATTTAGTTGAATAAACCATAGCCCCCTGTGCTATTAAATTCATAATTAAATGACTGTTTCCACTTACTTGCATATTTCCTTGTATGAAGTAGCTCATATCTGTATTAAGGTTTGGGTCTTTTTGCAATGTCAATGTCGAAGAGCCAGATGAAGTAGTATATTCAAAATTAACTCGATTTGCGAAGAGATTAGCTGTGTCGGTACTAGGGTCTCTTTTTAATATAACAGTTTTACTTTCTCCGTCATTTAAATTTACAGGGCTATCCTCTATCTTACCCACCCATTCACTTTTCAAAGCAAAGACAAAAGAAGCTAAAAGGAGAATAAAAAAGAGCCCTTTTCACAGCAAAACCTTTAAATTTAAGTTAAAAATGCGGAAAAGATTATATAACAAAAAAAACGATTAATGAGGCTAACAAAAAAGCAAAAAATTTTAAAATTTTTTAAATTTCATTTTAAATTTTGAAATTTCACTATATTTTTTAAATTCTATTTTTAAAATTTCATTGTTTAAATTTCTACTTTATTTTTAAATTTTTCACTCTTTTATAAAATAATCTCCATCAAAATAAAAATATTTAGCATTTAAGTAAAAATGCCTTAACTTTATGCTAATTACCTTAAATTTAAGGCAGAAAGGATGAAAAATGTCAAAAAGTAATATGATAAATGTAACTTTTAGGATGAGTAGAGAGGATAAGCAAGAATTTGAACGCATTGTAAATACTATGGGCTTAAATCTTAGCTCGGCTTTTAATGTTTTTGCTAAGGCTGTGATAAACGAAAACAAAGTGCCATTTAGCATTAAAGGAGCTAAAGTGCCAAACGAAGCCACAAAAAGAGCGATTGAAAATGCTAGAAATAATGAAAATTTAGAAGAAGTTACTATAGAACAGCTAAAAAAAGAATATGCTGAGCTTAAAAAGAAATGGGAAAAAGAATGAAGCTCGTGCGTTAGAAAAGTTTTATCAAGGATTTTGATAGAGTACAATTAAATGAAAGCGAGTTTAATAATTTCATCAATTATCTTGCTCTTTTAAGTAATGATATACCCTTGCCAAAACAAGCAAGAGATCACGCCCTTTTGGGAGAATACAAAGACTCAAGGGAATTTCACATAGGCAGCGATATGCTTGTAATTTATATGGTGGATGGTGATGTTATAAAGCTTTTAAGAATAGGCACACACGCAAAACTTTTTAAATAAGAAAAAAAATACAAAAACTTGGGATGAAAGATTTGAAATGGTGGAGCATAGCGGGCTCGAACCGCTGACCCCAACGCTGCCAGCGTTGTGCTCTCCCAGCTGAGCTAATGCCCCGAAAATGAGATTATAGCGAATTTATTTTAAACTGTTTTTAAATTTAGTATTTGTTTTTTTCATAACTCCTAGATAAAAATAAACCTAAAAGTCCCCAAATAAAGCTAATAAAGGCTCCCGCAAATAATGTTAAAGCAATGCTTATCTTTGCTAAGGCACCTTCAAGTTGTGAGGATAGTGCATCTCCTCCTCTATACACAACGGTGTCTAAGAAATTCTTTACCTTGTATTTTGAATCAGAATCAAGAGGCACGAAAAGCATTTCTCGTCCGGGTTTTACAAGTGCGTATTCTCCAACCCTTCTTATAACCATAGCTATTATTAATACTATAGGGTAAAAATAAGTAGTTTCTGGCTCTGAAACCAAACTATCAAAAAGCCTATGTATTGGTTCTTTGTAGCCACCGTAGCCACCATAAATTCCACCACTAGATTCTGGTTTTTCAGCGAGTCCTCCATAGTGCATTAAAGCCATTATTACAAAAACAACAGTTAGAACAAAGCCAAGCAAAGAAAGCAGCCATTTTATGCCGAAAAACTGCACTATCTTAGCCGTTAGAAAAATTTGTATAAAAAAGCTAAGGCTTTGCACTATTAAATCTATGTTTGCAAAGGCTTGAATTCTTGCTTCTCTTGTTGGAAACATATCAAATATCATTCTTGCTTGTTCCATATATAAAAATGTGCTAACAGAGGTTAAAAGTAGTATAAAGCCAAGTAAAGCCATTAGGTATTTTGATTTTATTATGAGCTTAAAGCCCTCAAAGGGATTTTTAGAGCCTATAGGCTTTTGAAATTTATCCTCAAAGCTTACTTTGTCGTTAAATTTAAAGCCCTCACTTATGATTAATTTCTTAAGTATCAAAGAAAAGAGTAAGAACAAAATAGAAATAAAGATAAACAAATCAACAGTGATAGAAGCAGCAAGCACAGAGACCAAATAAGCACCCATTATGTTTCCCAAAGATGCTCCAGCAGCTATCATAGCAAACATTCTCTTGCTAAAATCCTTAGTAAAAACATCAGCTAATAAACTCCAAGCAGAAGATATGATAAAGAGATTAAAAATAGACACCCACACATAAAAACTTCTACAAAGCCATAAAAAATACACACTATCGCTGCTAATTGTTTGCATAGCAATGTAAAAGATAAATAAATTTGATATAAAAAATATAAAAATAGCATTGATATAAAACATTCTTTTTAGTCGAGAGCTAATCCACATAGCAGCTAAGGAAGCTAGTATGATTAGTATAAAGGTTGCTAGAAAAAGCCACTTAAGATCTACTGTATCGCCTTCCAAACCTAAGGCATCTCGCAATGGTCTTAAGATAGCATAAGAAGCAAAAAGCAAAAACATAAAAAAGAAAGAATAGGCAAGCAAGGCTAATTCTTTGGTATTTACAGAAAAAAATTTATATAAAATATTATTCAAGGTTATTTCCTTAAAAACTAAAAATGCGATTATAGGACAGTAAGCTTAATATTTAAAAAACAAAATTTGTCTTAGTTTTGATGTAATGTAATTACAATTACTTTTTTAAAAGGCATAGTTATGATAAATTTAGAATACATAAAAAAGATGAGTTTTGAGGAAAAAGATTCCTTGCAAAAAGAGCTTTGGCACTTAATTTCTAGCAACAACATAAAGGAAACAAGAAATTTTTTAAAGGATTTTAAGCTAGAGGACATCTTTTATGAAAATAGTTTTGACTTTGAGGAAGAGCCTATGTTTAACTCTGCTCTTAGCCTGTATCAAGCTTGTTTAGCCTATGAAAAAACTAAGAATTTTGATATGTTAAATTTTTTGCTTTCTTACGGTTTAAAAGCCAGTGATAGCGACGGAGAGAACAACGTTTTACAATATTATATAAAATTTGGCGGAAGCGATGTGAATTTGATTGGGTTTTTGCTTGATAAGAAGGCTAGTTTTGAAAGTTTAGGCAAGGACGGCTGGAGCATTATACACAACTGTGCGAACTACCAAAAGACGCAAGCCTTGGCCTTAATAGCTAAATTTGGAGCCAATATGGAAGCAAGAACTGATGTTAAATACAAGAATGAAAACATAAAACAAACTCCTTTGATGATAGCAGCTGCCTCTAAAGAACAGCCCTAGGTGAGGCTACAAAAATGCTTATAAGCTTGGGAGTAAACTTAAATGCTAAGGATAGAAATAAAACAGCACTAGATTATGCCTATGATATAAATATACAGCTTTTACAAGAAGCTGGAGCTAAGAGCTTTGAGAATTTACAAGATTAAAATAACCTTAAAGCAAATGCTTTAAGGTTAGAATTTTTTACTCTTAATTTCATCCTTCATATTGTTTGACATTTCGCTAATTTCTTTTGCTATTTCTTGGAAATTCTTAATTAAATTTATGTTTTCTGCCGAGGCGGTGGAAATTTTATTAGCTATGTTGCTTACATTTTGCATAGCCTGTGTTTGAGAATTTACCACAGAACTAGTTTCTATAATGCTTTGCACCAAGCTCGTGCTGTTTGCTTCAATTTGCGCTAAGGATTTTTGGGTTGATTCTGCTAACTTTCTTACCTCATCAGCCACCACAGCAAAGCCACGCCCGTGTTCTCCCGCACGTGCAGCTTCAATGGCTGCGTTAAGTGAAAGGAGGTTGATTTGGGTGGCTTTAATGCCCTCATTTATCAATGCAGCCATGTGGCCTAGCTCGTCTTTGCTCTTGATTTGTATGCTTTGTATATCGCTTTTTTTATAATGCAAATATGCAAAGAAATTCAAAATTCCGTCTTGAAGTTTTTTGATATTTTTTTGAAAATACGAAGCAAGGATATAGGCAAAAATCACGCCAATTACTATAAAGACAAAGGAGTAAGTAAGAGTTTTGTATAAATTCTCATAAATAGGCGCAAAGGCTTCACTCGAATCAAGCTCGGTTATTACTATAAAGCCTAGTTCTTTAATCTTGGTTGAAATCACAAACCTTTCGCGTTCGTTCTCATCCACATATGTAAAAACCTCTCCTTCATTTTCTAAAAGCCCTTTTGAGATAGGCTTAAGGGCTGCGATGTCGCTTAAATTTTTATTTAAGATAAGCTCTTTGTTTTCATGAAATAAAATTTTGCCCTTTTCATCCACCAAAAAAGACATACCGTTTTTGCCTATTTTTTGGTTATTGATTAAAAGTTCTATATTTTCCACAGAAGAACCAAGACCAACTATGCCCAGAAATTCGCATTTTTAGCATATACCTTGTGATTTACAAAAAGAACTAAACGGTCGTTGTTGTTTCTGTCAAAATCCATATTTAGCACATAAGGATGTGGGCTATTTTGCGCTTCAAGCAGCCATTTATCCCTGCCGTTTATATCTAGCTTGCTTTCTATCTTTTCGTGAGAGTAAAAATTTAAGCTCCTAATGGAAGCAAAGAAAGATGTTGAGGCCTTAAAATTATCTTTCATTTTGTTTTGGTATCTGTAAAATACGCCGTCTTGAGAATTTTCGTTGTTTTCAATCCACTCAAGAAAAAAGACATCATTTGCCATGACACTAGAGCCGTGTATAAGTGCTAGAATTTCAAGACTAACGCTTTTAGCCAAGGATCTAGCCATGATAGGCAACTCTTCGCTTTTTAGCTTATTGCTTACATAGCTTAGGCTTGAAAAATAATTAAACAAAGCGCTAAGCACAACAACAAGGGCTATACACAAGGATAAAACGAGTATGAGTTTTGACTTAAAACTGTTTAGCATAGATTAGCACCATTACAAAATATTTTTGTATATGATGATTGTAATCAAAAAAAAACGATTTTGTATTTAAAAATTTTTTTGGATTTTTTTTTTTTTGAATTTATGTTAAGAAATTACACAATTTGCAATAAATATTTTTTAAATTTAAAATTTATTCTTACAGGAATTTTTTAGCCATTTTTTATAAGCTTTATTTAGCCTATCTATCTTAAAAGCGATAATTTCAGGGACTTCGTAAGGGTGGTTTTTCTCCATAAATTTGACTATTTTTTTGTAGGCTTTCTTTTTGCTTTTTATATTTAAAATAAATTCGCTTTCCTTGCAAAATTTATCTTGCCAAAAATAAGAGCTTTTTATTTTATGAATTTGCACACAAGCGGCTAGGTGTTTTTTGCAAAGCTTATGGGCTAATTTTTGTGCTTGTTTTTTGCTAGAAACCGTGCTTTGTATCAAGATGGGCATTTTAATCCTTTAGCTAGAATTTACAAATTATAAAGCCTTGCAATTAATTTTGTCATTATAGCAAGGCTTTTTTTGTAAGGCAAGGTATTTAGCTAAGATAGTTTTGTGCCAATTCTAAGCCTTAATACTATGCCAAGTAAGCCCAAAAAGAGTGTTACGATAAATGTCAAAGCACTAAGTAAGCAAAAGAAAGCTTGTGAAAGCTCGTAAGAGAAATTCCCTCCTAAGTAACTTCCCATAGGCACACCCAAAACCATACCAGCAGAAACTCCTGCAAAGACCTTAGCCACTTCTTTTGGAGCGTCTTTTGGATTGGCTGCTGATTTTGCCGCTATGCTAAAGGCTAGAGCACAGTAAATAGGGTGAAAAATACCCACTAGCCCTCTTAAAAACAAATATTGCCAAAAGGCATTCGCAAATATAGAAAGAAAAGATGCGAGGCTGAAAATTGCTAGACAAAGAAGCATAAGCTTTTTTGATTAAAACCCGCACACCTTGTTTAAAATGCCCATACACAAGATGTTTGCTGCTCTTGTTTGTATATTATTTCAAGTTTGTTACAATTAGGCTTTTATGATAAAGGTAGAAATTTGGCAACACAGCAATGTAAAATCCCAAATTTACAAAGATTATAGGCACTATGCAAGATATAATTACGCCTAAGACAATGCACTCAATGACACATTAAGGATAGAGTATGCAAGAAACACATCAAAACCTCATCAGTCAAAATGATTTTAGCACCGTAGTAGCCCACTATGAAGCCAAAAGAAGCAAAGATAGAGGCTATCAAAGTGAAGAGGCTTTAGAAAAAGCTTTTATACAAGACTTGCAACTTCAAGGCTATGAATACGCCTCACACATCAAAGACTATCCAAGCCTTAAAGAAAATCTAAAAACCCAGTTAGAAAGGCTTAACAATGTAACTTTTAGCAATAAAGAATGGGAAAGATTTTATAAAACTTCTTTAGCAAATACACAAAAAGACTTTAAACAAAAAACAAAAATGATACAAGAAAAAGGACATACCGAGCTTTTAGAGCGAGATGATGGTAGCGAGAAAAATATCAAATTGCTTGATACGCACAATCTTCATAATAATCACTTACAAATAATAAACCAATTTCACAACGACGAAGGAAGCTATAAAAATCGCTATGATGTAAGCATACTTGTAAATGGACTGCCTTTAGTGCATATTGAATTAAAAAAGCGAGGCGTGCAACTCAAAGAAGCATTTAATCAAATCAAACGATACGCAAGAGAGAGCTTTAGTAAAGGTGATGCCTTGTTTGAATATGTGCAAATTTTTGTTATCAGTAATGGCACTCAAACAAAATATTATAGCAATTCCACACAATACAGCCAAGATAAATCCAAAAGTAAGCAAAATGCAAGTTTTAGCTTTACTATGTTTTGGTCTGATAGTAAAAACAACATCATTTTAGATTTAGAGGATTTTACCAAAACATTTTTTAGCAAACGCACGCTTTTAGCTATTTTGACGCGTTTTTGCGTGTTTAATACTGATGATATTTTGCTTATTATGCGACCTTATCAAATCGCAGCAAGTGAGAGAATTTTAGAAAAAATCACTATAGCACATAATCACAAGCTTTATGGCAGTAAAGAATCTGGTGGCTACATCTGGCATTCCACAGGAAGCGGCAAAACACTTACAAGCTTTAAAACCGCACAACTTGCTTGTGAATTACCATTTATCAAAAAAGTGCTTTTTGTCGTAGATAGAAAAGACCTAGATTATCAAACGATGAAAGAATACGACAAATTTCAAAAAGGTGCAGCAAATAGCACAAAAAATACAAACGAACTTCAAAAAGCACTAGAAAATTCACAAAGCAAAATCATCATAACCACCATTCAAAAGCTTTCAATCTTTGTAAATAAATACAAAAAGCACAGCATTTTTGATGAGGAAGTAGTGATTATCTTTGATGAATGCCATAGAAGTCAGTTTGGAGATATGCACCGCCTTATCACAAAGGCTTTTAAAAAATACTATCTTTTTGGCTTTAGTGGCACACCCATAATGAAAGAAAATGCCCCAAGTGGCAAATACAGCACCATAAAAGATAAAGATGCATTAGGCAATGAAACACAAAAAGCTTTAGTCCAAACGACCGAAACAACTTTTGGAATCTGTTTGCACACTTATACCATAGTCAATGCAATCAAAGATGAAAATGTCCTACCTTTTAGAGTGGAATACATAAACACCATAAAAGAAAAAGAAATCCAAGAACTAGAATCAAAAGAGCAAGTAAATAGCATAGATACAAAATCCGCCCTAAATAATCCAGAGCGTATAGCTACCATCGTAGAATACATACTTACGCATTTTGATTCTAAAACCTTGCGTAATAAACACTATTCTTTAGAAGAAAAAAGATTAAAAGGATTTAATTCTATCTTTGCCACACAAGAAGTAGAAGCAGCAAAAGCCTATTATGCAGAATTTAAAAAGCAACAAGAGCATAAACCTAAGCAAGAAAGGCTAAAAATAGGCATTATTTACAGCTATATAGCTAATGAAAATTTAGATGAGTTAGATTCTGGTGCAGATACAAAAAGCTCTAAAGAATTTTTAGAATCTGCCATAAAAGATTATAATGCTATCTTTGGCACGAGCTTTGATACATCAGTATTTGAAAACTACTATAAAGATATTTCAAAAAGACTTAAGGATAAAGAGTTAGATATTTTAATAGTTGTAAATATGTTTCTCACAGGCTTTGATGCTAAAACCTTAAATACTCTATGGGTAGATAAAAATCTCAAATACCACTCCCTTATGCAAGCTTTTTCACGGACAAATAGAATCTACAATGAAGTCAAAAATTTTGGCAATGTCGTATGCTTTAGAAACCTAGAACAAGCCACTAATGACAGCCTAAAACTCTATGGCGATAAAAAAACTCAAAGCATAGCTTTGCTTAGAAGCTTTAAAGACTATTTAGAGGGCTACACTGATGAAAATCAAACCTACCACAAAGGTTATAAAGAGCTTACAAAAGAGCTTAAAGAAAATTTTTCCCTTTCAAGTTTTCCACTTAGCACAGATACAGAGGAAAGAGACTTTATAAAGCTTTTTAACCGTATCTTAAAGTTAGAAAATATTTTGCGCGTATTTGATGAATTTAGCCAAATTTCCACACTTACCCACGCAGACAAGCAAGACTATCAAAGCCATTATGTAGATATTTGGGAGAGGATTCGCCCTGCTAAAGCAACCCCCGCACGAATTGATGATGACATAGTTTTTGAAATAGAGCTTATAAAGCAAGTAGAAGTCAATGTCGAGTATATAATGTTTCTCTTGCAAACATACAGCAACAAACAAGACAGTAAGATAAAGCAAGAGATTCTAAAAAGCCTTGAATCAAGTCCTAGTTTGAGAAACAAAAAAGAATTATTACGGGAGTTTTTAGAGCTTTTATCAGGTAGCAAGAGTGAGGATTTTGATTCACTCTTTAAAAGCTTTATAAAAGACAAATACAAAGAACACTTACAAAAGCTTATAGAATCTGAAAACTTACAAAAAGAAAAAGCTAAAGACTTTTTATACAACGCTATCAAAATAGGCGAATTTCAAGAGCTTGGCGTAGAGATTAGCGAGGTTTTGCCTAAGATGTCGATTTTTGCAGGAGGTAAGCAAAAAGAAGAAAATGAAGCTAAACGCAAAAATGTTATCGCACAAATGCGAGAATTTTTTGATAGATTCAAAGAATTTGCCTATATTTTAGTGGAGGAGTGATATTTTATCATTCTAAAAAAATAATAAAATATTATAAAACAATAAAAGGAGATAAAATGCCAGTGATTGCTAGATTTTATGGAATCATTATAAAAATGTTTTTTGCAAGTAAGGAGCATAACCCACCGCATATACACGCACTTTATAATGAATATTCGGGAGTGTTTAGCATAGAGCCTATAGAAATGATAGAGGGCGATTTACCAAACAAAGCTAAAAAAATGGTAGAGGAATGGATGACAGAGCATAAAGATGAATTAATGCAAATGTGGCAATCTCAAATATTTAAAGAATTAAAACCTTTGGAGTAAAGAAAATGGAAAAATATATATTTCATAAGATTAAGCAGGTGCAAGCATTAGATGATTATAAGCTAAAAGTCAAATTCCTATCAGATGAATGCAAAATCTACGACCTATCACAGCTTGGGCAATATAGCGATTTTAAGATTCTTTTATCTACTCCACAACTTTTTAAAAACGTGAAAGTCTCACAAGGTGGCTATGGCATAGAGTGGAATGATAAACTAGACCTCTCTTGCAATGAGTTATATTATAACGGCAAAGTCATAGACCAAGGAAACTAAATGAATAGCATAGAAGAATTACTAAAAACGCATTGTCCTAATGGTGTGGAGTATAAGCCTTTGGGGGAATTGGGAGAATTTGCAAATATAGGCGTTGATAAGAAAGTCATTGACGGGCAAAAAGAAGTAATTTTATTAAATTTCGTTGATGTAGTGAAAAACAAATATATTGATAAAAATATTCCAAAAATGCGTGTAACAGCTTCAGATTCTAAAATACAAAAATGCACTATTGAAAAAGGAGACATTTTTATTACCCCATCTTCGGAAACAATAGATGAAATAGGCTTTGCTTCAGTAATTACAGAAACAATACCAAATGCTTGTTATAGTTATCACATAATGCGTTATAGATTGTTCAATTCAAATATGATTACAAGCTTTTTTATAAGATATTGTTTTGAATCTAGTTTTTTAAGAAGGCAAATTAGGAGATACGCACAAGGAATTACAAGATTCGGGCTAACTTTAGGCAAATGGCAATCCCTGCAAATCCCCATACCACCTTTGATAGTGCAAGAGAAAATAGTAACTATTCTCGATACCTTTACAGAGCTAGAAGCAGAGCTAGAAGCAGAGCTAGAAGCTAGAAAGAAGCAATACGCCTATTACCGCGAAAAATTACTAAGCTTTGATTACCTAGATTCTATCACGGGGGGGGGCATTAGTTATATGGCTTTGGGAGATCTTTTTATTATTAGGAACGGATACACACCAAGCAAGGCTAAAAAAGAATATTGGGAAAATGGCACTATCCCTTGGTTTAGAATGGACGACATTCGGACAAATGGCAGAATCTTAGCAGATTCTATCCAGCATATCACACCAGAGGCGGTAAAAGGCGGCAAATTATTCCCTGCAAATTCTATTATCATTTCTACGACTGCTACTATTGGCGAACACGCATTGATAATCGTTGATTCGCTTGCGAATCAACGATTCACCTGCTTGAGTCCGCAGGTGAATTGTTGTGAGATTCTCAATATGAAATACTTTTATTACTATTGCTTTATTTTAGGGGAGTGGTGTAGGAATAATGTCAATGTATCAGGCTTTGCTTCTGTGGATATGAAAAAGTTTAAACAATTTAAAATCCCCCTCCCGCCCCTAGAAATACAAGAAAAAATCGTAAGTATTTTAGATAAATTTGAATCTTTAGCTAATGACTTAAGTCAGGGACTCCCTGCTGAGATAAAGGCAAGGAAAAAGCAATATGAGTATTACAGAGAAAAGCTTTTAAGCTTTTAGAATTTTAAAAAGGATAAAAAATGATAAACACAAAACAAAGAGCAGAACTACACAAAGGCATTTGGAAAATCGCTAATGAATTACGAGGTAGCGTAGATGGCTGGGATTTTAAGAGTTATGTTTTGGGATTTTTGTTTTACCGCTTTTTATGCGAGAATCTCAAAAACTATGTAAAGAGTATGGGAGAGGATAATTATGAAAGCTTAGATGATGAGATAGCGAAAAATGGCAAGGCAGAAATCACCAAAGCAAAAGGCTTTTTTATCCTGCCAAGTGAGCTTTTTGAAAATGTTTTAAAATCTGCTGAAAAAAGTGAATATCTGGAAAATCTTAACGAGCACTTAAATTCCGTTTTTGCTAATATCCAAAAATCAAGCGAGGATTTACCTACAGACAAAGCACAGCAAAATTTTAAAGGGCTTTTTGATGATATGGATTTGAAATCCGATAAGCTTGGAAAAAGCACGGTAGAAAGAAACAAAAAACTAGCAAGAATAATGCAAGCCATTAGCGAGATAAATTTTGATTATGCAGATAGTAAAATCGATGCTTTTGGTGATGCGTATGAGTATTTGATGGGTATGTATGCAAGTAGTGCAGGCAAAAGCGGGGGAGAATTTTTTACTCCGCAAGAAGTGAGTGAGATTTTAGCACGTCTTACTTTGCACACGGTAAAAGAACCAAACAAAGTTTATGACCCTGCTTGTGGCTCTGGCTCTTTGCTTTTACAATATAAAAAGATTTTATATAAAGATCCTGCACTTGGTTACTTCGGACAAGAGATAAATATCACAAGCTACAACCTAGCACGTATGAATATGCTTTTGCATAATGTAAATTTCACAAAATTTAGCATAGCCCACGATGATACGCTTATAAAGCCTTATCATTATGATGATGAGCCATTTGACGTAATAGTAAGCAATCCCCCATATAGCACCAAATGGGAGGGTGATTCTAATACTGTGCTTATCAATGACCCTCGCTACTCTCCTGCTGGTGTGCTAGCTCCTAAGTCTAAGTCTGATTTTGCCTTTATCATGCACTCCTTAGCGTGGCTATCAAACAAAGGAGCGGCGGCTATTGTCATCTTTCCGGGAATTTTATATAGAGAGGGTGCGGAGAAAAAAATACGTGGATACTTAATCAAGCAAAATTTTATAGATTCTATCATCGCTCTTCCTGATAATCTTTTCTTTGGCACGGGCATTGCCACTTGCATAATGGTGCTTAAGAAAAACAAGCAAGATTCTAAGGTGTTTTTTATCGATGCAAGTAAAGAATACAAAAAAGTTACAAAGAAAAATGTCCTTACAGAACAAAACCGTGATACTATCCTAAAAATCTATACAGAACGAAAAGACATAGAGCATATCGCAAGGTCTGTAAGCATGGAGGAAATAGAGGCAAATGGGTATAATTTAAGCGTATCAAGCTATATAGAGCCAGAGGATACAAGGGAAAAGATAGACATAAAAGCTTTAAATGCAGAAATCACGCAAATCGTGGCAAGACAAAGTAAGCTACGTTTGCAAATAGATGCTATCATCGCAGAGCTTGAAGGAGCATAAGAGCATAGAATCTTAAGAGCTTGGGTATTTAAAAAGATTCTAAGATTGCTTATAAATCAAAAGCTTTGATGTAATGCTATTTCAAAGCTTTTGAATCTGATAGTTAGTCTCGGGATAAAAGTTAGTATTTTGCTAAAGCCCTGCTAAATCTTACTTCCCAACTCTTTGTGCTTGTTCTGGTGGGTATCTATCGCCTACTATTTCTATTTTATCAAGTTTTGCTTCTAGGTTTTGCCACTCTTTTGAGCTAAAGTTTAGTTCTAAATGTGTAATTATAAAAGATGAGAGCTAGTTTAAGTCAAGATTTTAAAGAAAAAACCTTTTAAGTGCTACAACAATAAGGAATTATTTGTAAAATTTTAGTATACTTCTAGCTTACTTTCACTTTAAAGGCTTTTTTTGCAAGATTTGTATAATGCGTTAATACTAGGCGTTATAGAGGGTTTGACAGAGTTTTTACCGGTTAGCTCCACAGGTCATATGATACTTGGTGCTACTGTTTTGGGTATAAAGCTAGATGATTTTTGGCGTTCATTCTTGGTTGTTATACAGCTAGGTTCCATACTTGCTGTGCTTTTTGTATTTTATAAAAGGCTTATACAAAGCTTTGATTTGTGGTTAAAGCTTTGTGTGGGCTTTATACCAACGGGTTTGATAGGAATTTTAGTTTCTAAATTTACTCAAGATTTGTTTAATGGATATTTGGTTGCTACTATGCTAATTATTGGCGGTATTATTTTTATACTTATAGAACTTCTACACAAGGGTAAAGAATACAGCATAAATTCCTTAGATGAGATTAGCTATAAACACGCCCTTGCCATAGGTGCCATACAGTCCCTAGGTATGATACCCGGAACTTCAAGAAGTGGTGCTAGTATAGTTGGTGCGCTTTTATTGGGCTTTAACCGCAAAGTAGCTACCGAGTTTTCGTTTTTAATAGCTGTTCCTACGATGTTTGCAGCTACTTCTTATAGTATATATAAAGAGCCTAGTATTATTACAAATAGTTCAAATTTTCTAGCACTTAGCATAGGTTTTGTAACAGCCTTTGTGGTGGCTTTTATAGTTATAAAACTCTTTTTGAAATTTATATCTAAGTTTGATTTTATACCGTTTGGGATTTATAGAATTTTGCTTGGCTTGTTGTTCTTTTATATTTACTTCAATAACATCTTAGATCCAACTAGCAAATTTTAACAATGCCGCTTTACAATACCGTCTTAAAACTATGATTTTAAAAGAACTTAAGTTTTACACAGTTAAAATTATCTTTAAATTTTTTTATAACAAGGTTTTAATATGACTAAGGAAATAATTGGATATTTTGACAAAGATAAGATTATAGATACACAAAGCACAAATTCTGGAGAGGCTATTTATTTTGATAATTCTAGCAAGGCTCTTGAAATTATAAGGCATTCTTGCGCTCATTTAATGGCACAAGCTATCAAAGCTTTGTATCCCGAGGTTAAATTCTTCGTAGGTCCCGTGATAGAGGACGGATTTTATTATGATTTTAGGGTAAGCTCTAAGATAAGCGAGGAGGATTTAGCAAGGATTGAAAAAAAGATGAAAGAATTTGCGGAGGCTAAGCTTCCCATAGAAAAATACCAAATTCAAAAAAGCGAGGCTAAGGCTAAATTTGCTAATGATGACTTAAAACAAGAGGTTTTGTTAAGAATTCCAGAGGGCGATGTTGGAATTTATAGACAGGGCGAGTTTGAGGATTTGTGTAGAGGACCTCATCTACCAAATACTAAATTTTTAAAATTTTTCAAGCTTATACGCGTTGCGGGTGCGTATTTAGGCGGAGATGAAAAAAGAGAAATGCTAACTCGAATTTATGGCACAGCCTTCGCAGATAAAGAAAGCTTAAAAGAATATTTGCATATCTTAGAAGAGGGTAAAAAAAGAGACCATAGAAAGCTAGGTACGGAACTTAAACTCTTTACCTTTGATGATGATATAGGCGGGGGTTTGCCTATATGGCTTAGCAATGGAGCTAGGTTAAGAAGTAAGCTAGAGCAAATGCTTTTTAAGATACATCGCTTAAGAGGCTATGAGCCTGTAAGAGGTCCAGAGCTTTTAAAGGCTAAGGCTTGGCAGATAAGTGGGCATTATGAAAACTATAAAGAAAATATGTATTTTACACAGATTGATGAGCAAGAGTATGGCATAAAGCCGATGAACTGCGTAGGGCACATAAAAATTTATCAAAGCGATATAAGAAGTTATAGGGATTTGCCTTTGAAATTCTTTGAGTATGGTGTGGTGCATAGACACGAAAAAAGCGGGGTCTTGCACGGTCTTTTTAGGGTTAGGGAATTTACTCAAGATGATGCGCATATCTTTTGTATGCCAAGTCAGATTAAGGAGCAAGTGCTTGAAATTTTAGCCTTTGTGGATAAGCTTATGAAGCTTTTTGACTTTTCTTATGAAATGGAAATTTCAACCAAACCTAGCAAGGCTATAGGAGATGATGAAATTTGGGACACAGCCACAAAGGCTTTAAAAGAAGCCCTTGATGAGCAGGGCTTAAACTACGGCATAGACGAGGGTGGCGGTGCATTTTATGGACCAAAGATAGATATAAAGATAACTGATGCCTTGAAAAGAAAGTGGCAGTGCGGCACCATACAGGTTGATTTCAACTTACCGCAAAGATTTGAGCTAGAATACACAGATAGTGATAATCTCAAAAAGCAGCCCGTTATGCTTCACAGAGCTATACTAGGCTCTTTTGAGAGATTTATAGGAATTTTAACAGAGCATTGCGGGGGCGAGTTTCCATTTTTCATCGCACCTGTGCAAGTTGGCATAGTCCCTATAAATGAAAAGCATTTAAACTACGCAAAGCAAATTCAAAAGAGCTTGTTAGAGTTAAACATAGACAGCGAAATTTACGCTAAAGATGAGAGTTTAAGCAAAAAAATTCGCAATGCAGAAAAGCAAAAACTACCTATGATACTTGTTTTAGGAGATGAGGAGGTGGCTAAGAAAAGCGTTGCTTTAAGAGATAGAAGAGAAAAAAAGCAAAGTAATCTTAGCCTAGATGATTTTATAGCTTTAGTAAAGGAGAAAATAAGTGAGGTGCACTTTTGAGTAAAGAAAAAGAAGTATTGCTTAACGAGGACATAAGAGCAGAGCAGATAAGATGTGTGGGTGATGACGGCAAGGTTTATGGTATCATAAGCTCTAAAGAAGCACAAGATATAGCTAATCGCTTGGGGCTTGATTTGGTTATGATAGCACCTGATGCAAAACCTCCGGTATGCAAGATAATGGACTTTGGAAAATTCCGCTACCAGCAAGAAAAAAAGCAAAAAGAGGCTAAGAAAAAACAAAAAATCATAGATGTAAAAGAGATAAAACTCTCCGTAAAAATCGCACA
Source organism: Campylobacter avium LMG 24591 (assembly GCF_002238335.1). NCBI lineage: Bacteria > Pseudomonadati > Campylobacterota > Epsilonproteobacteria > Campylobacterales > Campylobacteraceae > Campylobacter > Campylobacter avium. The sequence continues at coordinate 1,598,449 of NZ_CP022347.1, forward strand.
AAATGACATAAATTACAAGGTAAAACACGCTTTGGAGTTTTTAGCTCAAGGAAAGCATGTTAGATTTAGAGTATTTTTAAAAGGACGCGAGATGTCAAGCCCTGAAGCTGGGGTTGCCTTGCTTGAAAAAATTTGGACTATGATAGAAGAAAAGGCAAACAGGGACAAAGAGCCAAATTTTGAGGGCCGTTATGTGAATATGCTGGTTACTCCTAAGAAATGAGCTTATGCTTTATGAGTTCTTAAAATCAAAAGCAAGCTCCCTATAGCTTGCACCCAAAAATAATGCAAGAAAACCCCCTATACCTAAAAGAGCAAATCATCACCTACCTAGGCAACAAAAGAAGCCTTTTAAGCTTTTTGCAAAAAGGCTTTGAGTATGCAAAAAAAGAGCTTAAAAAGGACAAATTTTCCTTTTGCGACATCTTTAGCGGCTCTGGCATAGTAAGTCGCTTTGCAAAGGCACATTCAAGCTTTATAATAGCAAATGATTTAGAGTATTATTCAAAGCTTATAAATGAGTGTTATTTACACAATGCAAACAAAGAGCTTAAGCAAATTTTAAAAGCTCATCATCAAATTTTACTTTCAAAACTAGAGCTTAAAGAAGGCTTTATCACAGAGCTTTACTCAGCAAAGGATGAAAAGGCTATCACAAAGGATGACAGGCTTTTTTACACCAAAAGAAACGCTATGTATTTGGACTCTATGAGAGAGCTTATAGCAAGGGAAGTGCCAAAGGATTTTCAGCATTTTTTCATAGCTCCTTTGATATACGAAGCAAGCGTGCATTCCAATACCAGCGGTGTTTTCAAGGGCTTTTATAAAGGTAAAAACGGACTTGGTAAATTTGGAGGAGAGGCAGGCAATGCCCTTTCTCGCATAAAGGGCGATATAGAGCTTAAAATGCCCATTTTTTCGAATTTTAGCTGTGATTTTAAGGTTTTTCAAAAGGATGCAAACGAACTAGCAAAAGAGCTTGATAGCTTTGATTTAGCTTACTTAGACCCGCCTTATAATCAGCACCCTTACGCTTCAAATTATTTTATGTTAAATTTACTAGCCACTTATGAAAAACCGCAGGAGCTTTCAAAGGTAAGCGGCATACCAAAAAAGTGGAATAGAAGCAAATTTAACAAGGCTAAAGAGGCTGAAAATGCACTTTTTGAGCTGATTTCAAACTTAAAAGCTAAGATAATCTTGCTATCTTACAACTGCGAGGGCTTCGTAAAAAAAGAAAGCTTTTTAAAAAAACTAGAAAAGCTTGGAAAATGCCAACTTTTAGAGCAAGACTACCCGGCATTTAGGGGCTCAAGGAACCTGCATTCCCGCAACAAACACATAAAAGAACAGCTTTATATCATAGATAAAAGATAAAATTTTGCATTTTTAGGTTACAATCACTGCAAAAAATAAAGTAAAACTATGTATGATAAGAGTATAAAAGAAGAAGAGCTAAAAAACAAAGTAGCTAAGGATTTTTTTGCCGCCTTTGATAGCACCAAGATAAACGATAACATAGACTTTTGGATTTGTCCTAAGGATAATCTTTTTACACAGGTTGCAAGCTATCTTTGGGCGGAGGCAAAGCGTGGCAATAAAGAGGATATTTTGCAATCTTTCGTGCAGTTAATTCTAACTATTGGTAAAAAAAGCTTACAAAACATCTTTAGCCCACCTAGCTTTTTAGGTGCATTTGATTGTGAGAAAATCGCCTTTTTACCCTACAACTCCATTATGCACATTTTCTCACAAAATGACTTTAATTGGAATGTCCGTCCAAGCGATCATGAAAGCAAAGAATTCGCACAACTCTATGCAGAATCTAAGTCCATTATAGAAGCTCAAAGCCTTTTGTTTTATTTCTCTAAAGATAACAAAGCTCTAAAAGACTTTATAAAAGTAAATTTTATACTAGAAAATGCTCACATAAACAGACAAAAGATAGATAAAAATAACTTTGTTAATATCTATCTAAGGTGGCAAGATGAGGTAAAAGAGTGCATCGATGTAAATTGGGAAATTTTAGCTAAAAAGCATAAAGTTTTAGATGCGGACTTTTATTTGGCTGATCTTTTAAGCACTGAAAATCAAACCTTAACCGATAAACTTTTAGTTGTGCTTAAAAAAACGCGTGAAAATAACGAAGATAAGGTATTTTATGAGCTTTTACGCGGTAAAAATGATGTAGGGCTATTTTCTGGTGCTAGAGCAGAGTTTAAGACAAATCTCAAAGACAAACACGCCCAGTTTTGGAACCGTTATGAAAGACCGCCAAAAGAGGAGTATTGGGACTATATCATAGAAAGACGTGATTTACTCGTGCCTCAAAATCTTAGAGAATATCAAGGTGCCTTTTTTACCCCTAGAATCTGGGTGGAAAAATCACAAGAATACCTCACAAAAGCCTTAGGTGAAGACTATCAAGAGGAGCATTATATCTGGGACTGTGCGGCTGGCACAGGAAATTTACTTGTTGGCTTAAGTGATAAATACAAAATCTATGCTTCCACACTCTATAAAAGTGATGTTGATGTGATGACACAAAGGATACAAAAAGCCAATCTTAATCTTTTGGAATCTAATGTCTTTGTCTTTGACTTTTTAAACGACCCGCTACCTTGTGTAGTGCATAAGCAAAAGAATGATTTATGCTTTAATTGCCGTAATTTTGATGAAAACACGACTAGATTGCCACAATCTTTAGTAAAAATCCTAAAAGATTCTAAAAAGCGTGAGAAACTCATTATTTTCATAAATCCGCCCTATGCGGAAGCTGGCACGACCGCACAAACAACAGGCACAGGACTTAACAAAACCAAAGTCGCTACCGATAATCGCACTTACTTGCGTTATAAGGAGGTGCTAGGCAAGGCAAGCAATGAAGTCTTTGCCCAATTTTTCATAAGAATATATGAGGAGATTCCAAACTGCACCCTTGCACAATTTTCAAAGTTGAAAATTGTGCAAGGCACGAATTTTTCTAAGTTTCGTTTAAGGTTTAAGGCTAAATTTTTGGGCGGTTTTGTCTGCCCTGCTTATACCTTTGATAATGTAAAAGGTTCTTTTCCCATAGGCTTTATGATATGGGATTTGAACAACAACAAACCTATACAAAAATCTATAAAACTTGATGTGCATAATGATAAAAATGAATATATGGGAGTGAAGAACTTTTATGCGACAGAACATTACGCCCAAAATATAGGAAAATGGATAGCACAATATAGAATCAAAAATCCAAGTCCAAATTTAGGAATGTTAAACTCTGGTAGATTAGATTTTCAAAATCAAAAACTTGTTTATATCAAGAATTACATAAGTGATGAAGCACACGCTCTTACTCTTACTCTTACTCTTACTAATCTCATTCCTTGTTGTGTGTTTTTCGCAGTACGACACGCTATTCCTGCCACTTGGTTAAATGATAGAGACCAATTTTTGTATCCAAATAAGACTTGGGATGAGGATAAAGAGTTTCAAAATGACTGCCTAGCCTTTACCCTCTTTCACGGACAAAATAGAATCAGCGCTAAAGAGAGCATAAATCATTTTATACCCTTTAGCGAAGCAGAAGTGGAGGCAAAAGAAGCTTTTGAGTCCCACTTTATGCAGGATTTTATCAAGGGTAAAATCAAGCTAGCTTCTAGTCAAAATTCTAAATCTATACAAAAAGCACTTTTTGCAATAGAATCTACAAGCTTTATCCCAAGCAAGCCCTTAATTTTTAGTGATGAAGCTAAGGCTGTCTTTGAAGCAGGACGTAAAATATGGCAATATTATCATCAAAACTTTGCCAAAATCCCAGAAATCCACACCCAGCATAAAGAGGATTTTTATAAAAACTACAATCCAAATGCAAGTTTATATGACATAAAAGGCTATTTTCAAGGCTTTAAGGAAAGTAAAGGCAAGAGTAAAATGAATGCTAGGAGTTTAGATTCTGCCTATAATGATTTAATCGCTGATTTGCGTTATGCCTTAGATAAACTTGCTAAAAAAATCGAACCAAAGATTTATGAGTATGGATTCTTGCTAGAATGATATTTGTCAAATGTCTTAAAACTTAAAGGAAAAAAGATGACTGTAACTTTAAAAAATGTAGATTTTGAAACCTTAGAAGCTAAACACAAAGACCACGTTTTAAAAGACGAATATCTAGGCTATAGATAATGCCATATAGAACCGGACTTACTCTTAATTTATAAAAAGCAAGAAGATATTTTAGTATTAGTTTGCTTTAGGCTTGAAAGTCATAGTGAATTGTTTTAAATCAAAAACACAAGCTTTCAAAGCTAGTATTTAGTTTTGATGGGGATTATTTTATAAAAAACTAATCCCCCTTTTTTGAGCTTACTTCAAAAACAAGCTTACATCTATATCTACCGAATTGCTCATTATAGAATTAAGATTGCATATTGAAGTCTTTTTTCACATCTACAGTTGAATTAAGAGTCAAAATATAGCCTTCTTCCGTCTTTTTAACTGTGCTATCAAATACAATATCTTTAGATACGCCGTGCGCATTCATTAGCCCATAAATTTTGCCCTTTGAAATTCCATTCGCACTGCTTAAAGCCTCATATTTGCTCATTTTAAAGCTTATGATAGGATATTTTTTGCTATCAAAAAGTACTTCGCCTCGTATATGCTCGTCTCTTGTCTTATCGCCAGATTCAACAGAATTCACAAAAACATTGCCATTTAAAGCTACTATTTCATCATTTAGTATACTTACATTGCCCTCGTAGTCTTTAAATTCGCCATCAACTCCCACAAAAACTAGCTTACTAGCTTTGAATGCGACTTTTGATTTAGATTTATCTATATCCAAAGCAAACAAATTCATGTTTATAAAAATAAAAACACAAAAATACAAAAAACCCTTTTTAAATGAAAACAAATTCATTCTCTCTCCTTTAAAAAAATATTTGTCATAACATCTTGCATATACGAACAAAAAATCTCATAATCTTTGTCTTTTAGAAAGCTAAAAACCTCTCTTTGCGCCTTTAAAAACATAGGCTCAAGTTTATCGACTAATTCTTTGCCCTTTTTAGTTGTGCTTATAATATTTTCTCTACGATTTTTAGGATTTTGTTTTCTTTCTAATAATCCTCTACTAGCTAAGGCATCTATCATAACTCCTACAGTGTTTTTATCAAGCAAAATAAATTTAGCAATTTAAGCATAAAAATATATTATTTTGTCAAGTAAAAATTATCAATTTTGTTAATTTATTTTTTTTTTTTTTTGTTATATAATATTTTTTCACATTGATAAAATAATATCTAAGGGTATTTAAGAAAGCATAGCTATGAAAAAGATTTTACTTTTATTAACATTTTCTTTCTCTTTATCTCTTGCCTTACAATCTGAGTGGAATGGCTATATAGAAGAAAATAGCGCGAATTTAAATAATGGTGAGAATACGACTATTATATTAAAGCGAAACCCCAATATACAACTTAACAGGGGCAATAACTTCGGACTAGGATATAAAACAAATTTTACATACTCTACGCAGTCTGGCACCTCAAAACTCATACTACAAAAAGACCCAAGCACTCCTAGTTCTGCTCAGGGAACAGATATGGCTTACTATATAGAGGGCAATATCTTAGTAAATGAAAGAAGCCATTTAGTTATGAATTTAGATAGCAAAAAAGGGCAAGGTTTATTTAGATTAGAAGGCGGAACTATAACAGCAAATGCTTCGACCATAGATATTAATAATGTAAATACTATAGTTATAAATGCTATCAAATCTGGTGGTATAGTAGTTCAAAACGGAGGCACTTTAAATATAAATAATGTAGATATTTTAACCAATCAATCAAATGCGAATAATACAGCAAGCATACGAAATGATAACTCCACGCTATACATAAATGCCAATGTATATAGTTATAATAAGCAGTCTTCACTAAGCACCCCCGGAACAAATGGTGGATATTTTCTTCAAAACGGTGGTCAAACTACCATAACAGGTTCTTTTTACAATGCTGGTTTTTACAATCTCTCTCCTCAAGATAGAGGCAGACAAGATTCCTTAGTAGAAATAAACGGCGGAACTTTTACTGTAAATGGCAACTTTGAAAATGGTAGAAATAACACCTATGCCTATAGTGATTATTACGGAATTGGCAAATTAATAGCCACTCAAGGTGCCCTAATAACAATTGGTGGAAATTTTCTAAGCGATGCACAAGGAGATAACTTTAGCACTTCGACAAGCTATCGCTCAACCGTTGATTTAAATGACGCAAATTTAGTGGTAAAAGGCAAATTTGACGCTTATAGAAGTGATATCTTTCTAACAAATTCGGCTAAAATTTACACTACAGATTTTAATCTAAATTCTAGCGCTAGCATAAGTTTCATAGGCTCTGATTTAGGTTTTGGTTACGTAAATGCCTCAAATCAGGCTACATTTGATGGCACGGTTGGTTTTAAACTAACAGGAGCTGTACTTAAAAATGAAAATATGTCTTATCTTTTCTTAGAAAGTGAGAATGTTAGCGGCATACAAGAAGGCGATGTAACTGTGTATAGCTCTACCGGTGCACCTCTTTCTGGCTACACTTCAAAGATAGTTAAGATAGGTGATAAGTACTTTTTAGTATTTGGCGAGGCAAATGATGTGGGAAATCCTAACTACCCTCAAGCAGACGCAACGCCTCCGGGAGGTCATGTTCCGGGTTATGGACAAGAAGGCGGTGGCTCGGGTGGTGGCGAAACAGGAGGAGACTCGGGCTCGGGTGGTGGCAACCAAGGCGGCTCTGGCGGAAATTCAGGTAGTGATGATAATCAAGGCAATGATAAACCAATAAATCCAAATACCCCGCCAAGCTCTGACCCTATATACAATGCTATTTATGAAGCCTTAGACGGCTCTCTTATAGAAAATGACGATGTCATAAGTGCTGCTACTGATACTGTCAAAAAACAGCTTGATAGTATGAAAGTAGAGCAAAAAACTTATCAAGGCTCTGTAATGCATCACAACATGCTAGGCCGCATAGCCCACAGCCATAGAGCTAAATACGCTCTTAACACAAGGCAAAGGTATGCAACCTTAGCAAGTGATTTCACTAGAATACCTTATTTTCAAAAGCAAGAAGATAGTGATAATTTCTATGTTAATGCCCTAGCTGGATACTCGCATTATAAAAATAGCAACTCGCTTGATTATGGTGTGAATTTGGGCTATGATAAGGAGATACAAGATAGCCTCTTTGCTGGTTTTTATGCTTCTATAAGCAAAAGACATCAAAAGGGTGATAGCATGAGCCTTGATGGGTATAATTATAGTGCGGGTTTATATTCACGAACTCATTTGCCGTATTCTCTTGAATTTGATCTTTTGGGCTATTACTCAAATTCTCAAAATGAGTATGAAAGAAGCTTTGCAGGAATGACAGGCACAAATAAAGCTAAGTATGAGGCTCACAACATAGGAACACAAGCAAGACTTGGCTATAGGGCTGAGTTTATAAACGGACATAGCTTAAAGCCTTATTTTGGCTTTTTTGCGACTTATTATTATATGCCAGCTTATAAAGAAGATGGCTTGGTTTTACCGGTAAGCAAAGAGTTAAACACCTTTACTAGCTTATATGGTGCCTTAGGGCTTGAGTATAGAAAGCAAAATGATGATGGAGGCTCTTTTTTCGTGGCCTTAGAAGCTGTTAGAGGCGGGGCTGTTTTTGGCAAGAAAGCTTATGAGCTAAGTATGGGAGATCAAAAGATAAGATATGAAAATGAGGCTGAGTTTTTTGGAAATCTTTTTGCAGGAGCGAATTTAGCACTTAGTAAAAATCTTGATCTAAGTGCCACTCTTATGACTCAAGCTTATGATAATGGCTTTTTTTCTGTAAATGGCTCTCTTGGACTTAGGCTTGTGTTTTAAAATTTAAATATTTTTCTAAATTTATGAGCTTATATCTAATCTTTAAAATTTCAAGAAAAGTCAATGCAAGAAATAAAATTTTAACATCCTAGCCCCCTGATATAAAAGTCTATGTAAAAAGCACTTGCTCTTAGTCTTTGAAATCATAAAAAATCTTTTAAATCTAAGTCTAGACTAGGTTTTTTGTAAAATCTTCATTAAAAGCTTTTCAGGTAAATTTTAAATTTCTTGGTGGGGTACATATAGGACATTTTTGTTCAGCATTTTAGAAATATTTTCCTTATTTAAAGGAAAAAAATGCAAAAAAAATTAAAAAAATCTTGACTTTAAAAGCTAGTTTAAATACAATCACACTTTGTTTTTAAAATTTCAAATTTATGTTGATTTAGCAGTCAACAAGTTCTTTTTAAAGGAAAACGATGGAAAGAATAAGGCTTAAGCTTAAAGCTTATGACCACAGAGTTTTAGACCGCACAGTTGCAGCCATAGTAGAAGCTGTCAAAAGAACAGGTGCAGATATAAGAGGTCCGGTGCCTTTACCTACAAAGATAAAAAGATACACAGTTTTAAGGTCTCCTCATATCAACAAGGATTCAAGAGAGCAATTTGAAATGAGAATTCACGCTCGCATGCTTGATATAGTAGCAGCAACTCCTGATACTGTTGATTCTTTAACCAAGCTTGACTTAGCCCCAGAGGTTAATGTAGAAGTTAGAGCTATGGGAAAATAGTAGCTTAAAAGGATATTTATGGAATATATAGTAGAAAAGATAGGAATGAGCAGAACTATTAGCAATCCTAGCACCGCAGTAACCTTACTTAGAGTTTTGCCTGCTAAGGTTTGCGATTTAAAGGAAAATGGCAAGGCTTTGGTTGCTTATTCTAGCGGAAAAAATAAAAATAAATGCGTACAAGGACAGCAAAAAAAATACAATCTATCTCCTGAATTTAACAAATTCGCTAGTATCCTTGTAAAAAACACTGAAGTGGGCGATTTGGATGAAAGCCCTTTAAGTGAGGCTAAAATTTTAAAAGTTTCTTTCAACTCAAAAGGTAGAGGATATAGCGGTGTTATTAAAAGACACGGCTTTTCAGGTGGTCCTGCAAGTCATGGTTCGCGTTTTCACAGACGCCACGGCTCTATCGGTAACAGAGAATGGCCAGGTAGGGTTCAACCAGGTATGAAAATGGCTGGACATTATGGAAATGTAAAAATAACAGTTAAAAACGAGGTTCTAAGCTATGATAGCGAGAGCAAAATTTTAGTTTTAAAAGGTTGTGTTGCTGGTCATAATGGAGCCTTAGGTAAGATAAGGATTGCAAAATGAGTAAGGCTATTATTTTAGATGATAAATTTGAAAAAAAGGGCGATTTAGAATTACCTGCTAGATATACAGAGATAAACCCTCATAATCTTTATCTTTATGTAAAATCATACCTTGCTTCTTTGAGGTCAAACACAGCTCATACAAAAAATAGAAGCGAAGTAAGCGGTGGTGGTAAAAAGCCTTGGAGACAAAAAGGAAGAGGCGGTGCAAGAGCTGGTTCTACTAGAACGAATGTTTGGGTAGGCGGTGGTGTTGCCTTTGGACCTAAAAACAACAGAAACTATTTTCAAAAAGTAAATAAAAAGCAAAAAAGACTAGCTCTAGAAAGAGCCTTAGAAGACAAGGCAAATGCGGGCATGCTTTTTACTGTGCCATCTTTGATAGTAGAAAGCGGTAAAACAAAGGACGCAAATGCTATCGTTAAAAAACTTGGCTTAAAAGATGTTTTGATAGTAAAAGATGTTGTAGATGAAAAGACCTTTCTTGCTTATAGAAATTTAGCAAATTGCTATTTAGTAGATATAACAGAGGTAAATGCTTACTTAGTATCTGTATTTAAGTCTGTTATCATAGAGCAAAACGCTTTGCAATCCATCATAAAAGAGGACTAAAATGGCAGATATAACCGATATAAAAACTATACTTTACACTGAAAAAAGTTTGAATTTACAAGAAAATGGCGTGGTAGTTATACAAACTTCGCCTAAGATGACTAAAAATTCATTAAAAGCTGTTTTAAAAGAATACTTTGGCGTAGTTCCCTTAAAGATAAATTCTTTAAAAATTCAAGGCAAGGTAAAAAGATTTAGAGGTCACTTAGGACAAAGAAATGACTATAAGAAATTTTATGTAAAGCTACCAGAAGGCGTTAGCTTAGAAAGTGCGGAGGCTTAATATGGCGATAAAAACTTACAAACCATATACACCAAGTAGGAGATATATAACAGGTTTAAGCTCAGAAGACATCACAGCAAAACCTTCGGTTCGCTCCCTGCTTATAAAACTTCCTACCCATTCAGGTAGAAACAATAACGGAAGAATTACAAGCAGACATAAAGAAGGCGGTGCTAAAAAGCTATATAGAATAATAGACTTTAAAAGACGCAAATTTGGCATAGAAGGTAAGATAGAAGCTATAGAGTATGACCCATACAGAAACTGCCGCATAGCCTTAGTTTCTTACAAAGACGGAGAAAAAAGATATATCTTACAGCCTAAGGGACTTAAGGTGGGCGATGTGATAGCTGCTGCTGAAAGCGGGCTTGATATAAAGCCTGGCAATGCTATGAAGCTTAAAAATATACCTGTTGGAACCGTGGTTCATAACATAGAATTAAAACCAGGCAAAGGTGGCCAAATGATCCGCTCAGCCGGAGCTTATGCTCAGCTTATGGGTAAGGAAGAAAAATATGTTATTTTAAGACTAGCCAGCGGTGAGATGAGACAGGTTTTAGCTGAGTGCATGGCTAGCATAGGCGAGGTTGGAAATGAAGACTGGGCTAATGTTACCATAGGAAAGGCTGGTAGAAACCGCCACAGAGGAATTCGCCCTCAAACAAGAGGTTCTGCGATGAACCCTGTTGATCACCCTCACGGTGGTGGTGAAGGAAAGAAAAATTCAGGTCGCCATCCGGTTACTCCTTGGGGTAAACCAACCAAAGGTGCTAAAACTAGACGCAAAAAAGCTAGTGATAAACTAATAATTTCAAGAAGAAAGGGAAAATAAAATGGCTAGGTCTTTAAAAAAGGGTCCTTTCGTAGATGTGCATGTTATGAAAAAGGTCATTGCTGCTAAAGAAGCTAATGATAACAAGCCTATAAAGACTTGGTCAAGACGCAGCACGATAATTCCTGACATGATAGGACTTACATTTAATGTTCATAATGGCAAGAGTTTTATACCTGTGTATGTAACAGAAAATCACATAGGCTATAAGCTTGGCGAATTTGCACCAACTAGAACCTTCAAAGGACACAAGGGTTCAGTGCAAAAGAAGATAGGTAAGTAAGGAGAGAGCATGAGTAGAGCTTTGATTAAATACATAAGATTATCTCCTACAAAAGCAAGATTAATAGCAAGGGAAATTCAAGGCATGAATGCAGAGCTAGCCCTAGCTACCTTAAAATTCACACCAAACAGAGGTGCAAGATATATAGCAAATGCTATCTCAAGTGCGGTTGCAAATGGTGGCTTTGAGGCAAATGAAGTTGTAGTTAGCTCTTGTAGGATAGATGCTGGTGCTGTTTTAAAAAGATTTAGACCAAGAGCAAGAGGTAGCGCAAGTCGCATTAGAAAGCCTACAGCTCACATCTTAGTAGAGGTATCAAAAGAAGTAAAAAAAGAAGATAAAAAGGATGTAAAAGATGAAAAAAAAGCAAAAACTACTACTAAAAAAGTAGCGAAAAAGAAGGAAGAGTAGTATGGGACAAAAAGTAAATCCAATTGGCTTAAGACTAGGTATAAATAGAAATTGGGAATCAAGATGGTTTCCTACTAAAGCAAATTTGGTAGAAAATATAGGCGAGGATTATAAAATAAGAGCCTTTTTAAAAAGAAAGCTTTACTATGCCGGTATATCTCAAATTCTAGTAGAAAGAACAGCTAAAAAACTAAGAGTTACAGTTGTTGCTGCTAGACCGGGTATCATCATAGGTAAAAAAGGCTCAGATGTAGATAATCTTAAAAAAGAACTACAAAATGTCATAAAAAAAGAGATTAATATCAATATAAAAGAAGAAAGAAAAGCCGGTGCCTCAGCCCAACTCGCCGCAGAAAGCGTAGCTACTCAACTTGAAAAAAGAGTCTCTTTTAGAAGAGCGATGAAAAAGGTTATACAAAATGCACAAAAAGCCGGTGCAAAAGGTATAAAGGTATCTGTTTCTGGTCGTTTAGGCGGTGCTGAAATGGCAAGGACAGAATGGTATTTAGAAGGTCGTGTGCCTTTACATACCTTAAGAGCAAAGATTGATTATGGTTTTGCTGAAGCTAGAACTACTTATGGAAATATAGGCGTTAAGGTCTGGATTTTTAAAGGTGAAGTTCTACAAAAAGGCATGCAAGTAGAAAAAACTGAAGAAGAGAATACTCCTGCTAAAAAAACTAGAAGAAGCAGAGGAAAGGGTGGTAAATAACAATGTTAATGCCAAAAAAGACAAAATATAGAAAGATGATGAAAGGTAGAAACAGAGGTTATGCCTGCAGAGGCACTGAATTTACCTTTGGAGATTATGCTTTAAAAGCTACTGAGGCTGGACGCATCAACTCAAGGCAAATCGAAGCTGCTCGTATTGCTTTAACTCGTTTTGTAAAAAGACAGGGCAAAACTTGGATTAGAGTTTTTCCTGATAAACCACTTACTAAAAAACCTCTACAAACTCGTATGGGTAAGGGTAAGGCAGCGGTTGAAGAATGGGTTATGAATATAAAGCCGGGTCGCATTATATATGAAATGGCCGGCGTTAGTGAAGAAATGGCTAAAGAAGCACTTACTTTGGCTATGCATAAACTTCCTTTTAAAACAAAGTTTGTTACAAGAGAGAGTCAAAATGAAATATACTGAATTTAAAGATAAAAGTGCGCAAGAATTAAAAGATTTGTTGAAAGAAAAGAAGTTGCTTTTGTTTACACTAAAACAGAAGTTAAGAACCATGCAGCTTACCAATAATCAAGAAATAAGACAGGTAAAAAAAGATATTGCTAGAATAAGCACTGCAATAAATGCGAAAATACAAGGATAAAAAATGGCATTTAAAAGAGAAATTCAAGGCATTGTTGTCCAAAAAAGTGGTGATAAAACAGTAAGTGTATTGGTAGAAAGAAAAGTAGTTCACCCTAGATATAGAAAAATAGTAAAAAGATTTAAAAAATACCTCATCCATGATGAGAAAAATCAAGCAAAGGTAGGAGATACAGTCGTAGCACTTGAGTGTAGACCATTATCAAAAAGAAAAGCCTTTCGCTTAAAGACTATATTAGCAACAGGAGTTGAGTAATGATACAAAGTTTTACAAGGCTTGCAGTTGCTGATAACAGCGGTGCAAAAGAACTTATGTGTATAAAGGTTTTAGGCGGTAGCAAAAGAAGATACGCTACCATAGGTGATGTGATAGTAGCGTCCGTTAAAAAGGCTTTACCAAATGGCAAGGTTAAAAAAGGTCAAGTTGTAAAGGCTGTTGTAGTTAGAACGAAAAAAGAAATTCACAGAGAAAATGGCTCTTTAATACGCTTTGATGAAAACGCAGCTGTTATACTTGATAATAAAAGAGAGCCTATTGGAACTCGTATCTTTGGTCCTGTGGGTCGTGAAGTAAGATATGCAAATTTCATGAAAATAGTTTCACTTGCTCCGGAGGTTTTATAATGAAAGTAAAGATTAAGAAAAACGATACGGTAAAAATCATAGCAGGCGATGACAAGGGTAAAACAGGCAAGGTTTTAGCCGTTTTTCCTAAGAAAAATCAAGTTTTAGTTGAGGGTTGTAAATTAGCTAAGAAAGCTGTAAAACCTAGTGAAAAATTCCAAAATGGTGGCTTTATAAATAAAGAAATGCCTATTCATATTTCAAATGTGGCTAAGGTTTAGGGAGATAAAAGATGAGATTAAAAGAAAAATACTCTAATACTATTAAAGAAGCTTTAGCAAAGGAATTTGATATTAAAAATCCTATGCTTATACCTGCCATTGAAAAAATAGTTATTAGCGTTGGGGCAGGAGAATTAGCAAAGGATCAAAAGATACTTCAAAATATAGCTGATACTATCTCCTTAATAGCCGGACAAAAGGCTGTAATCACCAAGGCTAAAAAATCAGTTGCAGGCTTTAAGGTAAGAGAAGGCTTCCCTGTGGGCGTTATGGTAACTCTAAGAAAGAATAATATGTTCGCCTTTCTTGACAAGCTAATTAGCATAGCCTTGCCTAGGGTTAAGGACTTTAGAGGTTTGCCAAGGGATGGATTTGATGGCAGAGGAAATTATAATTTCGGACTTGATGAACAGCTTATGTTTCCAGAGGTTGAATACGATAAAATTCTAAGAACTCACGGTATGAATATCTCTGTAGTTACAAGTGCAAGAAACGATAAAGAGGCTCAAAAATTACTAGAACTTTTTGGTATGCCTTTTGCAAAAGGAAAATAAAATGGCTAAAAAATCAATGATAGCAAAAGCAGCACGAAAGGCTAAATTTTCAGTCCGTGCTTATACTAGATGTCAAATTTGTGGGAGACCGCATTCAGTTTATAGAGACTTTGGAATTTGCAGGGTTTGCTTAAGAAAAATGGCAAATGAAGGCTTGATACCAGGTCTTAAAAAAGCAAGTTGGTAAGGAAGAGATATGATAAATGATGTAATTTCTGATTCTTTAACTCGTATAAGAAATGCTAGCATGCGTAGGCTTGAAAATACAAAGCTACTTCATTCAAAGGTTATAGAAGCCTTGGTTAAAATTTTTCAAAACAAAGGCTACATAGAAAGCTTTAATGTAATAGAAGAAGATAAAAAGAAATTTATCTCAGTTGTTCTTAAATATGATGAAAACGGAGCTAGTGTTATAAACGAAATCAAACGCGTTTCAAAGCCGGGTCGCCGTGTTTACAGAGGAAAAGAAGAAATCAAGAGATTTAAAAACGGTTATGGAACCATAGTAGTTAGCACAAGCAAGGGTGTATTGGCCAACGATGAAGCTTACAAAGCCGGAGTTGGTGGCGAAGTGCTGTGCACTATTTGGTAAAAATATGCTTTTTATGGCATTTGAGTAGAAATACCTTAGACAAATAAAAAGGATAAAAATATGTCTCGTATAGGCAAACAAGCAGTTGTTATTCCAAGTGGAGTAGAGGTAAAACTAGAAGGAGTTGTGCTTAAATTCAAAAAAGGAAATTTAAGCAAGGAACTAGATACAAAATCACATGTAAATGTTACTTTGGCAGATAATAGCATAAGCTTTTCTCCAAAAGGTGATGATAGACAAAGTAGAGCATTTTGGGGAACTTACAGAGCCTTAACTCAAAATATAATCACAGGCTTAACTCAAGGCTTTTCAAAAACCTTAGAGATAAACGGAGTTGGTTACAAAGCAGCTTTAAAGGGTAAAATTTTAGAGCTTAGCTTAGGCTTTTCACATCCAATAAATTACAATATACCAGAGGGTATAGAAATAACTGTTGACAAAAATAACATAGTAGTAAAAGGCAGTGATAAACAGCAAGTTGGACAGGTTGCTGCTCAAATTCGTGAATTTAGACCGCCAGAGCCTTACAAAGGCAAGGGAGTTAAGTATGCTGATGAAAGAATCATCCGCAAAGCTGGTAAGACTTCTAAGAAATAAGGATAGAATATGAGAGCAAATGTTTTAAAAAGAAAGATAAAATTAAGACTAAAAAGAAAAAAAAGAATAAGAGCAAATATATCGGGTACAGCATCTTTGCCTAGAATTTCTATTTTTAAATCAAATAGAAGCATATATCTACAAGCCATAGACGATGTAAACGCAAAAACTATAGTGGCAAGTAGTGGAACAAAACTAGGCATAAAGGCAAACAAAGAAGGTGCGAAAAAAATCGCCGCTGATTTTGCAAAGGCTTTAAAAGATAAAAATATAAATGAAGCAGTTTTTGACAGAAATGGCTACTTGTATCACGGCGTTGTTGCAGAGCTAGCAAATTCTTTAAGAGAAAATGGCATAAAGCTTTAAGGGAGAGATAATGCAAAAGTATAATAGAGAAGAATTTGAAGAAACCATAGTTGATATAGGTAGAGTTACAAAGGTTGTAAAAGGCGGTAGAAGATTTAGATTTACAGCCCTAGTTGTGATAGGAAACAAAAAAGGACTTGTGGGCGTTGGCTACGGCAAAGCAAAGGAAGTGCCAGACGCTATAAGAAAGGCTGTGGATGATGCCTTTAAAAACATAGTAGAGGTCAAAACCAAAGGTTCTACCATAGCTCACGATGTAGAAGTAAAATACAACTCAAGTAGAATTCTACTAAAACCAGCTAGCGAAGGTACAGGAGTTATCGCTGGAGGCTCTACTCGTCCTATCGTTGAGCTTGCGGGGATTAAAGACATTTTAACAAAGTCTTTAGGTTCTAATAATTCCGCCAATGTAGTGCGCGCCACTATAAAAGCTTTAAGTATGTTAAAAGGATAAGTTTATGAATTTAACAAAGGCAAAAGGTTCAACTAGAAAGATAAAAAGAATAGGTCGCGGTCAAGGTAGCGGTATGGGCAAAACCGCTACAAAGGGTGGTAAGGGACAAACCGCTAGAAAGGGTTATAATGAAAAAAGAGGCTTTGAAGGCGGACAACAACCACTTCAAAGAAGATTACCAAAAGTAGGCTTTAACTCAAGAGTACAAAAACCTTATGAAATAAATGTAGAAAAGGTAAAAGCCGTAGCAACTTTAAGTGAAATCACTCTTTCAAGTCTAAAAGAAGTGTATAAACTTCCTAAGTCAGTAAGCAAAGTAAAACTCATAGGAAAAAGTGCAAAAGACTTAGCTTCAAAAATAAAAGATGAGAATATAAGCTTTAGCGGAAAAGAATAATGAACAAGTCTTTAACTAATAAAATTCTAATCACTCTAGCATTTTTATTTGCTTATAGAATTTTAGCCTATGTGCCAGTTCCTGGAGTAAATGCTGATGTGGTGGCTGAGTTTTTTAACCAAAATTCAAGCAATGCCCTTGGACTTTTTAATATGTTTAGCGGTGGTGCAGCAGAGAGATTTTCTATCATCTCTCTTGGCATTATGCCTTACATAACAGCCTCCATTATAATGGAGCTTTTAGCAGCTACCTTTCATAGTATAGGCAAGATGAAAAAAGAGCGAGATGGTATGCAAAAGTATATGCAAATCATCCGCTATGCAACTATTTTTATAACCCTAGTGCAAAGTATAGGAGTTTCCATAGGACTTCAAAATTTAAGAGGCTCACAGGGACAATCTGCCATAATGATAGAGGATTTAAACACCTTTATAGCTCTTTCAGCTCTTTCAATGCTTGCTGGAACTATGCTTTTGATGTGGCTTGGAGAACAAATCACACAAAAAGGCGTGGGTAATGGAATTTCTTTAATCATCTTTGCCGGTATAGTCTCAAGCATACCTTCAGCCATAGATGGCACTATAGGACTTATAAATTCAGGCGAGATGAATTTCTTAGTAGCCTTTTTAATCCTTCTTGTGATACTGCTAACCATAGGTGCTATCATTTATGTAGAGCTTGGAGAAAGGCGAATTCCTATATCTTACTCAAGAAAAGTGGTTATGCAAAATCAAAACAAACGCATTATGAATTACATACCTATAAAGGTAAATTTAAGCGGGGTTATACCTCCTATCTTTGCAAGCGCTATCTTGATGTTTCCAGCTACTATTATGCAAAGTAGCACAAATGAGTATGTTTTGATGATAAATGACTATCTAAACCCAAATGGCTATTTATTTCACATACTTACCTTTTTCTTTGTGATTTTCTTTGCTTATTTTTACGCTTCCATAGTGTTTAACGCAAAGGACATAGCTGAAAATTTGAAAAAACAAGGAGGCTTTATACCGGGCATTAGACCTGGTGAGGGCACTGCAAACTACCTTAACACAGTGGCTTCGCACCTAACGCTTTCGGGTTCTATTTATCTTGGGCTAGTTTCAACTCTTCCTTGGCTCTTGGTTAAATTTATGGGCGTTCCTTTTTATTTTGGAGGCACATCCGTTCTCATCGTGGTTCAAGTTGCCCTTGATACTATGAGAAAAATCGAAGCACAAATTTATATGAACAAATACCAAACCCTAAGTGCCGTTGGTCTTTAAATTTAGGAGTAACTTTAACTCCTAAATTTCCTTACTGCAAAATATTTATTTTCCTAATATTTTTTTTTAATATAATTTTAATTTAATAAGTTGTATATTAAAAGATTAGAAAAAATGAGAAAAGGACTTTATGATGGCTAAAATTATGAAAACAATGGACGGCAACGAAGCCGCCGCTTATGCTTCCTATGCCTTCACGGAAGTTGCTGGTATATATCCTATAACACCTTCTTCGCCTATGGCCGATCACACTGATATGTGGGCTGCTGAGGGAAAGAAAAATCTTTTTGGAAATACAGTGAAAGTTGTAGAAATGCAAAGCGAAGCAGGTGCTGCTGGAACCGTGCATGGTTCTTTACAAGCTGGTGCTTTGACCACAACATATACAGCTTCTCAAGGTTTGTTATTAAAAATTCCTAATATGTATAAAATAGCTGGCCAGCTACTGCCTTGCGTTATACATGTGGCGGCTAGATCTTTAGCTTCGCAAGCCTTGTCTATATTTGGAGACCATCAAGATGTTTATGCTGCCAGACAAACAGGCTTTGCCCTGCTTTGCTCTCATTCGGTGCAAGAAGTTATGGATTTAGCGGGCTTGGCGCATTTGGCGGCCATAAAAGGAAGAGTGCCATTTTTACATTTTTTTGATGGTTTTAGAACAAGTCATGAAATTCAAAAAATAGAACTTATGGATTACGCTGACTTTGATAGATTGTTAGATAAAGACGCTGTAAGAGCATTTAAAGAATCTTGCTTAAATCCAGAAAATCCAAAAACACGCGGAACAGCACAAAACGACGATATATATTTTCAAACAAGAGAGCTTTCAAACAAATACTACGACGCATTACCAGATGTGGTAAATGAGTATATGAAAGAAATTTCAAAGATAACAGGTAGAACATACAAGCCTTTTACATACTATGGAGATGAAAAAGCTACTAAAATCATCATAGCCATGGGTTCTGTTACGCAAACCATAGAACAAGTTGTAGACTTTTTAGCTGCCAAAGGAGAAAAAGTAGGTCTTGTCAAGGTTCATTTGTATAGACCATTTAGCTTAAAATATTTCTTTGATGTGATTCCTGATACAGTTGAAAAAATCGCTGTTTTAGACAGAACAAAAGAGCCAGGCAGCATAGGCGAACCTTTATATCTAGATGTTAGAGCCGCCTTTTATGAAAAAGAAAAAACCCCTCTGATAGTAGGAGGAAGATACGGTTTATCATCAAAAGATGTTGACCCTTCGCAAATAATATCTGTATTTGAAAATTTAGATAAAAAAGAACCTAAAAACAACTTCACAGTTGGTATAGTAGATGATGTGACAAACACTTCTTTAGAATTAAAAGAAAAGATGTCGCTTAGCAATGAAAGCACCACCGAGTGTTTATTTTACGGCTTGGGAGCTGATGGAACTGTTGGAGCTAACAAAAATTCTATCAAAATCATAGGCGATAATACAGACTTTTACGCACAAGCTTATTTTGCTTACGATTCTAAGAAATCAGGCGGCTACACAAGGTCTCACCTAAGATTTTCCAAAAAGCCTATCCGCTCTACTTATCTCGTATCAACTCCGCACTTTGTGGCTTGTTCTGTTGCTGCTTACCTTGAAACCTACGATGTTTTAGCAGGCATAAGAGAAAATGGAACCTTTCTTTTAAACAGCATATGGAACGCAAACGACACCATAAAACATATACCAAACAAGGTAAAAAGGGTACTAGCGCAAAAAAAGATAAATTTCTACATCATAAACGCTACAAAATTAGCTAGAGATATAGGACTTGGAAGCAGGACAAATACCATTATGCAATCAGCCTTTTTCAAGCTAACAGCAATCATAGACTTTGAAAAAGCAAAAGAATATATGAAAAAACTAGCCCACAAAACATACAGCAAAAAAGGCGATGCTATAGTTGAGATGAACTATAAGGCCATAGACATAGGAGGCGATGGCTTAGTTAAGATAGATGTAGATCCTTCTTGGGCTAATCTTGAGGATGAAACAAGCACTAATATAAGCTACAAGGGAACCGAATTCGTAGAAAACATAGTAAAACCTATGAACGCAGCAAAGGGAGATGAGCTTAAGGTGTCTGATTTCTTAGGCTATGAAGATGGAAGCTTTGAGCACGGAACTACTGAATTTGAAAAAAGAGGCGTGGGCGTTATGGTGCCTAGATGGATAGAAGCAAATTGTATCCAGTGTAATCAATGTGCCTCTGTTTGCCCTCACGCTGTTATTAGACCGTTCCTAATAAATGATGAGGAATTTAACGCAGCGCCACATGGAGTTAAAGAACACGCCCTAGACGCCAAAGGCACTAAGGGAGAAAAACTTAAATTTAAAATTCAAGTATCACCGCTTGACTGCACAGGTTGCGAGCTTTGCGTTCATGAGTGCCCTACTAAAGAAAAATCCTTAGTAATGGTGCCTTTAGATGAGGAAGTTGATTTTGGAGAGCAAGAAAACGCTGATTATTTATTCAAAAAAATAAGCTATAAAGACAATATCTTATCAAAAGAAACACTAAAAGGCGCGCAGTTTTCTCAACCTTTATTTGAATTCCACGGAGCCTGTCCTGGATGTGGGGAAACTCCTTATATAACCTTAGTTACTAGGTTATTTGGCGAAAGGATGATTATAGCAAACGCAACAGGTTGTAGCTCTATTTATGGCGGTTCTGCTCCTTCTACTCCTTATAGAAAGAGTGTAAAAAATGGCCATGGGCCTGCTTGGGCGAATTCTTTATTTGAGGATAATGCAGAATTTGGACTTGGAATGAGCATAGCCACTGAAAGCAATAGAAACAGAATAGAAAATATAATGAATGAAAATATGCAAACAGTGCCAAATTCATTATCCGCCCTCTTTAAAGAATGGATAGCTAACAAAAATGACGCTTCTGCTTCTATGGAGCTTAGGGATAAATTAGTACCTTTATTAGAAGCAAACAAAGATAATAAGGCTATAAGAGATATCTTAGAATTAAAACAATTCTTAAGCAAAAAATCTCACTGGATTTTTGGTGGAGACGGCTGGGCTTATGATATAGGTTATGGCGGACTTGACCATGTCTTAGCAAGTGGAGAAAATGTAAATGTACTAGTCCTAGACACTGAAGTTTACTCAAACACCGGAGGACAAAGCTCAAAATCCTCAAGAACCGGCTCAGTAGCTCAATTTACTGCCTCTGGAAAACCTGTGCAAAAGAAAGACTTAGGTCAAATAGCTATGACTTACGGATATATCTTCGTAGCACAAGTAAATTCAAGTGCGAATTATAACCACTTACTAAAAGCTATCTTAGCTGCTGAAGCTTACGACGGACCATCTTTGGTAATTTGTTATTCACCTTGTATAGCACACGGTATAAAAGGTGGACTTGGATACTCTGGAAACCAAGGAGAGCTAGCTACTAAGTGCGGATATTGGCCTTTATACACCTTTGACCCAAGACTTCAAGATGAGGGTAAAAATCCTCTAGTTTTAGCCTCCTCAAAAGAGCCTGATTGGGACCTTTATGAAAGCTTTTTGATGAACGAGGTTCGTTATAATTCTCTTAAGAAAAGCAACCCAGGCCACGCTCAAGAATTATTTGACAAAAACAAGGCAGATTCTCAAAGAAGATATAGGCAGCTAAAAAGATTAGCAAGTGCTGATTTTAGCGACGAAAAAGGTCAAAGACATAAAAAAGATTAAAGTCCTAATCTTGTTCTTACTCCTAATATCGACTATAAAAGCTGATATTAGGAGCTTTCTACACAACAAGGCTTCATTTACTATGCTAGATGAAATAAAAGACCCCTTTTTTGAACAAGACGAGCAAAAAAAAACAAAGCTCAAACTACAAGCAATCCTAGATAACAAAGCCAAAATAAATGGTTTATGGTATATGCAAGGCGATTACATAGACGATGCAAAAATCATCAGCATAAAAGATAACAAAATTTTGTTACAAGGCTTAAGTGGCGATTTCTACTTAGACATCGAAAGGAAATCTCATAAAATTAGCATTAATTAGTCTAAGTTTATTTCTTTGCTTAAATTTACACGCAACTTGCTCTTCAAGGCTGTTTGATGTGGCTGTTGTAAGTGAGTTAAGCAACTACGAAATTTTAGAGCATTTCTCAAAATTATGTTCTTTTAGCATCATCTTAAAAGATGACTTAGCGAAAGAAAAATTAGAACTTATGCAAAAAAATATAAACGCAAAGCAAGTAAATTTGGACGAACTTTTTGACTTGCTTATAAAAGAACAAAACCTGCATTACGATTATAACGGCAAAATTTTACGCATTTCTAGCATAAAAACACAAAGTTTTAAGTTAAATTATATCACCTCCGTGCGAGAGGGACAAAGCGTAACAAAGGCATCGGTGGATTCTAAATCCATACAAAATGACTACTCAAATACGGATGTAAATCTAGATGATAATATGATAAAAAGTTTAGAAAAATTTGATTTTTGGCAAAATATAGAAAAAGAAATACAAGCTATCTTAAGCAGCGAAAATGAAAAAGCAGCAAGCCCGATAATCAATCAAAATGCAGGCTTAATAACAGTAAGCGGGAGCGCGAAACAGCTTCAAAGAGTGCAAACATACATACAAAATTTACAAAACAGGCTTAAAAAACAAGTCATAATCGATGTAAGCATTATAGCTGTAAGCCTTGATAAAAGCAGTTCTAGCGGGATTAATTGGCAAAATTTTAACCTAACGCTTAATTCTAATAATCAAGAAAATGCTGCGAATAATGGATTTATCTTGAATTTAGGCCTAAATGCGAATTTAGACTCTGTGATGAATTTCTTATCTCAAAATGGCAAGACAAGAACCCTATCAAACCCAAAACTACTAGCCCTAAACAACCAGCAAGCAATCATTTCTGTGGGAGATACCATAAACTATCAAGTAAGAGAAAGCTCAAAAAGCACGGAAAGCGGCACGACTGTTAGCGAAAGCTACAATAACTACTCTATTTTTGTGGGAATTTTGCTAAATATCTTGCCAGAAATTTCAGATGATGGCAAAATCATGCTTAGAATTAACCCATCTTTAAGTTCCTTTAAATACGCACAAGATAATAAAAGACAAGAAAGTCCCCGCACGATAGCACCAGATACAGTGCAAAAAAAGCTATCCACTGTAGTATCTATGGAAAATGAGCAAACACTGATTTTAGGTGGCTTGATAAGTCATAGCGATTCTACAGATGAAAGCTCTGTAAATTTCTTATCAAAAATTCCTGTCCTATCGTGGTTTTTTGAAGGCTCAAACGAGGTCTCAAGCTCAACTGAAATAGTTTTCATAATAAAGCCAATTATCATAGATACGCAAGAAGCACCTACCTTGAGTGATTTGGGTTTTTCCATATGAGTGTTTTTGTTGATTTAAAATCCCAAAATTTAGCCCTAACTAGCCTAAAAAACGCTTTAGAAAACAAGGCAAAAATCATCTTGCTGCTTGGAAAAAGCGGAACCGGAAAAAGCTTTTTGCTAGATACAATCAGCAAAAAATATGATTTTATTTTATTTAAAAAGCCATTTTTTAACGAGGAGGAGTTAAGCTCAAATATAGCAAATGCTGTTTTAAAACAGGATATAAAACCTTCTTTTGATGAGCTTTACAAGCTTTTGTCCAAAGAAAAAGGACATTTTGTCTTGATTTTTGATGAATTTGGAATGTATGAGGATGTTTTGCTTGAAAGGCTTAGAATTTTAAGCGAATTAAACTGCCTAAGTCTTGTTTTTAGCACGCACAAAAAGCACAAATTACTAGAAAAAGAGCATTTTGCAAGCAGAATAAGCAAGGAAATAATCTTAGAACAAGCCAAAAAAGAGGAATTAAAATATTATCTAAAAGAAAAATACAACACCGTATTCAACACATCCTGCCTTAGCTTTTTAGCCAAAAAAAGCCTCTTAAATTTAAGAACAGTTGACAAGCTTTTAAACACATTTAAAGAGCTTGAACTGCATTACGAAAAAGCTAGGAAAACTAAAGATAATAAAAGCTTACTAGAACTTAGCGCACTTCATCACGGGATAATAAAAGCATGATTAGCAGCTTGCAAGTGGAAGAATTAGAAAAAATACATAAAAAATACAAGCTAAAAATTTATCTTAAAAGAGCTTTTTATGTGTTTTTGCTTTTACTTGTAGCGTTTTTATCTTATATCATTTTTGAACATAAAAAAGAAAAGGAACAAAACCTAAACACAGCCTTAGAAGAAAAAAGAAAACTTAGCAAAAAGCTACAAGAAGCAAAAATTCAGCTGAGTAAGGCCGAAGTATTAAAAAACAAAAAGCAGCCTTTAAACAATGAAGAAAAAGATGAGAAAATTACAATCAAAAGCTATAATATAAGCGTTTCTAAAGCAAAGCAAGAATTTTACAAAGAACAAAGCTTCTCAAAGGCTATATTGCTAGCAAAGCTTTACTTAGATAGACAAGAGTATGAAAAAAGTGTATTTTGGAGCCTTAAGGCAAATTCCTTGGATAAAAATTCCCAGCACTCTTGGCTTTTATTCGCAAGAGCAAAAAAAGCTATGGGCAAAAACCTTGAGGCCAAAAAGGCCTTAGATACTTATGTTAAATTTTATGGCTTTAACGATATGCAAAGCTTTGATATAAAAGATTTTTAGGAGTGTATATGCAGCAAGGTAGGTTATTTTTCGCAGCTTTTATGCTGGTTGTTTTGTGTCTTCTTTTGTATCTTTTTAAAAGTTTTTTATTGGTCATTTCCATCGGTTGTCTAATGGCCGTTGCCACATCAAACATCAATGTGTATTTTTTAAAATTAACAAAGGGGAATAAACTTTTAGCCTCTTCCCTTACAACCATACTTGTATCATCTTTTTTAATCCTTCCTTTTTTATACGCCTTGATACAAATTGGCATAATGCTGAAGAATTTCGATTACAGCACAATCACAAATACCATAAATTACATCAAAAACTATCATTTTGATTTGCCTGAGTCTATGAATTTTATAGAGCCTAAGATAAGGGAGTTTTTATCAAGCATAGATTTAAATTCAATCACAAGAAATATATTCACATACATTAGCAATTTTACAAAAACAGGCGTGCATGTAGTAAGCGATATAGCCTTAATATGCGTTTTTTACTTTTTTGCGAATTTATACGGCACGCAGTTGCTTTTATATATCAAATCAATAGTTCCTATCGACAAAAAGGAGCTTGGCGAGGTATTATCAGAGGTTGCAAATGTCATGTCTGTGGTGCTTTACTCTATGATTTTGGCGGCGATTTTACAAGGGCTTTTATTTTCCTTTGTAATAGTATTTTTTGGCTACGACCCTGTGCTGTGGGGAATTTTATTTGCCATTTCATCCATGATACCTGTGGTTGGAGGAGCCTTGATATATGTGCCGCTTAGCATATATGAATTTGCTTCAAACAACCTTTATGCCGCACTTTGGATTTTGCTTTACTCAATGGTAGTAATTTCATTTTTAGCAGATAATTTTGTAAAACCTTTGATAATAAAATGGATAAATGAAAAATTAGTGAAAAAACCAACAAAAATCAACGAGCTTTTAATCTTTTTAGCCATTTTAGCCGGAATTTCAAGCTTTGGTTTTTGGGGCATAATACTAGGCCCTGCCATACTAACATTTTTCATATCCACAATTAAAATGTATGTGATACTAAAGGAGAAAAACCTAGTCTAAATACAGTGCGTGGTGTGATAAAATTCAGCCCTGGTAAAACCTGGAGGAAAAGGGATACGCACATCAAAGTCCTTGTATGTGTGCCCCTCAAGTGTGTCTGAGATTAAAAGATTATAATGAACGCTGTTTTGTTGGTTTTGGGTATTTCTTACCTGATTTTGCTTAAAAACATCGTCTGAGGCGCCTACTTTATTTACTATGCTAAGTTTTAGGTAGCATTTTTGGATAGGGTATTTTGTTAAATTCGTAACCCTTCCCCTAACCAAAACAGTTTCTGTGCGTAAATTCCTAGTAAAGCTAACATCGCTCACCTCAGCCCTGATAGTATGCTCATCTATAGTTATAAACAAAGAATAAGAAATGATAAGAGTTGCGAAAAAATTTATACAGTAACACGCGATACTAGCTTGTAAATTTTTAACCTTTAAAAAAATCACAAGGGAAATCAGGGAAAAATTTAAGATAGCAATAACTATAACCGTGATGTGAAAAGCATTTAAGAGCATTTAAAAGCATTCGCTTTCTAGTTTGATACTATAATTCATATCTTTATTAAAATTATCAAATTTTATCCTATGACTTTGAGCCTCGTTTTTAGCCAGGGGCTTTTCTATGCTTTTGCTTTTTAGTCTAATAGGAATATAACTTTGCTTGTATTTTTCTAGCGTGCTTAAATTTGCGTCCGAATTTGTATTATAAATCTTTGCTATAATTTTGCAGTGAGAGAAATTGTATTTGGACTGATTTTTTATATTAACATCGATTACAAAATTTGAGCCTCCGTAAAAATTCTCATCCACAAGTTCAACAGTCCTAGTTCTCACCCTATCATCTATAAGCTTATAGCCAAAATAAGCAAAAACACAGCAAAAAACTATGTCAAAAAAGATAAATAAAAAAGCAATTATCGGTCTTTGATGAAAGATTACAGCAGGCAATAGCAAGGATACAAAAATAAAAAGAACCAAAAGAGCAAAAACAAAGTCTATAGTATATAAATTCTTTATATAAAATAGCAAACTTTGTTTTAGCTCAAGCATTTACAAATCCTTAATTCGCTCCCGTAGAGCTTTGTTTTTTAGCATCCTTTGTATCCACCCATATATTAGGCACAGCCCCGCCCGGAGTTAAGAAAATCTTAGCGTCTGTGTTTGCTTTTAAGGCTTCGTTAAATTTGCCTTGAACTTCTATCTGTCTTAAATTTAGCAAAGGAGTGTTAAGGCTGTTTGCTACCTCTTTGTTTGCATAAGCTTGTGCGTCAGCCTCTATCCTAGCTGCATCAGCCTTACCTTTTGCACTGATTATAGTTGCGTTTGCCTCACCCTCTGCTAGGGTGGCTCTTCTTATGGCTTCTTGAGTTGCTCTTTCTGCTTCTTGTCTGGCTATTTGCACCTTTTCTATCTGTTCTTTTACGCTAGGAGGTAAGATTATCTCTCTTAAATGCACATCTTGCAAATGCACGGGATTGTTTTGCAAAGAAGAGATGGTTTTTGTTATGCCCTCATTTATCTGTGAGGCTATGGCATTACGATTTGCTGGTAATTCCTCAGCTGTGTATTTACCTATAACGCTTTGTACCACATCTCTTACGGTTGGGTCTATTATCTTATTTTCCCAGTTTAAATTCCACATAGCTATAGTCCTTGGCACCTCGGTAGGATTTAAGCTATATTTTACTGTGATATTTACAAGCACGGTTAAGCCTCTTGAATCAAGCACCGAGATACTTGCCTTATCTACTATACCTGAATTTACCGCAAAGCTAGAAGCAGAATCCGAAGAAGTGTAAGTCATCTGTCTTTGTCTAGTATCTACTATGATGATTTTTTGAAAGATAGGCACAAAAAAGTGTAAGCCTGATTTTAAAGGCTCAGGATCATAACTACCTGTAGTTACTTTTATACCCATTTCTCCTTCATTTACTATGGCAAAGGGTCGTATTAAAACCAAGACTAATATTATAATTATAGCTGCGTAAATAAAGCCACTTGCCTTGCCAAAGCCCTTGAAATTTATATTTGGTGCTTTGAAATTAAAGCTTGATTTATTTTCATTGTTAGAATTTGATTTTTTCTTAAAATAATCATTTAAATCCGCTGGCATTTTCTTCCTTTTAAATGTAAGTTAGCATATCTTTATATTTGTCATTTTTCCCATAAACCACATCAAAAAAGGCATTTTGCAAACTATGAGTTATGTCTCCTCTTTTGCCATTGCCTATTATCCTTGCATCTACCTCGTTTATGGGAGTAAGTTCTGCTGCTGTGCCTGTGAAAAAGGCCTCATCAGCAGTATATACCTCGTCTCTGCTTATCCTTTGTCTTAGCACAGGTATGCTTAAGTCTTTTGCTAGTTTTAATACCATATCCTGTGTTATGCTCTTTAGTGAAAAATCATTTGGAGGGGTAATTAAGCAGCCATTTTTAACTATAAAAAAGCATTCTCCTGTGCCCTCAGCTATAAAGCCCTCCTCATCTAGCATTAAAGCTTCTTCATAACCTGCTTCTATGGCTTCGTATTTTGCCATTTGTGAATTTAGGTAGTTTGCACTTGATTTTGCCTTGCCCATAGAGGATTTTACGCTATTTCTAGCAAAGGATGAAATTTTAACCCTTATGCCTTTTTCAAGTCCTTCTTCTCCAAGATAAGCACCCCATTCCCAAGCCGCTATACCAACCCTTACCTTAGCTTTTGCGTGATAAAGTCCCATTATACCATCGCCTAAAAATATCAGCGGTCTTATGTAGGTGTTTGCCTTAAAGTTATTAGCCCTTAAAAGCTCGATTTGTGCCTTTTCTAGCTCATCTTGTGTGTAAGGGCTTTTAAGTAGGCAAATTTTAGCTGATTCAAGCAATCTTTTTGTGTGCTCTTTTAGTCTAAAAATAGCCAAACCCTTATCAGTCTTATAAGCTCTTGTTCCCTCAAAAACGGCATTTCCATAATGCAAAGAATGCGTTAAAAAGTGTAACTTAGCATCTTCAAAATTTATAAGCTCTCCATCAAGCCAAATTTTATCTGCTTTAATACTCATAAATAGCCTTTCTAAAAATTAAGATATTCTAACAAAAATAAGCTAATGCTTAAATCAGCGATATGGTGTATCCATCGGAATTTTTTTCTATATTGTAATTATACTTGCCATCAAGATAGATAACAAGCCTGTAGTAAGTGCCGTGAGAGCCTATACTAATCCTTTTAAAAGGTGCTTTTTTTAGACTTATATTTTTCGTGTTAAAAGCTACCTTTCTTTTAAAGTCTATGACTATCTTGCTAGGATTTCCAAGTGCAAAATCCCCAACTATCTCATCAACGCTTACAAGTTTTATACTTCTATCGTATGTTGCAAAGCTTAGAAAATCCTCTATCTTGCCATTTTCATTTGGAGACTGTATATTTAAAGATGAATTTATCTCGCCTGTTTTTTGCTCTGGTATGGTTACTGAAACATCCATAATAGGCGTTGAATTTGGATTTTGGGTTTTATTTTTTATGATAGAAAAATTATCGTGCCAATCAATGCTTTGATTGATATTTAAATCCATAGTCTTTTCACTACCATCAAAGCTGATGTAGGTGATTTTTACACTTTTTAAAATTCTTGCGTCTGAGCTAAATTTAAAATCCTCTTTTTCAAAGTTCTTAAGTTCAGCCTTTTGTATCTCCTTTGGCGCGATGAAAGGATTATCATTTGCGTAGGATAAAAGGAGTGTAAAAAAAAACAATGCACTAATTTTTCTCATTTTGGATACAATCCTTTCAGTTCGAAATAATCTTTTTGTGCTTCGGCATTTTGCTTTTTAAGCCAAACAATCCTTTTATTTAGCTCCTCCTTAGTAGCTTGCAAAGAAAGCAAGGTGTCCAAAGAGGACTGCCCAAAAAGCATATTGCCAAAATAAATGGCAGCCACTATAGCTAAGGCACCATAAGCAGTGCCTTTAAGCAGGTCTATGTAAAAATGTCTTTTCTTAACCCGCTCGTCATAATCTTTTAGTAAGTCGCTTATAATTTTTCTCCTAAATACTCATCATTTTCAAGCTCTATTTCAAGTAAGCGGTTGTATTTAGCTGTCCTTTCTCCTCTTGCTAGGGCTCCTGTTTTTATCTGTCCTGTGTTTAAAGCCACTGCAAAATCAGCTATAAAATCATCCTCGCTTTCTCCGCTTCTATGAGACATAATGCATTTGTAATTATTTCTTTGAGCTAAACGCACGGTTTTCATAGTTTGAGTAATTGTGCCTATTTGGTTTGGTTTTATTAGCACTGCGTTTGCCATTTTTTTGCTTATGCCATCTCTTAAAATTTCCTCATTTGTTACAAATAAATCATCGCCCACAAGCTGAATTTTATCTCCAAGCTTTTGAGTAAGTTTTATCCAGCCCTCATAATCATTTTCAGCCAAGCCATCTTCAATGCTTACTATAGGATACTTAGCACAAAGCTCTACATATCTATCTATAAGCTCATCGCTAGAAAGGCTTTTGTTTTCTAAGTGATATTTTCCATCCTTAAAAAGCTCCGTGCTAGCTACATCAAGGGCTAGTTTTATTTGCTTTTCATAACCTGCCTTTTTTATACAAGTCATTAGCAAATCAAGAGGCTCTGTATTATTTGCTAAATTTGGTGCAAAACCACCCTCATCACCCAAGGCAGTTGAGTGTCCTAAGGAGGCTAACTCGCCTTTTAAGACAGCATAAATTTCACACACAGAACGCAAAGCTTCTTTGAAGCTTGTAAAACCATAAGGCATTATCATAAATTCTTGAAAATCTACATTGTTATTTGCGTGTGCGCCTCCGTTTATGATGTTACACATAGGCACGGGTAAAATACTAGCATTTGCCCCGCCTAAGTAGCGATATAAAGGTATGTTTAAGGACTTTGCCACTGCTCTTGCATTTGCCATAGACACGCCAAGAGTTGCGTTAGCACCTAAATTTGAGTAATTTTTCGTGCCATCAAGCTCTCTTAAGCTTTCATCAAGTTGTGTTTGATTAAAGGCGTCAAGTCCTATGATGTTTTCAGCTATGCTTTCATTTACATTAGATATAGCTTTTAAAACCCCTTTTCCAAAGAATCTATCATCCTTATCCCTAAGCTCTAAGGCTTCTTTTGAGCCTGTGCTAGCTCCGCTTGGAACTATAGCCTTTCCCACAGAGCCATCACTTAGTGTAACTTGGGTTTTAAGTGTAGGATTGCCCCTGCTATCAAGCACTTCATAAGCCATTACATCCTCTATATAAAGCATTTACTCCTCCTCATTATCGTTTTCATCAGTGCTTAAAGCACCTTCTATGCCTATTGAATTTTTTATGGCAGCTACTATCTCATCTGCTATATCTTTATTTTCTTTTAAGAAAGCCTTAGCATTTTCTCTACCCTGTCCTAGTTTTTTAGCCTTGTAAGAAAACCAAGCTCCGCTCTTATCGATTATATCAAGCTTTACTCCGTAATCTACTATCTCGCCTTCCTTGCTAATGCCCTCGCCAAACATCACATCAAATTCAGCCTGTTTAAAGGGAGGTGCTACCTTGTTTTTAGCTATTTTTACCTTTACTCTATTGCCTATTGATTCTTCATTTTGCTTTAGTGTGGCTACCCTTCTTACATCAAGTCTTACGGAGGAGTAGAATTTAAGGGCATTTCCTCCTGTTGTGGTTTCTGGTGTGCCATAACCCATAGCACCTATTTTCATACGAATTTGATTTATAAAAATCACGGTTGTATTCATCTTATGCACTATGCCCGTTAGCTTTCTTAGGGCTTGAGACATAAGTCTTGCTTGAAGTCCAACATGTTGATCGCCCATATCTCCGTCAATCTCAGCCTTTGGAGTGAGTGCTGCTACGCTATCTACTACTATTAAATCAATTGCACCGCTTCTAGCTATGGTTTCTACTATCTCTAAGGCTTGCTCGCCAAAGTCTGGTTGAGAGATGTAAAGATTATCTGTATCCACTCCTAAATTTTTAGCATATCTTGTATCAAGTGCGTGTTCTGCGTCTATGAAAGCACAAACTCCGCCCGCTTTTTGACATTCTGCTATTATGTGTAGGGTAAGTGTTGTTTTTCCAGAGCTTTCAGGTCCGTAAATTTCAATTATCCTTCCCTTTGGCACCCCGCCTATTCCAAGTGCTAGATCAAGTCCTACCGAGCCTGTGCTGATTGAATCTATATGTTCAACTTCTTTATCTCCAAGCCTTAAAATAGTGCCTTTTCCAAAGGTTTTATCAAGACTTTTTAATGCTGCTTCTAGGGATTTTTTCTTATTTTCATCCATTGCTTTCCTTTTTAAATTAGCCCTAAATTCTACAATAAAGATTTTTAACATAAACTTTATTTTATGCTTTTATTTTGCTAGAATTTGATTTTATTTACAAAGGTTTTATAATGAGAAAAAAAGTAACAGTAGCACATTCGCCGGACGCAGATGATATATTTATGTATATGGCTGTTAAATTTGGTTGGCTAGGACAGGACTTTGACTTTGAAAATACAGCCTTAGATATACAAAGTTTAAATGAAAAGGCTTTAGAAAATTTGTATGATGTGAGTGCGATTTCCTTTGCTCTTTATCCTTTAATAGCCGATGAATACGCTCTTTTACGCACGGCAGTATCATTTGGCGAGGGTTATGGACCAAAGCTTATAAAGAAAAAAGATAAGATTTTAAAGAAAAATTTCAAGGTAGCCTTAAGCGGGGCACATACCACAAATGCCTTGCTTTTTAAGATGAGG
The DNA here is from genome assembly GCF_002238335.1 of Campylobacter avium LMG 24591. Taxonomy (NCBI): domain Bacteria; kingdom Pseudomonadati; phylum Campylobacterota; class Epsilonproteobacteria; order Campylobacterales; family Campylobacteraceae; genus Campylobacter; species Campylobacter avium. The sequence goes on from NZ_CP022347.1 coordinate 1,630,937, forward strand.
TATAAGGAGGCTAGGATAGTTTATAAGAATTTTTTAGACATAGAAAAAGCTGTGCTTGAGGGCGAGGTTGATGCGGGTGTTTTGATACACGAAAGTATCTTAGAATTTGATGAGTCTCTTTGTGTTGAGGCTGAAATTTGGGATATATGGCTTGATTTTGTGAAAGAAGATTTACCCTTGCCGCTCGGTGGTATGGCTCTTAGACGCTCCTTACCCTTAAGCGATGCTATAAAGATAGAAAAAATTTTAACAAAGGCTGTTGATGTAGCACATAACAACCGCTTCATACTTTCTAAAATGCTTATGCAAAGAAAGATGATAAGAGTAGATGAGCAAAAGCTTGATCTGTATTTAAACCTTTATGCAAATAAAAATTCTATCTCTATGAGTGAGCTTCAGCTAAAAGCGGTAAATAAGCTTTTTGAGCTAGGTTTTAAGGCTGGATTTTATGAAAAAGCTATAGATGTGAAGGATTATTTGATACCGCTTGAGTATGAAGAGGCTAGGAATTCTTAAAAAAATTTGTTATCATTTTAAAAAATTTAAGGGCTATGTATGGAAAGTGCTTTAGTTGCAATTGGCGTTCAAACTTTTAAAATCACTCTTATGCTTTCTTTGCCTATGCTTTTAGCAGGGCTTATTGCCGGACTTATAATAAGCATTTTTCAAGCTACCACACAGATAAATGAAATGACACTTTCTTTCGTGCCTAAAATTTTACTCGTTGTTGTTGTGCTGATTTTTTTAATGCCTTGGATGATGAATGTTATGATAGATTTTACCACTAGCATTTTAAATCAAATTCCAAGCTTTATAAAATGATAATAGATTTTAAAAAATACTCCTCCGTAAAAATAGGCAAGGAATTTGAAGTCGAGCTCATAGATGAGATAAAGGAATTTGATGGCTTTATAGTGGGCGGTGCTAACAATCTTTTAGTTTCAAATGAGCCTAAAAAACTTGGACTTTTATCGCCTAACTTTGATTTTATAAACATACTTGAGCAAAATAAAAATTATATGCTTTTAGATATAGGCTGTGCTACAAAATCAAGTAAAATTTATAGCTTTGCAAAGAAACACAATCTAAAAGGCTTTGAGTTTTTATGCAAAATTCCCGGAACCCTTGGCGGGCTTATTAAGATGAATGCTGGTTTAAAAGATGAGGTGATTAGTAAAAATTTGCTTAGCATAAAAAGCTTTCAAAAAGAAAAGCAAAAAGAGGAGCTTGATTTTGCCTATAGATACTGCGGCGAAAAAGAGCTTATATTTTCAGCTAAATTTAAACTTGAGTATGGTTTTGATAGGCAAAAAGATGAGCTTTTAAGAGCTATGAGGGATAATCAACCAAGCGGGGCTTCTTTTGGCTCTGTCTTTAAAAATCCGCCCAATGACTACGCAGGACGGCTCATAGAAGCAGTGGGCTTAAAGGGCTTTGCAAAAAATGACGCGATGTTTAGTCAAAAGCATGCAAATTTTTTGATAAATAAAAAAAATGCCAGCTTTGAAGATGCTATCTTTTTGATAGAAGAAGCTGAAAAAAGAGTTTTTGAAAGCTTTGGCATAAATTTGCAAAGAGAGGTTGTGGTAATTTAAATTCAGTTTTATCTAACTTGTTTTGCTCTGCAAAATGCCGCAAGCACCGCAAAGTGCGGGCGTAAAATCCGCCCTAAATTTAACTTTAAGTTTTTAAGATAGCTTATAAGCCTTTTTTATCATGCTTAAATTTGAGCTCAAATTTAAAAGCAAGCAATCAGCCATAACAAGCCTTAACATAGCAGTACAAAGCACAGAGCCTCTTACGGCTACGCAAGGATCGTGTCTGCCTTTTATGAGGCATTTTACAGGCTCATTTTTTGTATTTATACTATCTTGTTCTAAAAATATCGAAGGCGTGGGCTTAAAATGAGTTTTTATCTCTATATTAGCTGCATTGCTAATGCCTCCTAAGATACCTCCTGAATGATTGCTTAAAAAGCCCTTTTGATTTAGGCAATCATTTGCCACACTTGCTCTCATCTTGCTAAGACTTACCCCGCTTCCTATCTCTACAGCCTTTACAGCATTTATTCCCATTAAAGCGTGGGCTATTTTGCTATCTAGCTTGTCATAAAGTGGCTCTCCAAGTCCTATAAAAGCATTTAAAACCCTAGAAAAAACCACTCCACCAACGCTATCTTTAGCATTTCTAGCCTCTAAAATTTCAGCCTTTAGCCCCTCTTCTAAGCCTTTATCAAGACAAAAAATTTCACTATCTTTAGCAAAGTCAAAGTCTAAATCCTCATTTTTAAGAGTGCTTTGCAAACTACCCACTCCTAAAATTCCACTTTCAACCTCTATGTTAAATTCCCTTAAAAGCATAGCGGCCACAGCCCCTGCAGCTACCCTTGCTACGCTTTCTCTAGCACTTGCCCTGCCCCCGCCTCTGTAATCTCTTATGCCGTATTTGTGAAAATAAGTAAAATCAGCGTGCGAGGGACGAAAAATATCCTTGATATTATCATAGTCTTTTGAGTGCTGATTTTCATTAAAAACCACTATGGCTATGGGAGTTCCTGTGGTGAAACCTTCAAAAACTCCGCTTAAAATTTCAGCCTTATCGCTTTCCTTTCTTTGGGTGCTAAATTTATTCTGCCCCGGCCTTCTTTTATCAAGCTCAGCTTGTAAAAAGTCATAATCAAATTTCACTCCGCTAGGCATACCATCTATCACGCAACCAAGTGCCTTGCCGTGACTTTCTCCAAAACTTGTAAATTTAAATCTAGTGCCAAAGCTATTCATAATAATCCTAACTTCTCAAGTGTAAGCCTTGCAGCTATTTGCTGGGCTTCTTTTTTCGTACCTGAAATGGCTCTTGCCATCTCTTTTCCGTTAAGCTCAAGTGCTATTTCAAATTTCTTTTTATGGTCAGGCCCAAAGGCTCTTAAGGTTATATACTCTGGCGTTTGAGCCATAGTAGCTTGGGTGTGTTCTTGAAGTTCAGTTTTATAATCTTTGCACAAATCAAGACTTATATCTGGGAAATTTTTTTGTATCAAAGCTAAAGAAATTTCTTTAGCCCTTTTAAAACCAGCTTCTAAAAATATCGCTCCTATGATGGCCTCAAAGGCATCTGAAAGGATGGAGGGCTTTTTGCGTCCGTTATTGCTTTGCTCTGAGGCTGACATAAGTATGAAAGTGCCTAGCTTTATGCTATTTGCTATCTTAGCAAAGGATTTTTCATTCACAAGGGCTGCTCTTAGCTTAGATAATTTTCCCTCAGCCACATCCTTAAATTTCTCAAACAAAAGCTCCGCCACTACCAAATCAAGCACCGCATCGCCTAAAAACTCAAGCCTTTCATTATGCTTAGCCCCGCTCTGGCTTTTATGCGTTATGGCTTGTTTTAAAAGCTCTTTATCCTTAAAGTCATATCCTAATTTTTTTTCTAAATCCCTCATCCTTACTCCATACTTTTTTGCAGTTTTAAAGCCTCGTTTCTAGCTAAAAAATCACATCTTTCATTTTCTTTGTGCCCATTATGTGCCTTTAGCCAAAAGGCTTTTATCCTGTGTTCTTTTGAAAGATTTAAGTACTCTTGCCACAAATCCACATTTTTTTTGCCCTTAAAATTTGTCTTAATCCACTTAAAAATCCACTCGTTTATGCTTTGAACCATTAAATTAGAATCTGTGTAAAGATTTATTTTACAAGGCTGTTTTATAAGCTTTAAAGCCTCGATGATAGCCTTTAGCTCCATTCTGTTATTAGTGGTATTTTGTTCTGCACCAAAACCTTCTTTTTCATAGTTTTTGGCCTCATATTTTAATATATAAGCCCAGCCGCCAATGCCTGGATTGCCAAGGCAAGAACCGTCTGTGTAAAGATTAATCTCTGGCATTAAGCTTTCACCTCATCATTTTTAACCTCATAAAGTATAGCACAAGTTCCAAATTCATAACAAAAAGGACAGTGGTAGAAAAATAAAGGAAGCTGAGTTTTACAAGATGAACAAAAATACGAAAAATCAAGCCTTGCCTTAAAATTCGCCCGAGTTAAAATATAAAGCATTTTAAAATTTGAATTTGTAAAAGTAAAATTTTGCGGCGCTTCTTTTAAGGAAATAGCATAAAAAAATTCATCAAAATTCTTATCCTCAATCAAGTCTTTATTAAAATACAAAAGATCGATTATATTTTCGAGTTCTTGTTTTTCATAGTGCTTAAAATTTTGATATACAAATCTTTTTAACATCTTACCTTTATCTTTTATCTTTGCGAAATTTAAGTCGGCATTTTTTTCTTTCATGAGCAAAATTTTTATGAAATTTTCCTCCTCTTTCGTATCCTCTCCTAACTCAAAAAGGCATAGCAAGGCTTGCAGGGCGTCATCGTATAATTTTAATTTTATATAAATTGTTTTTAAAAGCTTCAAGGCTTCTTTATTTCTGGGGCGAATTTGCAAGGCTTGCAGTAAAACATTCTTACTTTTTTCCAAAAACCCTGCCTTAAAATAAAGCTTAGAGAGTTCTAAAAAAATTTCCTCTTGCTCGTTTTTATCCTTTGTTTTTTCCAAAGCTATTAAATAAATTTGCGCAGCCTTTTCAAATTCGCCGCTCTTGGTAAAAACCAAAGCAAGAAAAAGCAAGGAAGAAAGGTTGAAATTTGAACCTCTTAAAAGCTCCTCATGAACTGAGGCGATTTCAAATTTTTTAACAAATTCCTCAAGCTTTTGCCTTTCGTCTTTATTGGCAAAAATTCTCCACACATAATGGCTAAGCGCAACTATAAAAACCAAAGCCACAAGAACAATAAGTCCGGTTATAGGGTCTCTGTATTCAACGAAGAAAAAATCCATGACAAAAGTATAACCAAAGATTATAAAATTTTACAAAATCCCCTTGACTTAGACTACTCTAATGTTATAATTACACAAAATTTTATACAAGGAGTTAGTATGCAAAAGCAACTTGAAGAGGTCAAAAACAAGGCTAGAATTTCAGCCACAGGCTTTGCCGTAGATAGCAAAAGCTCTAAATTTAAGCTCTTTAACTTCACAAGACATCCGCTTGGAGAAAAAGACATACTTATAGAAATTCTTTATGCTGGAATTTGTCATAGCGATATACACTCGGCTAGAAGCGAATGGGGCGAGGGAATTTACCCTATGGTGCCAGGACACGAGATAGCAGGAAAAGTTATAGCAGTGGGTGAAAAGGTAAAGAAATTTAAAGTGGGTGATTATGCCGGGGTTGGCTGTATGGTAAATTCTTGTAAAGAATGCGAGGCTTGTAAAAGCAGTCAAGAGCAGTTTTGTGAAAATGGCAAAACCGTCTTTACCTACAACTGCTTAGATTATTTTCACGGCGATGAGCCAACTTATGGAGGATATTCAAATAATATAGTAGTAGATGAGGACTTTGCAGTAACTGTGCCACAAAATGCACCACTTGAAAAGGTAGCACCTTTGCTTTGTGCTGGTATAACTACTTATTCTCCGCTTAAATTTAGCAAGATTGGCAAAGGAAGCAAGGTAGGAGTGGCTGGCTTTGGCGGAGTTGGGGTAATGGCTGTAAAATACGCTTTAAAAATGGGTGCTGAAGTTTTTGTATTTGCTAGAAATGAAAACAAAAAGGATGAGGCTTTGAAAATGGGCGTTAAGGCACTTTATACCACGGATAAATTAGGCGAAGTTAAGGAAAAATTTGATCTCATACTATCTACCATACCTACTGCTTATGAGCCAATGGATTATGTAAATTTATTAAAATATGAGGGAGAATTAGCCATAGTTGGCTTACCGCCTACGCAAGATTGCCCTAGTATAAATATAAAATCCTTAGTCTTTTCAGCTGGGAAAAAGGTTTATGGCTCTTTAATAGGCGGTATGAAAGAAACGCAAGAAATGCTTGACTTTTCCTTAGCAAATGAAATTTACCCAGAAACAGAGCTAATCTCAGTAAATCAAATAGATGAAGCCTATGATAAACTTACAAGTGGCAGGGCAAAATTTCGCTATGTTATAGATATGAAGAGCTTAAAATAAGCAAATAGCAAGGATAGCCTTATCCTTGCGTAAATTTTTCTTTCTAAACTTAAATTCACAGCAATAAGTTCTTTACACTAAAAAATAAAGCAAAAAAAGGAATGATTTTTGCTTGTTATGCCTTGCATATATTTTGAAAGGAGATGATATGCAGGTAAATTACAAGACTATAAGTTCGCTTGAATTTGATGTTTTAAGCGGTTCTTACAAGCAGGTTGAAAAGCAAGTTGAGGATACATCATCTAGCTCTTTTTCCTCTCTTTTGGAGGCTAGCTCGAGCACGGATAATAGCAGCGATCCTTACTCTTTATCGGGCAAAAACTACGCAAGTGAGCCTGATAGTATGGCTTCTTTGTCCTTTGGTGGGGATAGCCCTTCAAAAAACTCTTTTTCAAATGATTTTAGCACATCTTTACAAGCCTATAAATTTAGACAAGATGAGCAAAACATTTTAAACAAAAAAGAAGAGGGCTCTAGCACAAACAAAAGCACCTTGGATGAGCTTTTAAACCAAGTTTCCTAAGCTTTAAGCTTAGGATAAGTATTGTTTTAAGACTTCTTTTTCTTTTTCGTTTAAATTTAAGCTTATAAAAACCTCTTCTTCACAAAAAGTAGAATTAAAATTTATATCGTTTTTTAAGCAAGTATGCTTAAATTTGTTAAAATCTTTTATCTTTATCTTAAGGCTTATGCTCTCTTTTAGCTCGAAATTTACAAATTCAGCTTCTTGTATGGCTAAATTTAAGGCAGAGGAATAAGCCCTTATAAGCCCTCCAACACCAAGCTTTATACCGCCAAAATACCTAAGCACCACAGCAGCTGTGTCTATAAGCTCTGCACCTCTTAAGACATTAAGGCAGGGAAGTCCGGCAGAGTTTTTGGGCTCGTTATCATCGCTTTTATCCTCTACTATCTGTTTATTATCATTTAAATATCTATAAGCATACACAAAATGCACAGCCTTTGGATGTTCTTTTTTAAGCTCTTGCAAGAGCTTTTTATACTCTTTAAATTCGCAAAGATAGGCTATGAAGGTTGATTTTTTGATTTCTAACTTAGAATGGGATGTTTTTGCTATCTTTTTCATAGCAAAATGATAGCAAAATTAAGACCTTTTAAATATACTTAGAATGAAAAAGCTTATTTTTTTTAATAAACTTCTTTTTGAATGTAACATTAAATATCTAGCTATATTCTTTCTACCAAACATAACAGCAAAGGAAAAAGGAGTCATTCCTAAGCCATTATTTTCATCTATATTCGCTCCATTTTCAACCAAAAGCTTACACATAGGTAGATAGCCCTTAAAACAAACCCCAGCTAGTGGAGTTTGTCCTCTGTCATTTTTTTCATCAACCCTAGCACCTTTTTCTAAGAGCATTTGTGCTGTTTTATAAGAATTATTATAAGCTGCAAGCATTAGCAAGGTATCGCCCTTGTGAGTTTTTAAATTCACACTAAGTCCTGCTTCTATCATAATCTTTAAATTTTCAGCCTCGTTATTTCTAGCAAAGTTAAAAGCCATATTACAAAGTCTTGCAAAGTGCTTTTCTTCTTCTAAGGAAAGCTCATTCATCATCTTTTATCCTTTAATTTATACTAAGTGCCAATATGGAGGGAGGTTTATTGACACTTAGTATAAATTAGAGTGAGAAAAACTCACTCTAAGGATTATAAGCCTAATGCCTTTTTAACGCCACTTGCGTAATCTGGGCTTATTTTTTCAAAATGAGCTAAGGCTCTATCTATAATGCTTTTTTCAACCCCATCCATAGAAGCAGCTATATTGCTGAAAAGTTGAGCTTTTTGATTATCATTCATTAGATTAAATAAAGCTCTTGGTTGAGTGTAGAAATCATCATCAAGTGGAGCATATCTTTGTGCCGCACCATCTAAAGCTAAATCTGGCTCTAAGTAAGACTTATCTTCTTTAGGGCTATCGCTATAGCTGTTTGGCTCATAGTAAGCTGCACCATTTTTGTATGTATCGCTATTCATCGCTCCGGCTACATTGTAAGTATTTACCTCGCTTCTTGCTCTATTTACAGGTAGAAGATGATAGTTTGTGCCTATTCTATATCTTTGTGCGTCTGGATAGCTGAAAATTCTACCTTGTAACATTTTATCAGGGCTAAAGCCAATTCCAGGAACTATATTAGCAGGACTAAAGGCAGCTTGCTCTACTTCGTTGAAATAGTTTTCTGGGTTTTTATTTAGCACCATTTCTCCTATTTCTATTAGAGGAACTATGCTGTGTGGCCAAACCTTAGTTAAATCAAAAGGATTAAATCCTAGCTTATCAGCTTCATTTTCAGGTAAAACTTGAATTTTAACAGTCCATTTTGGGAAATCTCCCTTTTCTATAGCATTGTAAAGATCTCTTTGGTGAGATTCTCTATCTTTAGCTATTATGGCTTCAGCTTCTGCATTAGTAAGTGTTTTTATACCTTGTTTGGTTTTGAAATGGAATTTCACCCAAAATCTCTCACCTTTATCGTTTATAAGGCTGTAAGTATGGCTACCATAACCATTTACATTTCTATAACTTGCTGGAATTCCTCTATCACTCATAAGTATAGTTACTTGGTGTAGAGATTCAGGACAGAGAGTCCAAAAATCCCAAGCGGCATTGTTGCTTCTTAAGTGAGTTCTAGGATCTCTTTTTTGAGTATGTATAAAATCTGGGAATTTGTAAGGATCTCTTATGAAAAAAGTTGGAGTGTTGTTACCAACTAGGTCCCAGTTTCCTTCTTTTGTATAGAATTTTATAGCAAATCCTCTTACATCTCTTTCAGCATCAGCAGCACCTGCTTCTCCAGCAACGGTTGAAAATCTTAGTATAAGCGGGGTAACTTCGCCTTTTTGTAAAACCTTTGCCTTGGTGTATTTTGAAATATCTTCAGTGATTCTTAACTCACCATAAGCAGCAGAACCCTTTGCGTGAACTGTTCTTTCAGGGATTCTTTCTCTATTTTGGTGAGCTAGTTTTTCAAGTAAGATATAATCTTGCAAAAGTAAAGGTCCTTGTGCACCAGCTGAAAGCGAATTTTGATTATCCGCAACTACATTTCCAAAGTCATTCGTAAGCTTTTTCATAATCTATCCTTCAATTAATAAATTTTATTGATTAAAAAATTATATTATAAGAAAAATAAAACTAAAATTAAATTTTTGTCAAATATTTAAGAAGAAATTTTAAATTATTAGCTTGTTGAATTTTCTTGTTAAATTTAAAGATATTTAGTAAAGTTCGAAGTATTTAGATATTTCTTTGCCCTCTTTTGTCTTTGTTAAAGCTAGCATTAGCAAAACTCTAGCTTTTTGAGGGTTTAAATCATTTGCACTTATAAAGCCTTGTTCCTCATCCTCTTTGCCTAAAGGAACAAGACCTGCACCGACACGAGAGCTTTTCACAACCACAAGCTTTTTAGCTTTTAATAGCTTTATTAGGTGCTTTTTTGAATTTTCATGAATGCTTCCTGCTCCACTTGCCGCCACTACTATGCCTTTGGCTCCAGCCTTTAAAAAGGCATCTATGGCTACTTTGGAGCCATCATTTGCGTAAGAATAAACTATATCAACCTTTGGCAACTTTTTAAGCCCTCTCACGCAAAATACTGAATTTACTGTGTGTAGCTTGGTGCTGTTGTGGCTAAAAAAGACTTTCCCGTCTATTATGTAGCCTATTTCGCCTGAATTTTGTGCCTTAAAAGCGTCTATGTTTAGGGTATGCGTTTTGCTCACATCTCTGGCTGCGTAAATTTTATCATTTATGGCAATCATAACGCCTTTATTTCTAGCCTGTTTATCTGCTGCTAAATACACAGCGTTATAAAGATTTTTAGCACCATCAGCACTTATGGCACTTGCTGGCCTCATGGCTCCTGTTAAAACTATAGCTTTGTTTGTGTGCGATACCAAATTTAAAAAATACGCCGTCTCCTCCATGGTATCCGTGCCGTGCGTTATAACTATACCATCTACTTTTGGGCTTTTTGCTAGCGAATTTACTCTTTTTGCAAGTTTGAGCCAAAGCTCATCGCTCATGTTTGAGCTGTCTATATTTGCGATTTGTTCCGTACTTAACTTTGCTATATCATCTAGTCCTGGCACAGCCTTAAGCAAGGAAGTTATACTAAGAACACCCGCTTTATAATCTGTACTTGTACTTTCATCGCTAGCCTTTGCAGCTACCGTGCCGCCTGTGGCTAGTATGATGATATTTGGCTTTGACATGCTAAAACGCAGAAAATGTTTTGTGAAGCTTGTTTGCCATTTCGTCTATGTGTTCTTTTTGCATTATCAAAGGCGGTAGAAAACGCAGGTCATTTTTAGCACAAGAAACCACTATAAGAGCATTTTTTTGCGCCTCTTTAATCACATCAGCCACTTTGACATCAGCACTCAAACAAAGACTTTGCATAAAGCCTAGGCCTTGTCTTTTTTTCACAAATTTAAAGTTAGAGACTAGATTTTCAAGCTTTTGTTCTAAATAAGGGCTAAGCTTTTGCACATTTTGTAAAATTTTATCCTCTTTAAAAATGCTAAAAACAGCATTCACAGCAGCGAGAACTAAGGGGTTTCCTCCGTAAGTTGTTCCATGCTCTGAATGTTCTAGCGAAGACGCGGCAAGCTTTTCGCTTAAGACAAAGGCTCCTACACTAACGCCACAACCCAAAGCCTTTGCACTTGCTAAGGCATCGGGCAGAACATCAAAATGTTCGTAAGCAAAAAATTTGCCCGTTCTTGCCATGCCGCACTGTATTTCATCTGCTATTAACAAAATTTCCTTTTCATCGCAAAGCTTTCTTAAATCCTTGTAAAACTCTTTATTAACAGCATTTATGCCGCCCTCGCCTTGCACGGTTTCTATGAAAATAGCCACAGTTTTATCATTTACAAGCTTTTTTACCGAGGCCATGTCGTTAAATTTGGCAACCTTAACTCCTGGTATGAGCGGCTTAAAAGGCTTTTGGTATTTTTCATTAGTAGTTAAAGAAAGAGCGCCTAGGGTGCGACCGTGAAAGGAATTTTTAAAGGCTATGAATTGGGGGTTTTTAATGCCCTTTTTAAAAGCGTATTTTTTAGCCACCTTAAAAAGACCCTCGATAGCTTCTGTGCCTGAATTTGTGAAAAAAACTCTATCAAGCTTGCTGGCCTTGCTTAGATTGCTCGTGGCTAGGGCTATTTGCTCATTATGAAAGAGATTGCTGCAGTGTAGAATTTTATCGATTTGTTCTTTCAAGGCCTTTGTATAAGCCTTATGAGCGTAGCCAAGTGCGCAAACTCCTATGCCACTTGCGAAATCAAGGTATTTTTTACCCTTATCATCGTAGAGATAAACGCCCTCGCCCCTGCTTAAAACTATGTCAAATTTTTTATATAATTGGACTAAATTTTTTTGCTCTTTAAAATTCATATCATTTCCTTGTTATAACGGTTCCTATGCCCTCGTCTGTGAAAATTTCAAGCAAAAGGCTGTGCTTTACTCTGCCATCTACTATGTGAATTCGCTCAACCCCACTTTCACAAGCTTGTATGCAAGACTGTAATTTAACTAGCATTCCGCCCTGAGTTTTTTTACAAAGTTCTTTAGCCTTTTGTATATCTATCTTTGATATAAGGGAATTTTTGTTAGAAAAATCCTCATAAAGTCCCTCAACATCGCTTAAAAATACCAATTTTTCAGCCCTTAAAGCCTTTGCTATTTCGCAGGCCACATCATCGGCATTGACATTGTAAGTATTTGCCTCATCATCCATTCCAATAGGCGCAATTATAGGCAAAAAGTCCTTTTCTAACAAATCATTTAAAATTTTCGCATTTACATTTTTTATCTCGCCTACAAAGCCCAAATCCTCATCTTTTTTCACGCAGTCAAGCAAAAAGCCATCTTTGCCGCTTATCCCTATAGCCTTAACGCCTTGTAATTCCAAATTTTGCACCAAGCTTTTATTTATCTTATAAAGCATAGCCTCAGCCACTTCAACGGTTTCTTTAGAGCTTACTCTAAGGCCGTTTTTAAATTCATTTTTTACATTCAGTTTTTCGCACATAGCGGTGATTTCTTTTCCTCCACCATGCACTATAACAGGCTTTAGTCCCACTAGCTTAAACAGTGCTATATCTTGCATAACAGACATTTTAATGTCCTCATTCTCCATAGCAGAACCGCCGTATTTTATAAGAATAATCTTAGAATTAAATTTGCGTATGTAAGGCAGGGCTTCTATTAAAATTTCAGCTTTTTGCAAATAATTTTGCATATCTTCTCCTTTTGCAAAATTGCTATTATATGCAAAATTTAGTAAAAGGCAAAGAAAACTTTGCCTATATTAGAATTTATTTTTATTTATATCATCTAGCAGCTGATATGCTTGGTCATTCACTGCTTTTGTCACGCCATTTGTGTGGTTTGCTATATCTAAATTCTCTCTAGTCACGGCTTCAAGCGAAGTGATAGCCTCGTTAATCTGTGAAATTCCCTCTGTTTGCTCTCTTATAGAAACAGCCATATCATTTATGCTTTGAACCAATAAATTCGATGAGCTTTCTATCTCACTTAAGGATTTTGTAGTTCTTTCAGCAAGCTGTCTCACCTCATCAGCCACCACCGCAAAGCCGCGTCCATGCTCACCTGCACGGGCTGCTTCTATGGCTGCATTTAAGGCTAGTAAATTTGTTTGCTCGGCTATATCTTTTATAATGTTAATGATTGATTTTATCTCATCTGTTTGAGAGATAACCTCGGTAGTTCTATCTGAAACATTATGCATAGATGAGGTAATCTCCTCTATGGCAGCGGCAGACTGCTCTAAAGAATTTGCTTGAGTGTTTGCACCGTCAGTTAGCTTTTGCATTTGCGCACTTAAATTTCCAAGCTCTTGTGATAAATTTGTAGCAAAACCAAAGCTCGTGCTAAGCATTTTTTTAATCTCGGCTCCAAGTTGATTAGTCACTAATTCCACCCTGCCCTTAGCCTCGCTTATGCTAGGCGTGAAATCAAGGCTAGTATAAGAATTAAAGACTTGTTCTATGTCGTTGATATCGCTTCCTATCTTTTCTTGCATTGTTTGTAGCATTTTGTTTAAAACATTTTTAAGCTCTATGAGCTTAGGATTGTAAGGATTAGCATTAATTCTTGCTGTTAAATCTCCATTTTCTATGGCTTTTGCCACCTGTATGGACTCATTTACCGCAGCACCGTCTTTGTCAATGCCTGTTTGGGTGTTTTTGATATTAGTATTTATCTCAACAGCTATTAGGCCAAGTTCATCCATTGCCCTTGGTTTTAAATCCGCAGGACATCTGTCCGTTTCGTGATTTAAGCATTTGAAAAAGGCTTTTAGATGCGCTGAGATAGTGCGAATTCTACTTGTGATATTAGACTTTATATACCAAGCAACGAACAAGGCAATCACAAGCAAAGAAACCAAAATGCTTATGATGATAACCTTTTGCATGAAATACACATCCTCATACACAGAAGCAGTAGGTGCAATAACTGCAGAAGTCCAATACACGCCCGTGCCATGCCCCATTTCAAAAACCGAAAATCCTATCTTAGACTTGGTGCCATCGTAAGCCACATAGTCCATTATTCCGCCTTGTTTCTTTTCTATGGTCTCGCCTAGCTGTCTAGTAAGCTCGGAGCGGTTTACCTCATACAAGGTTTTAGATAAAACTCTTTCATTAGGATGTACAGCTACAGAGCCATCGGCCGCAATTAAAAGCCTATAATCACCCTCAAATACATCCAAATCACTGCTTAAAAGAATATCGCTTATATTTTTCATATCAAGAAAAATTCCTATAACGCCAATTACCTTACCGTCAGCATTTTTAAGAGGCATATTTATGCCCATACCAAATGTCTTGCTTCCGTCTGAAAAAATGTCTTGATAGCTTGGATTTCCAATGCTAACGCTAGCCCCTTCAAAAATTTTCGCCACGGAATTAAATTTAGCAATAGTATCGCTTGCTTGCATATGCTCAGCACCGCTGCTATTGCCCAGGCCTTCTGCTTTTGCTAGGATTAAAAACTCGCCATTGCCAAGTCTGTTTTTAGGATTTACTATATTATCGCCAAAATACGCACTATCTTTTATATAGATATACCCTGCTCTAGCGTAGTAAGAGGAATCAACCATAGATAAAAGATTTCTTTGCAAGGTTCTTTGAATTTCAGGGCTTGCGCCGGCCTTTACCAAGCTAGAAATGTTTGTCTGCGTAGCTAGAACGGAAGTGTATAGCTCGTTAATGATACCGTCTATAATCCTTGAGCTTTCTTTAGTAACGGAGTTTAAGAATTTTTGAGTAGACTCATTTTGCGCCTGAGTTACATTCTGCAAGATAACCCAAGACATAAGTCCCATACAAAGAACAACAACAAAAACTATGCTTAAAATAGCTTTCGTGCCTATACTTAATCTAGAAAACATGTTTAAATCCTTTCGAAAATTGCTAAATTTAAATGTGGAAATCAAAAATCTTTTTCGTAGACTTTTTTAATAAGTGCTATTCTACCACCCCCCCCCCCGTTTTTCGCTTAAATTTTTAAAAATCTTTAAATTTTTTCTACAAAATATCTTTTAAAAGGATAAACTCGCAAAAATTCGAATAAAATTTTCATGTAATAATTTTTTTTATATACTACAAATATCGATAAAATAAGGCTTTTATCTAAAAATACGCAAAAACACACCCTATCAAAAATTCTTTCAAAAAAATAATTTACGAAAAGTAACAGCATAAAAATCAAAATGAAATTTATTGAAAAATTTAATAAAATTTTTTAGCTTTGTCTTGAATTTATATTTCAAATTTCTTTTCAATGAAACTTAAATTTATTTTTAATATAATGGATTTTATACTAAATTTTAAGGAGGCAACAGTGAAAAAAAAGATTGTTTTTTTCGAGGTTCAAGGCGGAAGCGACAAGGGTCCTGATGGCTATAGAAAGGATACTATGCCTATGGTGAATGCTCTTAAAAATAAGGGCTGGGATGCTGAGGTCATCTTTTTTGAAGTGGGAAAAAAGGATGAAATTTATAAGTATGTCAAGGAAAATTTTGACGGCTATGTTTCTCGTATAAATCCCGGAAATTTAAAGGAAGAAAACGAATACTTTGATATGCTAAGAAAGCTTTGTATGGACGGGCTTATCGGTATGCCTCATCCTGACGCTATGATAGGATATGGTGCAAAAGACGCACTTACAAAACTTGCTAGCACCGAGCTTGTGCCTGATGATACCTATGCCTACTACGATATAAAAACCTTTAAGGAGACTTTTCCAAAAAGCCTAGCTAAGGGAGAAAGGGTTTTAAAGCAAAATAGAGGCTCAACCGGAGAGGGAATTTGGCGTGTGAGTGTTGAGGAGGATTTACCTGCTGGAGCTACTGTCGTGCCTTTAAATACCAAAATCAAATGCACCGAAGCAAAAGATAATCACGTAGAACACAGGGTTTTAGGCGAATTTATGGACTTTTGCGAACAATACATCATAGGCGATAATGGTATGCTTGTGGATATGACCTTTTTACCGCGTATAAAAGAAGGAGAGATTAGAATTTTAATGCTTTATAAAACTCCTGTTTATGTGGTGCATAAAAAACCAGCTGAAGGTGCTGATGCCTTTTCTGCCACACTTTTTTCGGGTGCAAAATACCGCTACGATGAGCCAAAAGAATGGCAAAGCCTTATAGATTGGTTTTTAGCACAGCTTCCACAAATTCGCACCAAGCTTGGAAATTACGATTTGCCTTTGATATGGACTGCTGATTTTATCCTTGATACAGATAAAGATGGTAAAGATAAATATGTTCTAGGAGAAATAAACTGCTCTTGCGTTGGCTTTACAAGTCCTGCTGAATATATGGACAAAATCGCTCTTATGGTTGGCGACACCATAGTAGATATAGTAAGCGATAAAAAAGCTTAAGCTCTATCCCTTCGGGGATAGCTTGAATTTTACTCTTCAAATTTAAACTTCAATCCTATCAAAATTTATTTTTAAATCTAAAAAAATCAAACTCATTAAAACTTAAGATTTGCTTAAGCAAAATTTAAGGGGGGGGGGGGTACAATTTCCCCTTTAATCAAATTTAAAGGAAAATTTATGAGAAAGATTGTCCTATCTATTTTGGCCTTTGTGCTTAGTTTTAGCTATGCTAAGGATTTTGATAAAAGTGGCTTTTTGCTAGGTGTGTTTGGCGGGTCAAACTCAGCAGAACATACTATTCTTGGTGGTAATATACTTATTAACAAGGCAGATTTTATACCTATTGGTGCAAGACTTGGTTTTCAAAGCTTTAATGAAAGCGGTATCTTTGGGACTAGGTTTTATGTGGATTATTCTTACGCAAATGCTAAAGTAGAAAATACAGACTTAAAACTAACACAAACCCTACTTGGTTTAAATTTAGACCTTTTACTAGATTTTAATATACCTAATACCGAGAGTTTTGTAGGCGTTTTTGGCGGTGTGAATTATGGATTTTACAACTTTAAGAGCAGCGATAATATGTCAGCTTTTGATGGCAAAGGTTTAGGTTATAACGCAGGACTTGCACTAACTCTTTCCTCTAGACACAGAATAGAAATATTTTACAAATCCTTACCTTTCAAAAAATACGAAGCTGGAATTTTAGAAACATACGAAATGACTTCCATAACAGGTTTAGCTTATCAATACAATTTCTAAACTTTAGCTAGTAATTTTATGTTATTCTTATCCTTAAAAAAGGATAAGAATTGCAAATTTTAGAAAAAATCATCTCCTTTGCAAAAAAAGATTCAAATATAAGATTATTAAGTTTGGAGGGCTCAAGAGCAAATCCCTTGCCACTTAAGGACAAATACTCAGATTATGATATAAGCTTTTTTTGCAAGGATAGCAAAGCTTTTATACAAGATGAAACTTGGCTTTTAAGCTTTGGAAAGCTTTTATTTGTGCAAAAGCCAGAGGATATGGAATTTTACGAACCTGATTTAAAACAGGGCTGGTTTTCTTACCTTTGCTTGTATGAAGATGGCACTAAGATAGATTTTACAATCATTGATATTAAGGATTTGAACTTTTACTTAGGCTATGAAAAACTAGCTATCTTTTTGCTAGATAAGGATAATTTAGCCTTATCTAAGATCCAAAATCTTGAGTACTTTTTGCCAAAGGATTTAAGCCAAAGAAGCTTTACTGATGTGCTAAATGAGTTTTACCACCTAAGCGGCTATGCTTGGCGTGAGTTTTTAAGGGACAAAGAGCTTAGCTTTATTTACTATATAGATTCTATGCGTGAGGCTTTGTTTGTAATGCTTCAGTGGGAACTAAGCTTAAAAGAAGGTAAGAAAATATACCTAGGCAAACAGCATAAGCTTTTGAAAGATTATCTAAGCAAAAAAGAGTATAAAAACTTACTAAAAAGCTACAAACTAGGCTCAAAAGAGCTAAATTTAAAGGCTTTTAAAAGGTTAGAAAAACTTTTTGAAAAATCTTACAAAAAGGTGGCAAAAGAAGCGAAACTAGAGCTTGTAAACTATAAAAAAGCCTTAAAAAAGTATAAAAAGATTTTAAGTGCTTTTTAAGCCTCAATCTACCCTTCACAACTAAACCTTGCAAATTTATCTACTTGTATTTTAAATTTAAAATTTAAAGAATTTGATACACCTTTCTTATGAAAATAAAAAGTTATTTGTTACTTTTTTACACCTTATTTTTAAAAAATTTAAAAAATTTCTAAAAATTTTTAAGCAAATTTTAATGCTATTTGCCATTCATTTACTATTTTTTAAGTTCAAATCTCAGCAAAAGTCCTAAAATATAAAGATTTAAAGACATTTTTTGTTTTTTTTGTATATACTTCCTCCATGATTTTTTATATATGAAAAGGAAAACTATGAGTATTAAAAATTCTTTTACAAAACCTCTTTATTCTTTGGCTTTGGTATCTGCTCTTAGCTCCTGTGCTGTGGCGGCAAACGATGTTAGTATAAATAGTGCTAATGCTCTGGGTTCGTATTTTACATAAGGGCGCTCGCTTTCGCCTTGATGTAAGCAGCGTAAATTCTCCCATAACTATAAACAACGAAATGACAAATAACCTAGTTTATATCGACAACTTCGAAATTTCAGGTGGCTCGCTAAGCGCAAAGGATGTTAGTTTTAGAGCCTTAAGCGGACAAAGCGTTATAAATGCAAGCAAATTCACGCTACAAGGCTCATAAAACACAGCTGATTTAAACAACTTAAATTTATCCGATAAAAACGCTCAAATTCTTATAAGCCAAGGTGCCTCAGTGCTTGTAAATGGAGGCCTTGAATTTAAGGACTCATCTGTGATACATATAGAAAACGATGGTTCTAGCTCTCACTCAAATTTCGTAATAAATGGCAATATTGGAACCGGAGGAATATATACTTCAAGTGCTTTATTTGTTATGGTAGCTACAAATTACAAAGCCTTAGAATTTGATCGCTTCGTAGCTCTAACTGTAAATGGTACTATAGACGGTTCTGTGGATGGAGGAAGCCAAACTACGGCTCTTTTAAAGCAAGACTACAAAGAAATTTTAAGCAATTCAAATATAAACTTAGGAGCCTTTGAGGCTAGAGAGCAAAATTTAAATAATTTCGTAACTTATGATGTATGGGCTGAAAGACCGGCAAATGGCACTGGCTCATCTTATGGCGTGATGAGTGGAAAGCTTAATGATAACGCAAGGGATATAAATGCGGTTTTAACGGCTAAAAATACCTATCTAGGACAGTTAAGACAACAGCTAATAAGTGCTAAAAATGAAGCTACGGATGTGAATATTCGCTCTCAAATGCAAGAAGCTATCTATGACATAGACGACCAGCAAGCAGCCATCACCGCTTACACAAATGCTTCCACCCAAGCTGAAAAAGACGCAGCCTTAAAAGCTTATAATGCCTTGTTTATAAAAGATGAACAAATACTTGAGCTAAGCACTAATCTTATAGATAAAAACATAGCAAATTCAGGACTAAAAAACTATGTAATCTTTGAAATGCTAAACTCCCCATCCCACAAAGCAGAAGTAGCAAGTAGTATTAATAAATCAGCAAAAAGCATAGCAAATTCAAACTCAGCAATCTCATCTCAACAACAAATAATAAATCTAGCTAATGAAGCAGCTATAAATGCAAGAATGGTTTATCTTAAAAATCCTTATAAAAGTGATGAAGAAAAGATGGGTAATATGGCATATGATGAAGCAGGAAGAACATATGCTACTTTTATAAATAATACAGATAATGGTTTATGGGCAAATTTCTTTGGTGGTAAGAATATACTTAATAGTAATTCTGCTTCTGTATTAGGAGGAAGTTTAGGATTTGATAAAAGAATATCTGATGATAGCTTACTAGGACTTTATCTAACATATGCAGATGTAAATTTAAATGATAAGATTATAAATGAAGAGGGAAAATCATATCAATTAGGACTATATTATAATAAAAACTTTGCTAATAATATGGAACTTGATTTAAAAGCAAATTTTGGTTTTAATCCTGCTAAGCAAAATTATATGCTAGGTTCATATGATACTACTTCATCTTTTACAAGAAACTATTATACAATCTCAGCTTCTGTAGGTAAGGTAGTTGATTTAGCTGATAATGGAGGAACATCTATAAAGCATTTTATAGGAGTAAATTATTATAATACTTATACTCCAGCTTATAATACAAATTCTGATTTTTCTTTAGAGCATAAATCTTATGCAGCTTCTGCAATATCATTTGATCTAGGTATAGGTTTAAAACAATATTTTAATGAAAATTCTTTCTTTTTCATAGGACCTAAGATAGAACATTTTGCAAGTAATGATGCTTCTTTTTATAATGTAGTTGTGGCTGGGTCTAATAATGTCATTACTATAGATACTAAAGAAGTTAATAAGAATAGAACCTATGCTCAAATACTAGCAGGAGGTAAGGTTGATCTTAATAATGATGGTTTAGCTTTAAACTTATCCTTAGCTGCTAAAAGTCTTATATCAAAAAGAGTATATGATAATGCTGATTCTTTTATAAGTGGACAAGTTGGGATTAGGTGGGAGTTTTAACACTTCTACTTTAGTTTTAAGGGCTTTGAATTTACGAACTTAGAATTCTTTGAAATTCTAAGTTAAAACTCAGGGTTTTTATTTTAAGTTTATTTTGGCAATAAAACTTGATATTGCAATTTTTTATAAAGAAAATTTTTAGCCTAGTTTTTTGACTAGGCTCCTTAAAATTTGTAAGCTTAAAACCCTAAGCAAAAGACTTATTTTAAATACTCTTGCAAGCTTTTTACAGCTAAGTGCTCTTCTTTGTTTTGCAAGGACTTTGCTGCTATTAGGGCTGATCTTATATTTGTAAAATATGGAATTTTAAAGCGGGTGATGTTTGAGCGGATTATCTTTGTATCGCTTTTAACGCTATTTTCATCGCTTGTATTTATGACAAGATTTATTTCTTCATTTTTAAGCTTATCTTCTATATTTGGTCTTCCTTCTGAAATTTTATACACTATCTCGCACTCTATCTTAGCTTCCTTTATGGCTGCTGCTGTGCCACTTGTAGCAATTATTTTAAAGCCTAGTTTTGAGTAGGCCTTTGCTAAATCCTTTGCGTATTTTTTATCCTTTTGTTTTAAGGATATAAAAAGCGTGCCAGCACTTGGTAGGTCGTTAAAGGCTGAAATTTGACTTTTAGCATAAGAGGTGTAGAAATTTTTACTTATACCCATAACCTCTCCTGTTGAACGCATTTCAGGTCCTAGCTCTAAGTCCGCTGAGCTTAGTTTTGCGAAAGGAAATACCGCTTCTTTTACGCTGCTGTGCTTTTTATTTTTAGCTTTTAAAATTCCATTTTTCTCCTCAACAACGCCGTATTTATCATAAAATTTCAAGGCTTCTTTTAAATTTCCTTGATACATAACCCTAGTTGCAACCTTTGCTAAGGCAATTCCTGTGGCCTTGCTTACGAAAGGCACTGTCCTGCTTGCCCTTGGATTTACCTCTATCATAAAAAGCTCATTATTATGCAGGGCAAATTGTATGTTTAAAAGCCCTATAACTCCTAAATTTAGAGCGATTTCCTTTGTTTTTTGCTCTATTAATTCTATTGTTTTTTCATCTATATTATAAGGAGGTAAGGAACAAGCACTATCGCCTGAGTGAATTCCAGCCTCTTCTATATGCTCCATAATGCCGCCTATATACACATCCTTGCCATCACTTATAGCATCCACATCAAGCTCTGTTGCATTGTCTAAGAACTTATCTATAAGTATAGGACTTTTATCGCTTACTTCTATGGCCTCTTTCATATAAAGG
Source organism: Campylobacter avium LMG 24591 (assembly GCF_002238335.1). Classification (NCBI taxonomy): domain Bacteria; kingdom Pseudomonadati; phylum Campylobacterota; class Epsilonproteobacteria; order Campylobacterales; family Campylobacteraceae; genus Campylobacter; species Campylobacter avium. The sequence continues at coordinate 1,652,308 of NZ_CP022347.1, forward strand.
CTTAATTCATCCTCATTATAAACCACACGCATAGCTCTACCGCCTAAAACATAGCTAGGTCTAACAAGCACAGGATAGCCTATATCACTTGCCTTAGAAAGTGCTTCATTTATGCTTGTGGCGGTGTGGTTTTTGGGTTGTTTTATGCCAAGTTTTTCCATAAATTCGGCAAATTTCTTTCTATCCTCAGCTAAATCTATAACCCTAGCCGAGGTGCCTATTATCTTTGTGCCGAAAATACTAAGTTTTTTAGCAAATTTTAAAGGAGTTTGCCCTCCAAAATGCACTATCAAGCCATCTGGCTTTTCTTTTTCTATAACAGATCTTAAGTATTCAAATTCTATAGGCTCAAAATAAAGCTTATCGCTTGTATCATAATCTGTTGAGACGGTCTCTGGATTGCAGTTATACATTATAGTTTTTACGCCTAAATCCCTTAAGGCAAAAGAGGCATGCACACAAGCATAGTCAAATTCTATGCCTTGACCTATGCGGTTTGGTCCTGAGCCTATTATCATTACCTTTTTTTCATTTTTTTGCTTTTTTTCCTCGCTAAAGCTTTCTTGCATAGGAGAAAAAGATGAGTAATAATAAGGAGTAAAAGCCTCAAATTCACCAGCGCAAGTATCTACTTCGTTAAAATTACTTAAGATAGCTAGTTTTTGTCTTTTGTGATATATATCATTTTCGCTTAGGTCTAAATTGTCTTTTTTGTTTATAAGTTTTGCTATCATCTTATCAGAAAAGCCCATAGTTTTAGCCCTTCTAAGCAAGGCTTTATCATTTAGTATATCCATATCTATCTTAGCTTCAAAATCCACGATTTCTTTTATCTGTTGTAAAAACCAAGTATCTATCTTGCAAAGCTCATATATTTCATCCACACTAAGCCCTTCTCTAAAGGCTTGTGCTATGCAAAGTAGTCTTTTTTCATTTGGATTTCTTAGCTTAAAAATGAGCTCATTTTTTTTCATATCAAGGCTTTCAAAGCCACAAATACTTCTTTCTAAAGAGCACAGTGCTTTTTGCAAACTTTCTTTAAAGGTAGCACCAATAGCCATAACCTCGCCCACACTCTTCATAGCAGTGCCTAAAATTTCACTAGCTTCAGGGAATTTTTCAAAGGTAAAGCGAGGAATTTTTGTAACTATATAATCAATGGCGGGCTCAAAAGAAGCCGGAGTAAGAGTGATGTCATTTTTTATCTCATCTAAGGAAAAGCCCACAGCTAAAAGCGTGGCAACCTTTGCTATAGGATAGCCTGTGGCCTTGCTTGCAAGAGCTGAGGAGCGAGATACTCTTGGATTCATTTCTATAACTATCATACGACCATCTTTTGGATTTATGGCAAATTGCACATTTGAACCACCCGTATCAACCCCTATCTCTCTTAAAATGGCAAAGGAGGCATTTCGCATAACTTGATATTCTTTATCAGTAAGCGTTAGTGCAGGAGCGACCGTTATGCTATCTCCTGTATGCACTCCCATGGGGTCTAAATTTTCTATGGAGCAAACTATGATACAGTTATCATTTTTATCCCTTATAACCTCCATTTCATACTCTTTCCAGCCAAGCAGGGATTCTTCTATTAAAATTTCGTGTATTGGAGATAATGATAATGCAGTTTTTGCAAGCTCTTTAAATTCATCTAAATTATAAACAACCCCGCTTCCCGCACCACCAAGCGTATAAGAAGCCCTTATCATCAAAGGAAAGCCTATCTCATCAACAGCCTTTAAGGCTTCATCGTAATTATAAGCATACATAGACTTAGGCAAATCCATACCTATTTTTTTCATACATTCCTTAAAGACTTGCCTATCTTCTCCTTTTTTTATAGCTTCTGGCTTTGCACCCAAAAAGACTACATCTTTTGCTTCGCCGCTTTCATAAACCGCCATAGCCACATTTAAGGCTACTTGTCCGCCCATTGTGGGTAAGATGGCGTCAATATTTTCTTTTTTGATGATTTTTAAAATACTTTCTTTTGTTATAGGTTCTATGTAGGTAGCGTCTGCAAATTCAGGGTCTGTCATAATTGTGGCTGGATTTGAATTTATTAAAACAACCCTATATCCAAGCTCTTTGAGTGTTTTAGCGGCTTGAGTTCCAGAGTAATCAAATTCACAAGCCTGACCTATAACTATAGGTCCGCTTCCTATAAGCAAGATATTTTTTATGTCTGTTCTTTTTGGCATTTCTTATCCTAATTTTATGCTTTTTTTGTGTGAAATTATAACAAGAACTTTTTAATATTCTTTGAAAAAAATCCTTAATATTAATGGCTATTTTGCTAGAATTTAGCTAAAAATTTTTAAGGTTATTGCTATGTTTTATTACATAATGGCTCTTTTTATAGGCGTGGCTTTAGCAGTGCAAGTGCCTATCAATGCAGCTTTAGGACGCTCTGTTTTAAATGCGCATTTAGTGGCTGCCTTTGTAAATTTTTTTGTTGGCACTCTTTGTTTGCTTGTTATTATTTATTTTGCTGGGCTTTTGAATGCCTCTGTTTTTAAGCTTAGTATAAGTCAGGAGTGGTGGAAGTATTTAGGAGGCGTTTTAGGAGCTTTTATAGTCTTTGCGGCTGCTTTTTTAGCACCAAAAATCGGTCTTACAAATATGTTTTTAATGCTTGTTTTAGGACAGATTATAACAGGTATGCTTTTGGATAGAATGGGTGCATTTTCCTTAGCTGTAAAAGAAATTTCACTTTTTAAGATTTGCGGTTTAGCCATCATTTTCATAGGGCTTTTCATCTTTTTTTATAAAGAGCTTTTTCCTAAATCCTAGTATGAAATTTCACACCTTTATAGCCCTTACTTTGATTATCATAAATTTTAGCATACAGCTTTTTAGCTCCTTGCATTACAGGCTTTATAGAAAGTATTTAAAATACTGCTACAATGGTATGTTTTATGAAATTTTAGCTAAGGAACAAAGTTTAAGAAATAATTTTAGATTACTACTTTTTAATATCTGCAAATTAAGTCCTTTAATCTTTTCATTCCTAATCCTTTTAGACTTGTTTTAATCTAAAAAGCTTATTAAAGGATTAAAATTTAGACTAAAAGGAAAAATATATGAAAAAGAAAATATCTGCGAATTTTGCTTGGTTTTCAGTACTTTTTGGTGGCTTTGTTGAAATTTTTTGGGTAAGTGGGCTTAAATACTCGCAAAGCATTTTAGAATACTGCTTAACAGCTATTGGAGTTTTAATCTCTTTCATATGTATGCTTTTGGCTGTGAAAAGACTTGAGGTAAGCATAGCTTACGCTGTCTTTGTTGGCATAGGAACAGCTGGGGTTGTTGTAAGTGAAATGCTAGTCTTTGCTGAGGCCGTATCCTTAGTAAAAATAATACTCATAGCAGTTCTCTTGCTAGGCGTTATAGGACTTAAGTTAGTTAGCAAAGAACAAGGAGAAAAAAGCGATGAGGACTTAGCAAATGAGCTATCAAAAAATTTAGGCATAGATGAGCTTGAGGAGATCTTAGGAGAGAAAAAATGAGCTGGTTTTTTTTGATTTTAGCTGGACTTATGGAGGTTGTGGGTGTTATAGCTATGAAAAAATTTGTTAGCACGGACAAAAAAATCTTTTTATTAAGCATAGCTTTTTGCTTTATCCTATCCCTTGGCTTTTTATCTCAGGCTATGCAAGGAATTTCAATGGGAACGGCTTATGCGATATGGACAGGCATAGGAGCTGCTGGAGGTGTGCTTGTGGGGATTTTTTTCTTTAAGGAAAGCAAGTCCTTTCTTAAGCTTGTATTTTTGTTTTTAATCGTAGCCTCATCAATAGCTTTAAAGTCGGTATCTTAATGCAAATTTATGTTTGCGGAAGCTCAACTGATGTGGGCAAAACTCATTTTTGTGCCGCTTTTTGCGAGGCTTTTTCTTATGAGTATTTTAAGCTGATACAGGCTGGAGAAAATAAAGATAGTAACTTGGTAGCTTCTTTTGCTAAAGATGTTAAAATTTACAAAGAAGGGGTTTTTTTAAAAACCCCTGCCTCGCCTCACATAGGTAAAAAGCTAGAAGGGCTAAATTATAAAGCTTTTGATATAGTTTTACCTGAAAGTAAGAATTTACTTATAGAAACAGCTGGGGGGCTTTTTACTCCTTTGGATGAGGAAAAATGTATGATAGATTATTTAGCCTTAAATGCAAAGCCTTGTATCTTGGTGGCAAGTTATTATCTAGGCTGTATAAATCATATAATCCTTAGCATAGAAGCCTTAAGGCAAAGACAGCTTCCCTTACTTGCCCTTGTGATGAGCGGAAAAAAAGATGAGGATATAGATAACTTTGTGTTTAAATATAGCGGTGTAAAGATAGTGCATTTAGAGCATTTTAATAAAGAAAATTTTAGGCAAAAGGCTCTGGCTTTGAGGCAGGATTTAATTAGAGTAGCTAAATTTTAAAGGCTAAGCAAAGCTTGGTGTATGCTTGTTAGGAAAGCTTTATTTCTAGCCTTTGTGGAATTCTTTGTCTTGTTTTAAGCCTTAGAGAGATTGCTATTTTATTTAAGAGGATTTTACACTAGAATTTATTACAATTTGTTTGGGTGGAATGCCAAAGGCTCGCACCCTTTGACATTCTCTTATCGCCCAGAAAGGCGGTGATTAAATGTTTAAAAAAAATCATAGTTATGATTATACTACTTTGTGTGATTGTTGTCAAATCATACTAAAGTAGCCCCTCTTTTGAGGGGGCTATGATACGCCTTTGGTGTTTTAAAAAAATTTAAATTAAGTTGATTTGAATTTACTTAGATACAGAAAATATTGTAGATATAAATTCTATTACTTTTGGTTGAAGTATAATCATTAAAGCTATTATTAAAAAGGCATAATATTTAATATCTTTTTTTATGTTCTTTATTTCATTTGTATTTTCATCTATTTTTTCTTTAAGTTCAGATTTTACACTAGCTATTTCTTCTTTTAGTTCTCTTTTTAAGTTTGATATTTTTTCATTTATTTTATACTCTAAAGCTTCTAGCTTTGCGTCTAAATAATCTTTGCTAACAAATTTATCAGAGATTTTTTCAAGTTCTTTTTTAATTTCTATTAAGGCCAAATCAAGAAGTTTTTTTGTTTCTAAGTAATTTTCTTTTTTAATTTCTTTAGCAACATTCATTAAATTTTTTCTGTGCTGTCATTTATATAAATCTTAATTAATTCTTTTAATCTATCACTTGTGTATTCATATTGTAATGTTTCATTCATAGTTTTGCCTTATATTTAGAAAATTAAAATTATTTTACAATATTTATCTTTTAATGACAAGTGTTTAAATTTGCATTTGATTTGAAAATATTTTTCCTTATAGAAACAGCTGAGGATGGATAGCTTTTACCCCACTTTGTGATGAGCGGAAAAAAGATGAGGATATAGATGACTTTGTGTTTAAATATAGCGGTGTAAAGGTAGTGCATTTAGAGCATTTTAATAAAGAAAATTTTAGGCAAAAGGCTTTGGCTTTGGGGCGGGATTTAATTAACGTGGCTAAATTTTAAAAGCTTAAGCAAAGCTTAGCACATATCTATGATGAAAGCTTTATTTATACGCTTATAATCTGCGGGATTCTCTGTCTTTTCTTAAGTTTTTTTGTGTGGAGCCTTTTGAGGAAAGAATAAGATTTTATAGAGATTCTAAGAGAGCAAAATTATTATGAAAGTTTTTAAAACATTCATAGCTATATTTTTTACCTTTGTTAAGAATCTCCCCTGCTATATTAATACGCAAAGTGGTTTTTTGATTGTCTGTGATTTGATAAGTAGGTAGGGATATATCATCAAACCTAGCTACATCGCTTGAGTGAAAGATATAGTAGTGAATCTTAGCGGATTCTAGCTCATCATTGTCCGTAAATACCGCAATCCACACATAAAAGACATTTTTATCCATATCATAACGAATTTTAGGGTGAAAGCTAAAATCTCGCTCATTTTTTAAAATCTCACCGCCTTTTTTGATAGTCTTGCCCTCACTTGTCTTAACTTGTAAATATTTCGTTACAATATCAAGCTTTTGAGCTTGGCAAGATTCACAAAGATTGGTTACACACTTAGCATTTGTGCCTTTATACTCACCTTGTCTTATAAATTGATTACTAAATTTTTTACATCTACTACAATAATACTTTGAAATAACAAAATCAATGCCCTCATCTATATAGCTTCTATGCACTTGCCACCCATTATTATGTAGTCTCATTGCTAACTGCATTTCACCATATAAACCAATGACTTGCTTTTTCTTTTCATCTTCTATTTCGCTCATAGCTTGTATTCTCCTAGATTCTCTTTGCTACCTAAGAATCTATACACATTCTCTTTTAGCTTTTTATCTCGCTCTATGCCTATGCCGATGCGTCCTAGCTCACTTGCTACTTTCACACTCGTGCCAATACCAGCAAAAGGATCTAGAACTCTCTCACCCTTATAGCTAAACATCTTAACTGCAAATTCGGGGATTTCTTTAGGAAACGGTGCCGTGTGTCCTAGTATATTTTGCCCTTTAGCGTTTATTTTTATCACAGGATTTATTGCCTTTATATCACGTCTCCAAGCATAAATAAAATCTTTTTCAATCTCACTACCTTTATTAAAGCCCTCATTTTGTGTGAAATACGTCTTTGCTGAAAATCTCTTACCACGATTTGCCGCACTTCTTTCAAAGCAGTCTAAGTTTTTACACTCCCAGCTTTTAAGTCCTCTTTCTGTATAAGCATTGCCATTGACTTGCAAACAGCCACACACAGGACAAGGATAGCGAGTAGAATCTAGCCTATGTTTGTGAAAGATTAAAATATGCTCATAGCAATTCATCGGGTATTGATAGTAAGGATAAGGCTTGTCCCCATTTTTATGCCTTTGGCTTTGCACCTGTCCTTTATCCCAGATAATATCATCTACAAAGGTAAAACCCACTTTTTCAAAAAGTGTGATAAAATAAGCCCCCAAAGGCAATCGCCTCTTGCCCCAAGTAGAAGTGCTAAAGAGATTATCATTGTCAAACACATCGCCTACATTAAAGACAAAGACACGGTGATTATCTAACACTCGGTAGCATTCCTTTAAAACCTCTTCCATAAAGTCTAAATATTCTTGTAAGTTCTTGTATTGTGCATACTCTCTAGCGTTGTAGTATGGAGGCGAAGTTACCATAGCCCCGATAGATTCACTTTTCATAGCTTTTAGGGCTTTAAGGCAATCGCCCCATATAATCTTTTGTGTAGAATCTTTGTGGGTTTTTGGATTAATCTCTTTAGAATCTAAAAAAGTTTCTAAAGCCTCATCATAAGCATAGCTTTTTTGATAGTATTCTTTCACAAAGTCATAGTAGCTTTTCTCAAAAGCTTTCACAATATCTTTTGTGGAATCAAAGGAATATATGTGCTTGATAGATTCTAAAAATTCTTTATATTGTTTAGGATTGAATGTTTCTTTAAGGTATTTTTCGCTTTTTTGTAAGATAGTGTTGAGATAGTGGGGTTTTAGAGTTTTTGAATCTTTTATGATGTTTTCGTGGTTTAGAGCATTATCATACAAAAAAGAGGTTCTCATTTTTTTCCTAAAAAAGCTTTTTGTAATTATATATTAGATTTTATTTATGAGATATTAAATTCTTAGATTAGAAGGATTAATAAACAAAAGCTTTCTAAAATTTAGAAAGCTTTGAAATTTAGGCCAGAGCCTTAGCAGCTTTGGTATAAGGTAGATTAAAAGCCTTGCTTACTGCTTCGTAGGTGCAAAGTCCATTGTAGGTATTTACTCCCTCAAGCAAGGATTCATCGCCTAAGCAAGCTTTTACAAAGCCTTGATTAGCTATCTTAAGCCCATAAGATAAAGTTGTATCAGTTAAAGCTATGGTAGATGTTTTAGCAACGCATCCTGGCATATTAGCAACGCAGTAGTGTAAAATTCCATCCACCTCATATATAGGCTCATCGTGAGTAGTAGGCTTTGAGGTGGCAAAGCAGCCTCCTTGATCTATAGCAACATCCACTAAGATAGAGGATTTTTTCATAAGGGCTAAATCCTCCTTGTTTATCACCTTTGGAGCCTTTGCACCCGGAATTAACACAGCTCCTATTACCACATCAGCATTTTCAAGTAAGCTTAGCAAATTTGCCTTTGAGCTGTAGTAGGTATGCACCTTCATATTAAAAATTTGGTCTATATAAGAAAGTCTTTGAGTGTTTATGTCTAAAATGCTAACATCAGCACCAACTCCAAGTGCTATTTGAGCAGCATTTATGCCTACAACTCCTCCTCCTACTATCACGACCTTACCCTTTGCAACGCCCGGAATTCCACTTAAAAGCATACCATTTCCACCATAGGTTTTTTGACTATATTTTGCAGCCTCAAGCACAGCCAAACGACCAGCTATCATAGACATAGGAGCAAGGCAGGGTAAAGCATTGCCCACCTTTATAGTCTCATAAGCCATAGAAGAAATTTTCTTATCAAGCAGCATTTTTGTAAGCTTTTCATCAGCTGCTAGATGAAGATAGGTATAAAGAATTTGCCCTTCCTTAAAATACTCATACTCTTCTTCTAAAGGCTCTTTTACCTTTATGATCATATCAGCTTTTTCAAAAAGCTCCTTTTTAGCTACTATTTTAGCACCATTTTTTTCATAGTCTTCGTTCAAAAAGCCTATAGCCTTTCCAGCGTCCTCTTCTATAAAGACCTTATGCCCAGCATCTACATATTCCTTAACATTGCTAGGTGTTAGTCCAACTCTATACTCGTGTCTTTTTATCTCCTTAACACAAGCTATATTCATCATCTCTCCTTTATGTAAAAATTCCATTGTAAAATACTATTAAAATCACAATAGGCACGATAAATTTGACATAATAAAACCAAATATCAATCACAGTTTTATTAGTAAAGCCTTGGCTAAGCTCTTTTTTAGCTTCATCTTTTAAAACCCAGCCTACAAAGATAGCCGCTCCTAAGGCAGTTAATACAAAAAAGATATTCCCGCTTATAAAATCAAAGGCATCAAAGATATTTTTATCTAAAATTCTCACATCCCTTAAAGGACCGTAAGCTAAGATACAAGGCAAATTTCCCAAAATAAATGTAAGAAATAAAACCCAAAAAGTAGCCTTTTTTCTACTAAATTTAAGCTTTTCTTGCGCTACGGTAATTAAAGGCTCATAAAGCGTGATAGATGTGGTAAAGGCTGCGGTTAGCAAAAGCACGAAAAACGCAAGTGCCACAACAGAGCCAAAGTGCATCTTAGAAAAGACTATTGGCAAAACCTCAAAGACTAATCTAGGACCAGAATCAGGCTCAAGACCAAAGGTAAATAAAGAAGGAAAAATCATAAAACCGGCCAAGATAGCTATAACAGTATTTATCATAGCAGTTAGCAGGGCTGTTTTTACCATATTCTCCTTCTTATCCAAAAAAGATGAAAGTGTTATCATAACAGCAAAGCCCAAAGAAAGTGCAAAGAAAACCTGTCCTAAAACCGCTATAAACAGCTTTGCATTTATCTTAGAAAAATCAGGATAAAGATAAAATTTAATCCCTTCGCTAGCTCCCTCAAGCGTTAAATTTCTTATAACAACACCTATTAAGCAAAGCATGAGTAAAGGCATTAAAAACTTCATCGCTTTTTCCAAGCCCTCACTAAGCCCTCTAATTAGCACTATATAATTAAGCACAACAAAGATTAAGGTGTAAAAGGTAATCATCAAGGGACTATATTCTATATTTTCACTATAAAAACTCTGCGTGATTTCTTTATCTATAGGGCTTGAGATGTCTAAGTTGCCGCTTAAAATGTTAAAGATATAAGTAAGCACCCAGCCACCTAAAACCATATAATAAGCGATAATTCCATAAGCTCCTAAAAGCCCCGTATAGCCCACGATTTTCCAAAATTTAGAAAAATTTTTCCTTTGATACTTAGGATCATAAGCATCAAGAGCATTTACAGAGGCACGCCTTCCGATGACGTTTTCAACCAAAATCATTGGTATGCCTATGACAAACATAGCGATGATAAAAACTATGACATAAGCTCCGCCGCCGTTTTCACCCACAAGGTAAGGAAAACGCCAAGTAGCTCCAAAGCCTATCGTCGCACCTGCGGTTACTAAGACATAAGTAAGAGTGCTAGACCAAGAGTGTCTCATAAATTCTCCTTATTTTGTTATCGTTGCAACTTGAATTTATTCTACAAGAAAAATATACAAAATACAAAAAAAAAAAAACGATTTTTATGTTTTTATGTGTAAATTAATTTTTTATGTGTCAAAAAGTAACAAAAATTTAGATATAAACTTACTCTTAGCAAGAATTTGGCTAAGAGTAAATGTAGGGCTAAAATTCACTTAAACATCTAGTAATGGCCTGTCTTATATCATCTACTTCTGTGTTGCCTATGCCCTCAGCAGAACAGGTAAATAAAGGCTCTTTAGTATTTGTGTCTATCATTTGTATTGACAGAACCCACGCCACCAGACAGCGTTTGTATTTGCTCTACAAAGGCATACTTGTAAGAACTCATATCAACAAATTTCTTTGTCTGCACAGGCAACAAGCACCAAAAAATAAGGCTATAAAAGCAAGTATGTATTTCATATAAATTTGATTTATCTTATGATTATAATTCAAAAAAAAGAAAAACAAATTTTGTGAAAAAATTTTGCAAAAATAAAATAAAAATAGCAATAATGCTTTATTTAATGTCATTTTTTGCTATTATTTTGTAAAAAACTAAAGGAGTTAAAGTGAAAAAGGTTTTATTGCTAGGCGGTGGATATGCGACTTTATCCTTTTTAAAAAGCTTAGATAATAACAAAGTCGCAGAATATGACTTTACCCTAATTTCTAAAGAAAATCATCACTATCAAAGCGTTTTATTGCACGAAGCGGTAAGCTCTGGAAAAAATGTAAGCATTTCTTTTGATGAAATTTTGCCTAAAAATTTTTCTTTCATACAAGATGAGATAAAAGAAATCAAAGAAAACGAGGTCTTGGGCAAAAAAGGAAATTATAAGTATGATATGCTTGTTGTGGGTCTTGGTTTTAGCAGTGATGACTTTAAAATCCCGGGTGTTAAGGAATACGCTTTTAGCATGGTTGATTTTACAAACAGCTTAAAAATTCACGAACAAATCAAAAACCACGGCGATAACCTAGAAATAGTAGTCTGCGGTGGTGGTTTTAGCGGTATAGAATTGGTTGGAAATTTAGCAAAGGACTTAAAAAAACTGTATAAAAATTTCAAGATAAAATGCGTAGAAGCCATGCCTATCATCTTACCTATGTTTGAGGAAACACTTTCTTTAAAAGCTAAGAAATACCTAGAGGATTTGGGCGTTGAGTTTTACCTCTCCTCTAAAATTTTACAATGCGAAAAAGACGGGGTTATCATACAAAATAATGACAAAGAAGAAAAAATCAAAGCAGATATAATCCTTTGGACAGCAGGGGTTAAAGGCAATGAAGTCATCCAAAATTCGCCTTTTTTCAAATCTCAACGAAGCAAGGTAGAAGTTGATGAGTTTTTAAATCCTAGCAATCAAGAAAAAGAAATGAAAAATATCTTCATTATAGGAGACTGTGCCGCTTTAAAAGCTCCTGATGGTAGATTTTTCCCTCCAACAGCACAGTTGGCAAACGAAGAAGGAAAATATCTAGCTAAAGTTTTTAACAGTAATTTTAACACGCAAGAAAGATTTTCATACAAAAGCAAGGCTACGATTTGTTCTTTAGGAAATGATTACGCCATAGGCGTGATAGGCAGCACAAAAGTAGAAGGTAAAATAGCTTCTTATCTAAAAAAACTTGTGGAATTTAAATGGCTTGTAAAAATCAAAGGCTTAAAAGCTTTCTTTTAGAGAAAAGGCTAGAATTCTCTAGCCTTTTATTACCAACTTAGCTTAACTGCAGGTTTGATAAGCCCTTCAGGTTTATTTTTCATCATATCCAAAGACTTTTCTATGGCTTCAAGTCCGCCTTCAAGTTTGTGAGTGATGATAGGCTTTACAAGTCAAGACTTCTTAGGCTTTTGGCTTTCTTTAGTGCTCGTTGGCATTGCTTGGTGTTTTTCTTTTAATGGAGGGACTTTTTTGATAAATGCCATTAACTCTCCTTTTAAACTCAAACTTCAAGAGCTAAATGCCCTAGCCACCTTTTTAGCAAACTTAATCGCTTCCTTAAGTGTAGGAGGTATTTTAGCAAGTGGAGGCTATATAGTATTGAATATTGTCGTGCGTGTGGCTGTATTTGTATTTTTTGTGCTTATTTTTAAATGTAAATAAATGCTTTTACGAGCTTTTTGTGCAGGTTGTTAAGGAAAAATCACATTTATAATAATTCTAACCGTTATTTTTTAATATGCTAGGGTTTATAATACTTCATTTAATAAAATTATATGGAAATTTCCTAGTTAATATTATATCTCATATTTAATATTACAAATATTCATTATATATTCTGACTTATTTCTCACAGCTGTCTTTCTAACGCCTGTCTTATAAGCCCCAAACAATAAGCAATATCTTGTGCTGATTCTATGCTTACCTCCACATCACCATTGCCCCACGAGCCGATATTAGCAACATTTCTAGCCATTCTTTTTTCATCTATTAACTCATTAAATGGGATATTAAGATAGAGCTTTAGCTTACTCTTTTGTGGAACAATATCTACAATATTTGTTTCTAACTTATAAGCAATATATAGTTTTGTATAAGATTGTGTAATGTTTTCATCAAGAGCTACAATATCTTTATGTAATGCTTTGAAAATTTCTTTTGTTGTTTGGCTAAAGTTATAATTTTCTAGACTATATTCCTTTTTGCTTTTATTTTGCATCTCTTGTTTATAAGAATCTAGTAGTGCTTGTTCTAGTGTCGGCATAGCCCAGATTTCTAAAGCCTTATTGGCTAAATCCTCTGCTCTTTTTTCTATTGTTTCTTGATTCCATGTCTGCAAACCTCTAAGCCCATCATTTAGCTTAAGCGGACTTTGCTTAAAACCTCCTTGCATATCTCTTTTTTCTTTGAAAGGCTTATCTTTGTATTCCGAGTTATAGCCTGTAAGCGTTAAATTACCCAGTGTATGCAGATATTTTTCTTGAATTTCTTTATAGTTTTCTCCTAAATCCCTTTGCCATTCTTTTGAGAGATTAGGATTTTGCGGCATTATATGTTCTATGGTGTATTCATTGGTTGAGATTTTTTCTTTGCGTTTATAGTTTTCTAATCTTGTAAGCAAATAACTTTTTTTGCTAAAATGATAGATATTCTTGTCTTCTAAAGCATTTTTAAATTCTTCATTGCTTGGGAATCTTGTGTAAGACTTCAAAAGCAAAAAGTGTGCTTTCACGCTTTGGAGATAAGCATTTTTATCAATAAATTTTGCAAAAGAAGCAAAGGTTTTGTTTAAAGAATTTGTAGGAATCTCACATATCGCACGTCTAAAGATATAGCTTTCTATAAGAGATACAATTTCTTTGAAATCATCTTTAGAAAGCTTATCGGTAGCATAATCCTCATAAAGTGTTAGAAGCAAAGGATATGTTGTATCATTTTGTAATTCCAATAAATTACGAAAGGCATTTTTAAGTTCACAATCTTGCTCTTTCTTTAAAGCTATAGCACAAAAATATTCACAATATTTTTTCATATCTTGCAATAATATTTCTATTTCTATATTGTTATCTTGATGATATTCTTTAAAGAATTCATACACTTTATTAATATTGGGAATGTCTCCAGTTTTAATAGTGAGATAATGCCTCACAAAAGCATTAAACATTCTTTCATAGTTTTCTTGTCCAAAATCCTGCTCCATAGCATACCAATATTTTTCATAAAGCCTTGTTTGTAATTTTGGCTCCAAGCCCATTAAAATGTAATTGCGAATTAAATCTGCTTGTGATAAATCTTTGCCCGTTGAATTCATAGATTCAAAAATAAGTTGCGGATTATCTTTATCTCTCTCTAAAGACACACAGATAATCATAAGTTTTTCTATGCCCCTACATACAACTTCTAGTTTTCTGTCGTCATCTTGCAGTTTTTGAAGCTCTTGTTGGAAAAAATGAAAATTTTCTTGTATTTTTATTGAAGCTTCCTTTGGGGGTATTTTATCTTTATCCACAAGGGCAATAAGTGTGTCTTTGTCGTTTTCTGATAATACAAGTCTATATTGTTTTTCTCCTACTTCATCGCTATTAATAAGATAACGATTATGTATTTTTTTGTAAGAAAACTTTTCTAAAATCTCCCTATTCTCCAAACAATCTCTTAATGCTATCAAGAGCAAGGTGATGGTTGTCAGTCTTTGTTGGCCATCAATCACAAGCAAACTATTGTTTGTCCCATACACGCCATCAGCAACATAAACAATTGAACCTATAAAATGGGCATATCTCTTGCTTTCTCCCACCTTTAAAATATCTTCTAACAACTGCTTACAATGTCTTATATCCCAGCTATACATTCTTTGATACACAGGGATTACAAATTGAAGATCCTCAGACTGTCCTATAAGTTTTAAGAGTTTTGTTGCCTTTGCTTCCATAATGTAGCCTTCCTTTATTATATTATTTCTCTCTCAACTCCGTGACGTTATAGCATATTCGATTTCTCGCAATTATACATTAAATTTACTTACAAGACTTAAGAATTTTTATCCTGCTTCAAATGTAATATTAAGAATTTTGTTATAATCTTATAATTATTATTAAGGAAAATCAATGCAGATTCCCTCAAGGTTTAGCATAGCCATTCATATATGTCTGTGTGTGGAGTTTTTTAACCAAGATTCTGAATTTAATAAACACAGAGATAAAAACACTGCAAAAAAGTAACTGGCGAGGTATTAGCACAATCTGTAGGTATAAATAGTGTGATAGTGCGAAATATTTTAGCCTTGCTAAAAAGTGCCGGGCTTATTTCTGTTTTTCGTGGCAGCAAGGGAGTAAAACTTGCTAAAAGTGCTAAGGACATAAGCCTTTTAGATATTTTTTATGCGGTGGAATCTATGCCTAAAAATAAAGATTTTATAAAAAGCGAATCAGAATCTAAGAAAAACATACACAAAGAAAATACCTATACTGATGAAAAAATAGGCTGCACGCTTTTTAGATTTCACACTAATCCTAATTTGCTTTGTCCTTTAGGAAATGATTACGCCATAGGCGTGATAGGCAGCACAAAAGTGGAGGGTAAAATAGCTTCTTATCTAAAAAAACTTGTGGAATTTAAGTGGCTTGTAAAAATCAAAGGCTTAAAAGCTTTCTTTTAGAAAAAAGGCTAGAATTTTCTAGCCTTTTATTACCAACTTAGCTTAACTGCAGGTTTGATAAGCCCTTCAGGTTTATTTTTCATCATATCCAAAGACTTTTCTATGGCTTCAAGTCCGCCTTCAAGTTTGTGAGTGATGATAGGCTTTACATCAAGCTTTTTGGTTTGTAAAAGTCTTGCTAATTTTTCCATTCTGTATCTACCGCCCGGAGTTAAGCCACCCTTGATAGTTTTGTGTCCCATACCAACATTCCAAGCGATTCTAGGTATGGTTATGTTTTCTCCTGCACCAAGATAATTAACATTTGAAACTATACCGCCATTTACCAAGCATTCGCAAGCCTCGCCCATAGTGCCTAGATGTCCTCCAGCTACTAAGATCTTATCCACGCCTCTACCTTTGGTAAGCTCGTTGATTTGATCTTGGAATTTGCCCTTTGTGAAATTTACATAATGAGTAGCACCATAATGCTTGTTTGCCACCTCATAGCGAAAATCAACGCAATCCACAGCATAAATTTCACTAGCACCCATTAGGTTAGCACCCGCACAACACATCAGCCCAACAGGTCCAAGCCCTATAACAGCCACGGTTTCGCCCGGTTTTATATTCGCATTTTCAGCGCAGTGAAAGCCTGTAGTTACCATATCGCAAAGCATAACAGCCTCTATAGGATCAACGCCCTCTGGCAGTAGTGCGACATTGCCATCTATCTCATTTACGTGAAATTGCTCTGCAAAAACCCCGTCTTTAAAATTTGAGAATTTCCAACCCGAAAGAGCACCGCCGCTGTGTTGTGCAAAGCCTCTTTGAGCATTTATAGAATTCCAATTTGGAGTGATAGCAGGCACGACTACCTTATCGCCGACCTTAAAATCCTTGACATGTTTGCCAACCTCTATGACCTCGCCGACTGCTTCGTGTCCCAAAAACATATTTGTTCTTTCGCCTATACCGCCTTCATAGCAAGTATGAAGATCTGAAGTGCAAGGAGCAACTGCTAATGGTCTAACTATAGCATCAAGTGGTCCCATTTCTAGCTTTTTGCCAGTGGTTACTTCTTCTAAGTGTTCCTTTTCTATAATGCCAACCTTACCAATGCCAAGCATTGCAAAACCTTTTATTCCCATTGTTTCTCCTTTCTTACAATAATAATTTAAGATAAAGCTACTCTAGAGCTCATCAAATAGCTTATCTATACAAACAGTAACACTCAAGCGATAAATCAAGCATAAATTTTAAAAATAAAAAGTAGAATTTAGGAAAAATGTTACTTTTAGAAATAGTTGTTAAATATTTGTTGTATTTTTGTTTAGTTTTGTACAAATATCATTAAAAATATATTTATATAAGACTTTTTCTTTGTAGTTGAATTTAGATTTTGAAAATTTAGCAAAGATACTTAATAGTAAAAACACTTACATCAAAGCCAATAAACGCAAATCCATCTTTTGACAAGGCTTTGAAGTGAGTTTTTGCGTGTTTTACTATAAATTTAGCTTAAGAATTTGGCTAAAGTTTATTCCTTAGCCATAAAATCCTCAAATATAAAGCTATGCTCCTTAGGCAAGGCTGCAAAAATAGCCTTTGCAAGCTCTCTTATCTCCCAAAGGGCTGATTTTGAGCTTCTTAGATGTAAGAAATTTTGCAAGGCTCTAGCATTTATGCTCCAAGTAAGCTCGGTTTTGTAGCTTTCTGGCAGGCAGTATTTAGCTATGTCAAGCGAAATTCCCTCCTTAAGTATAAGCCTTAAATTCTCAAGTGCCTTAACGCTTGCCAAATCCACCATTTCATTTCCGCTCATCACCAAATATTTTTGCGAATTTTTGTTTATGCTCTTAAATTCCTCTTCATTTCTTAATTCTTTTAAGGTGTATCTGGTGCTTTTTACGCTTAGGCTTGCGTGGCGGTGCCTTGCTAATTCTTGCAAGCAAGCCCTTGAAATTCCTTGTATGTAAAAGCTGTAGTTTAAATGCTCTAGCGTGGAAGCGTGTTTGAATTTATTGCCTACCCTGTCTATCAATTCTTTATCTATCTCACCGCCATTATCGCCCTTTTCAAAGCTTTGCCAGCAAGTTCTTATAGCGTGTGAGCAAACTGCTAAATTTGTGTAAGAAAGCAAGGTGATTTGCATCTTTCGTCCTTTTTTATTTTGCTTAATTTTACACATTTTAAAATAAATTTTTATATAATTAGAGAAAAAATAAGGTTAAATTTAATGAAACAAACAAAATACATCTTTGTCACAGGGGGAGTTTTGAGCTCTTTGGGCAAAGGGATAGCGGCTGCGTCTATTGGAACTTTGTTAAAAAATTCAGGTTTGAAAGTGAGCATTTTAAAGGCTGACCCTTACATCAATGTAGACCCAGGCACTATGAGCCCTTTTGAACACGGCGAAGTTTTTGTTACAAAGGACGGGGCTGAAACTGACCTTGACTTAGGACATTATGAGAGATTTTTAGATGAGGATTTAAGCCAGCTTAATAACTTCACCACAGGCAAGGTTTATCAAGCAGTCATAGAAAAAGAGCGTATAGGAAAATACCTTGGAAAAACCATACAAGTAATACCGCACATTGTAGATGAGATAAAAGAGCGTATAAAACAAGCTGCGACAAATCAAGATATTTTGATAGTAGAAATTGGAGGAACGGTCGGCGACATAGAGGGTTTGCCCTTTTTAGAAGCCATTAGAGCCCTAAAACTTGAGCTTGGCAAGGCAAATGCTATGAATATCCACCTAACCTTAGTTCCTTTCATCAAAGCAGCCGGCGAGCTTAAGACAAAGCCCACTCAGCACAGCGTTGGCGAGCTTCGCCGCATAGGCATAAGCCCTGATATGATTATTTGCAGGAGCGAAAAGGCTTTAGATAGGGATTTAAAAGATAAGATAGCTATATCTTGCGGCGTGGATAGAAGCTGCGTGATAGAAAGCGTTGACGCAACAAGCATTTATCAAATTCCTTTGAATTTCTTAAAGCAAGACATACTAAAGGCTATCGCTTCCTTGCTTGAGCTAAAAAATTTAAAGCCAAATATGCAAATTTGGGATTCTTTGGTTAAAAGAGTGATTGCTCCGCAAAATGAACTTAGCATAGCCTTTGTTGGAAAATACATAGACTTAAAAGAAAGCTACAAAAGCCTTACCGAGGCCATTATCCACGCTGGTGCTGCACTTGATACTAGGATAAATTTAAAGTGGATTGATAGCGAAAAGCTTGAGGATGTAGAGGATGAGCTTAAGGATGTCAGTGCGATTTTAGTGCCCGGAGGCTTTGGAAGTAGAGGGGTTGAGGGCAAGATAAAGGCTATACAGTACGCAAGAGAAAATAAAATTCCTTTTCTAGGAATTTGCCTTGGCATGCAGCTTGCCTTGATAGAATTTGCAAGAAATGTTTTGAAATTAGAAGATGCAAATTCTATGGAATTTGATGAAAAATGCAAAAACCCTATCATTTATCTTATAGATGAATTTATAGATACAAATGGCAAAAAACAGCTTCGCACCAAAAAAAGCCCTTTAGGTGGCACTATGAGGCTTGGGGCTTATGAGTGCAAGATAAAGCCAAATTCGCTTTTATCCAAGGTTTATGCTGGAAAAACAGTTGTTCATGAAAGACATCGCCACAGATACGAAGCGAATGTAAAATACAAAGAAGATTTTGAAAAACACTCCCTTGTAGTAAGCGGCGAAAATGACGGCTTGATAGAAGCTGTTGAGCTTGAAAAACACCCATTTTTTTTAGGAGTGCAGTTTCACCCTGAATTTAGCTCTAGATTAGTTGAGGTAAACCCCGTCATCCTAGCTTTCATAAAGGCAGCTTGTAATTATGACAATGCTTGATAAGGAGAAAATAAAAGAGATTTTATCGTCTCGCTTCAAGGAGGATTTGCATAAAAATTTGGCCGATTTGCCTATGCCCTCTTGCTTAAAAGATATTTACAAGGCTGCTAATAGGATAAAAGAGGCCATTGAGCAAAATGAAAAAGTTGCGATAGTTGGCGATTACGATGTTGATGGCGTGATTTCTTGCGTTATACTTAGCGAATTTTTCGATGATATAGCCTTTGATTATGTGGTCAAAATTCCAAATCGCTTCAAAGACGGCTACGGTTTAAACCAAAACATAATAGAAGAACTTGAGGATGTATCCTTAATCATAACAGTAGATAATGGCATATCAGCTTTTGAAGCCGCACAGCTTTGTTTGCAAAAGGGCATAGACTTAATCATCACAGACCATCACTGCCCGCCTAAAATTCTGCCACAAGCCTTTGCTATAGTAAATCCAAAGCAAGCGGATTGCAAATTCCCAGATATTGAAATTTGCGGTGCTCAGGTTGTGTGGTATTTGGTTGCGGCCTTAAAACAAATTTGTAAATTAAAATACGACATGTCTAAATTCTTAGACATTCTAACCATAGCCATCATAGCTGATATGATGGAGTTAAGGGACTTAAACAGAGCCTTGGTTAAAAGCGGCATAGAATACATAAACAAATCCCAAAGAACAGCCTTTAGGGTTTTAAAAGAACAGTACCAAAAGCAAAAATTTGAGCTTGAAAACATAAGTTTTTTGATAGCTCCACTCTTAAATTCAGCGGGCAGAATGGACGATGCCACTCTTTCTTATGAGTTTTTAAAAAGCAAAAAAAGCACAGAGGCAAAAGAGCTGTTAAGCAAGATAGAGAATTTTAACGAGCTTCGAAAAGATGAGGAAAACAAGCTTTTCAACGAGGCCTTAATGCAAAGTGATGATAAGGACTCTTGCGTTGTGGTTTTTAAAGAGGATTGGCATGAGGGCGTTTTAGGCATAGTGGCCTCAAGGCTTGCTAAGCATTTTAACAAACCTAGTTTTGTTTTTAGCAAAAATGAGGGCAATATCAAGGGCTCTGCACGCTCTGTTGGCACTGTGGATATTTTAGAACTTATAAAAACAGCTGAAAATTTGCTGAGTAATTTTGGCGGACACAAAGGAGCTGCCGGGCTTTGTTTGGAGGACAAAAACTACGAAAGCTTTAAAGAGCTTATAAATTTAGAATGTAAGAAAATTCCACACCGTGCTTTTATATGCAATGACGACATTTTAGGCGAGCTAAGCGCCTTTGATGTGGATTTTGAGATACTTAAAATTCTAGAACATTTTGAGCCATTTGGATATAAAAATCCAAAGCCTTTTTTTATCTTTAAAGACTTACATGTCAAGCATAAAAAGACTATGGGCGATAAAGAACAGCACCTAAAACTTATCCTGCAAGATAAAAATAAAATGGTGGAAGCGCTGTTTTTCAACTTCGATAAAGATGTGGAGCTAAATTCAAAGATAAGCTTTGTAGCTAGTATCTCAAAAAATGAATTTAGAGGGCTTTTAACGCCCCAGCTTATCATTAGAGAGCTTATAGGGGCTTAGTTATAGCCTTGAATTTTATTCATTTTTTTCATCATAAACAAGCACTCATCTTTCTCAACCAAGGTAAAGACCGGCAAAGCAACAAAGCTCGTAGAATCAAGTTGCATATCATCTTGCAAAATCTCGCTTTGAAGGCAGTAAATAACATTTTTCTTAGGGGTAAAGCTTAGAGAAAAGTATTTATCTAGCTTTGCAGATAAAGTAATACTCTCGTTTGAATCAACTTCAATATCCTTAAAATAGGCACTGTGCATTCTAGAGCTTGCTAGAATTTCGCTTTTTTTGTTTGCGTACTCGATTTTTATATCAAAAGGCCTCAAATAACCTATGTTAAAAGACTGGGCGGTGTCCTTTCTATAAACATAAATTCTAGTTTTTCCAAATTCTGGATTTTTAAGCATTGTGCTTTGATTTTCATCCACCACAAAAGCGTATTCTTTGCTGCTGTCTAAGGTGTTATAAGTAGAACACGCGGCAAACAACAAGGCTGCGATAAAAATGCCTAAAATTTTACTTTTCATTTAATTACCTTTTAAATTTATGTGTAAATTTTAGCAAAATAATTTTTAATATAAGAAAAACAAAGCAATCTTTTTAAACACTTGCGTAAAATCTCTTCTAAAGCTTAGATTTAGCAAAAGCAAAGCTATAAAGCTATCTTGTAATCTTTAGCTTAAAATTACCCTTAATAGACCTTAAGCTTTGCAAATCCTTAGCATTAACAAGCTTTCCAAGATACACTAGCCCCTTATAAGGTGGCTGCTTGCCATAAAAAATGCCGATATTCCCCCAAGGCGAAAAATAAAACAAATCCCCAATTTGCGGGTCGTAGTCTGGGGTATTTTTAACAGTTAAGGCCTTAGGAAGATGAGCTATTTTTTCTTTGTTCGCATAATCGCTAAATTCTAGCTCCAGCGGTAGTTGTGCTAAAAATTCCTTGCTTGCTTGATTACCATCTAACTCAACTTGAATTTTAACATCCGCGCCCTGAGTCTTATATTCTAAAAACACCATATTTGCCTCCTTTGCAAAAATAAAACAAGCTAGAAAAGCCGCAATAAATAAGATACGCATACTAAATCCTAATTTGAAATTTTTAAAAGTATAAAGGATGAGAGTAGGTCTAAGTCAAGGGCTTTTTGGATTTTTTTTAGACTTTTTGCCTGGTAGAATTAATCCTTTATGATTAAAAGCTCGTGCGAAACTTTTGTATTAGTATCATCGCCCCTTTTTACCCTGTTTTTGCCTATCCTAATTTCACCTTGTCCCATTGTGTATTGCCATTTTGGCTCTAAAATTTTAAAATCCTTGTAAGCCTCTCGCACAAATTCACAGTCATTATAGCTTAAGATAAATCTGCCCTTGTGCTCTTTCAAAAGCCTTGCCAAAAGCTCGTGGTTAAAGCCATTGTGATGAATGGCGAAATTTCGCATAGGATAAATTCCTTTAAACATCTTTGAATTTCCTTCTAAAAAATAAGGCGGATCAAGGTAAAAAAAGTCATTTGGGTATTTTTCAAAAACAGCTTCAAAGCTGGTGCATTCCACATGTAAATTTGGGTTATCAAAATTTTTTATCTTTTGCAAAGCCTTTAAATAAACGTCTTTTTTGTCCTCATAAATTTTACTTAGCCAACCCAAAAATCCAGGCCCATAACTCAAATTAAAATTAAAATAATAATCTCTTGCAAGCTCTAAAGGACTTAGCTTTATTTGCGGTTTGTTTGCGGGGTTTTTCTGCCTTTCGTTCCAAAACAACTTCAGCTCATCTTTAATCTTTGCGTAAGTTTCTTTGCTTGGCTCTAAGTCTTTTAAGCTATCAAAAAGTGCCTTGGAATCTTTTAGCAAAACCTGCCAAAAATTCACTAAAATATCAAAGATATCAAAGGCTCTAACCTCAAGCCCTAATTCTAAACTAGCAGCGATTTCTACGCTTCCGCCGCCCATAAAAGGACTGATTATTCTTTGCAAATCATCTGGAAATTGTTCGATTATAAGCCCAACAGCCAAGCTTTTGCCTCCGCCATAACGCAAGGGGCTTTTTGCGTAACGTTTATAAGCTAGGCTTTTGCCCTTAAGAGAATGCAAAAATTCAGCCTTTTTATCCTTGATACTTTGCTTCAACACTGTCCTTTAAGTATTTGTCTAAATTTAGCCAAATTTGCATTTAAAAAGGCTTTTAGTTCAAATTTTGCTTGAAAAATTCAGATATTTTTGCAAAAGGAATTTTATCTAAATTATCATACAAATCCACATGAGAAGCATCTTTTACTATCAAGAGCTCTTTATTCTTACCCTTTAAATTTTTAAAAGCATCCTCGCTAAAATACCTGCTGTGTGCCTTTTCTCCGTGTATGACAAGCACAGGATTTAGTATTTCGTTACTATATGCTAAGATAGGCATGTTTATGAAAGAAAGGGCTGAGGTCGCGTTCCAATTGCCATTTGAATTTATAGAACGTTTATGAAAGCCTCTTGGTGTTTTGTAATAATTATAATAATCTTGTATGAATTTTGGCTCATTTCCGCTTAGTTTATCAGGCAAACCGGCTGCCTTAGCATAGGTGCCTTTTTTAAAATCTTGCGTTCTTTGCTTATTTAAGCTTTCTTTTAATTTTTGCCTATCCTTTGCGTTGTTAGCACTATCATTATAGCCATTAGCATTAACCCTGCTCATATCATACATAGTTGAAGTGACAGTTGCTCTTACCCTAGTATCCATAGCAGCAGCATTTAAGGCAAAGCCTCCAAAACCACAAATTCCTAAAATTCCTATCTTATTTTCATCCACCATTTTATGAGTGCTCAAAAAATCAACAGCGGCTGAAAAATCCTCTGTATTTATGTCCGGCGAGGCCACATTTCTAGGTTTTCCTTCGCTTTCGCCCGTATAAGACGCATCAAAGGCTAAGGTGATGAAGCCTTGCTTTGCTAGACTTTGAGCATACAGCCCTGAAGCTTGTTCTTTAACAGCTCCAAATGGTCCGCTTATAGCGATGGCAGGCATTTTACCCTTTGCATTTTTAGGTATATACAAATCGCCCACCAATGTAATGCCGTAGCGGTTTTTAAATTTAACCTTTTGCACATTTACCTCATCACTTTTTGCGAAAACCTTGTCCCAAGCTTTGTCCCCAGCCATGGCCACACCTCCTATAAAAAATAAGCTTAAAAGAAAGACCTTTAATATAGCTTTCATATTAATCCTTTAAAATAAATTTAAAAGACTATTATAAAGGCTGAGACTTAGTCTAAGTCAAGAGGAAAGAGAGAATTTTTTAAAATTTTTTTACTGAACGTGCTTGGGCATTCTTGGAATTTGTATTAAGAACTAAGAGCATTAGAAAGCAAAGAAATACATTTAAGAGTTTAAATTTTGCATTTGCCTTGGTTTTTAAAATTTTAATTTTGCCTAGTAAAACCAGGCAAAAGCTTATCTATACTCAACCACTTCTTCTATTTTAAGTCTTTGTTTTTTGTATTTTGGCTCATTTTTTCTGTATCCAAGACTTAAGATAACTGCGGTTTGAAAAGGGTAATTCAGCCTTAGATACTCATCAACCTTGGCCTTTTCAAAGCCTCCTATCATACAAGAATCAATGCCCTTTACCATAGCAGCAGTCGCCATTTGCATAAGGGCTAGGTGGCATTGATTATTAGCATAAGCGTAAAGCTGCTCCTCATTCATGGCATTTGTGGCTCCGGTATAAGAATTTAACACCTGCTGAAATTTGTCTTTATCTACATTGGGACTGCAAAATCTCGCAACCTGCTTTCTCGCATACTCATCCTTAGCTTGCAAATCAGTTCTTGCTAAGATGATGATGTTATGGCTTGCGGTGGCGACATTTTCTTGATTAAAACAAAGCTTGCTTAGGGCCTCATTATCTTCTTTTTTGCTAAGAACCACAAATTTCCAAGGCTCAAAGCCGCAAGAACTAGGTGCCAAGCGGCCTGCCTCTAAGATGAAGTCTAGGTCGTCTTTTTGTATCTCTTTGTCTGTAAAAGCCTTGCAGGCAAATCTTTGCTGTAAGCTTTCTTCAAAGGTAAAAACCATAATAACTCCTTAAAATAAAAAATATTTCTGATACAATGCTAGAAAGTTCAATACGGAAAATAAAGTTAGATACTTACTACAAGGAAAGATATATGAAAAAAGAGCTATCTTGCATAAAGGCAGAAAATATACAAGGT
Source organism: Campylobacter avium LMG 24591 (assembly GCF_002238335.1). NCBI lineage: Bacteria > Pseudomonadati > Campylobacterota > Epsilonproteobacteria > Campylobacterales > Campylobacteraceae > Campylobacter > Campylobacter avium. Next base: position 1,677,205 of record NZ_CP022347.1, read on the forward strand.
TCGCCATTTTCCTACACTCTTTCTTTAATAGGCGGAAAGTATAAGATGGGAATTTTATACGCCTTGTTTCATTTCAAAACAGTTCGCTATAACGAGCTTAAAAGATATATGGGTTCAATTTCTTTTAAAAGTTTAAGCAATGCACTTAAAGAGCTTGAAAACGACAAGCTAATACAAAGAAAAGAATACCCTCAAATTCCACCAAAGGTAGAATACTCACTATCCACAAAGGGACAGTCTTTAATACCAATCCTAGATTCCCTTAACGCTTGGGGAGAAAAATACTACAAGGATAAAAATTAAATTTTTTGCAATTTTCTCTTGACAGACAGTAGGTGTTAGCTCTTATAATAATGCAAATTTTCTGCAAAGGAGAAAAATGCAAGATATAAAGCACTCAAAAAACTTTGCTAACAACTCAAGACGAAGCTTTTTAAAACATAGTGCAAAAACACTAGCTTATGCAGTTAGTTTAGGTGCAGGAATGGCTGCTTTTAATCCACTCGTAGCAAAAAATAATAACAAAGGAAATACCATGCAAACTATAACTCTAAACAACGGCGTTAAAATGCCTATCTTAGGCTATGGAGTCTATCAAATAGACGCTAAAGAAACTCAAAGATGTGTAGAAGATGCCTTAGAAGTGGGATACAGGCTTATAGATACAGCACAGTCGTATTTTAACGAAGAGGGCGTAGGTGCTGCCATAAAAGCAAGTGGCATAAAAAGGGAAGAAATCTTTGTAACTACAAAGTTATGGGTAAGTTATACAAATGAAACAAAAGCAAAAAAAGCCTTTGATAATTCTTTAAAAAAGCTTGGCTTAGACTATATAGACCTTTATTTGATACACCAACCATTTAATGATGTTTATGGAGCGTGGCGAACTATGAGTAAGCTCTACAAAGATAAAAAAATAAGAGCCATTGGAGTAAGTAATTTTTATGATGATAGATTGGTGGATTTTTGCTTAAACAACGAAATAAAACCGGCTCTAAATCAAATCGAATGCAATCCTTTACACGCTCAATTTCAAATGCAAAAACTTATGAAAGAATACAATGTAGCTATGCAGTCTTGGGCTTCATTTGGAGAGGGAAAAAACAATATGTTTAGCAATCCAACCATAGCTAAAATTGGAAAAAAATACAACAAAACAGTAGCTCAAGTTATACTAAGATGGCTCATACAAAGAGAGATAGCAGTAATTCCTAAAACTACCAGAAAGGAAAGAATGTTAGAGAATTTCTCGGTATTTGATTTTACACTAGATGCTAAGGATATGCAAACAATGGCAAGTTTAGACGATAAAAAGTCCTTATTTTTCGACCACAGAGACCCTGCTATGGTTAAGTGGCTAAATGAGTATAAAGCGGATTTATAATAACTTGTGTTAAATCGTATAGAATTTATAAAGCTATCTTTGTTTTTAGCTAAACAAAAACCGTGGCTAAAGATAAGTTTCAAAATGCTTTGCTGTATTATTCCAAAACGCTTAATACCCATATTTTAGCCCAGTATATAGCAAGAGCTATAAAGGCTGATGTGTATAGAATTCACCCTTAATCTCTATCCTAAGGATTATGATGAAATTCTAATAAGAGCTAGAAAAGAACAAGGAGAAAAAGCCGATGTTGTACTTGAGGATATCTTTTGACTTAAGCACTTATGATAATATCATACTAGCTTCTCCGCTTTGCTCTTTAAATTTAAGCACTCCTATTAAAAGTCTTTTAAAAAGTGCAAGGATAAAAAACAAAAAAGAGATTTAAAAACTTATAATGAAGCCTTATTGCAAGATAAAACAAAGTTTTTTGCCCTTGCAAGAAGATACAAAACTTCGAATTTTTATACATAAAATACAATAATTATTATCTTGTTTAGAATTTCATAAGATAATTAAGAAAAATTTTTATTAAGGAAAAATTATGAAAAATAATCCAAGACGCGAATTTTTGCTAAATACCGCTAAGTGTGCGGGTGCTTTAGCAGTGCTTAACACAACATTTGCTACAAATATTTTTGCAACTACTGCCAAAGAAGCTATGCCTGTGCCTACTGTAAAACTCAACAACGGTGTTTCTATGCCTATAATTGGACTTGGGACCTATTCTATAAATGAGGTTTCTACCTTTCTTGATGCTATAAATGTAGGTTATAGATTAATAGACAGTGCTCAACTTTATGGAAATGAAAAGGTGGTGGGCGAGGCAGTAAAACAGTCAAAGGTAAAAAGAGAGGAATTCTTTATCACTACCAAACTATCAAGCAACATGGACTTTAAACAAACACAAAAAAGCATAGATGACACCTTGAAACTAATGAATTTAAAATATTTAGACTTGCTTTTAATACACCAACCATTTGAAAACAGAAAGCAAATGTATAAGGCTATGGAAGAAGCTTATAAAAAAGGTAAAATAAAGGCTATAGGTGTATCAAATTTCACACCTGATATTTATAGCGACTTTGTAAAATCTTGCGAGATAATACCTGCTGTAAATCAGTGCGAAACACACATCTTTTATCAACAAAAGAAGCTAAGAGAAGTTATGAAGGATCACGGCACAATGCTTCAGTCTTGGAGTCCTTTTGTGCATGGTAAAAAAGAATTCTTTGAAAACAAAACTATGTTAGCAATAGCTAAAAAATACAACAAAACAGTAGCGCAAGTTGCACTAAGATTCTTAACACAAGAAAATATAATAGTAATACCTAAGGCTGCGAGATTAAAATATATGAAAGAAAATTTAAATATCTTTGATTTTGAATTAAGCAAGGCTGATATGAAAAAGATACAAGACTTAGATGAAAACAAGGGGCAGTTTTCATACAGTCGCTAAGCTTGGCAAGGATAATCCTTGCTAAGCATATTCGCTTTAAAGGTAAAAAATTAAAGGCTTTTTTATGAAATACTTTATAATATAAGAGAAAATTTCAAGGAAAAATATGAAAAAATTTATCGCTGTCTTATTTTTATTTTCTAGCTTTAGCTTTGCCATAAGTATAGGTTCGCTTAGCATTTCGCCTGAGATTGGCGGTTCTTACAAAAATGAAAATATTGGTTCTTATACTTATAATACATACGGCGTTGGTGCTAGGCTGTGGCTAGGATATAATAATATCTTTGTAGCGCCACAATACAAGTATTACAAAGCAAACAATACCTTTTTTGACTTCACCAAGCAACAATACGGGCTTTCGCTGGGATACAATCTGGATTTAAGCATAATTAGCATTTTGCCTTATGTGGGCTTTAACTACTCAAAATTCAATGCCTTGTTTGAAAATGACATCTCATATAATGTGGGAGTAAGGCTTAAAACAAGCATTTTGCCAATCTTTGCCTCTGTAGAATACGAATACGAAAAGCTAAACTACATAAACGGCGGCAAGACAAACGCTAGCGGCTTTCTTTTCAATGTAGGCGTTTCGTTCTAAATCACAACAAAGGCTTTAAAATCTTACCTTTGTGCTTTAAAAAGCTTGAATTTATCAAGCTTTTTGGACTTAAATTTAACCTTATCTTAGCTTGCTCTTTTTCTTTTCTAGCTTTTTATAATCCATCTTATCCTTTGCAAAAAGGACTGAAAAAAGAAGTGCTGGCAGGATAAAAAGTGCGGCAAAAACTGCGTTAAATTCAACTCCTAACTTTACTAAAACCACGCCTCCTAGCCAGGAAGCAAGGGCAATGCCTACATTAAAAGCGGCCTCATTTACGCTAACCGTGCTGTCTACAAAGGGATTTGAGTGTCTTTTTGCCTTATGCAAAGCTATCATCTTTAACGCAGGTATGGTTGAAAAGGCTAAAAAGCCTATGCAAGCTATGTTTATAATGACTAAAATTTTATAGTACATTGATATGCTTATGAGCAAAAATGCTGCCACTTGTAAAATTAAGATTATCCTTAAGCTCATCACAGAGCCTATTTTGTCGGCTAGTTTTCCTCCGTATAAATTTCCAAGTATGGCGCAAAAACCATACACTAAAAGTATATAAGCAGTGCTAGTAACCTCAAAGCCGCTCACCTCGACCAAAAGCTTTTGTATATAGGTATAAAGCACAAACTGCGCTCCGCAAGTGCATATCGTTATGGTGTAGGTTTTTAAAAGGTTTTTGTGAGAAAAGGCCGGTATTAAATTCCCCAAAGTCATGGGCTTTGAGCTTATGTTTTTGGGCATTAGATGAAAAATTCCAAAGATAGCAAAAACGGTTATTAAAAATATAAGCAAAAAGATAAATTTAAAGCCAAAAAAATGTCCCACAAAGGTACCCAAAGGCACACCCGTAACCAAGGCTACCGTTAGTCCTGTAACCATCACAGCTAGGGCTCTTGAGCGTATGTTTGAGGGAACTAAGGATGTGATTGCTAATGTGGCTATGACAAAGAAAACCCCGTGCTGAGTGCCTGCTATAAATCTAGCAAAGGCGGTTAGATAAAAATTCGTGCTCAAAAAGATGATGAAATTCGCTATGGCGAAGATGCTTAAATTTATCAAAAGCTGCAATCTTCTATCATATCTGCTAAGAGGTATGCTAACAAGTGGCGCGCCTATGAAAACGCCTATGGCATAAAGCGTAGTTAGCCAGCCTGCAGTCTTTGCATTCACTTCAAAGTATTTTTCCACATCTACTAAAACACCAGCCATTACAAATTCAGTAACGCCCAAACAAAAGGCGCACAAAGCTAGTGCAAAAATCGTCTTTTTATATGTTTGCATAAAAACCTCTTTTTAAAATAAAAGTGCAATTATACTTAAAAAACTGTTTAAACTGATGATTTTAGAATTTATAGATAGGACTTAAAAGAAACTAAATAGAAAAATCTTGCAAATTTGTAAGCTTTTATGTTTTAAATTAAAATTTCATAGCTTTAAAATTTAACGAGATTTGGTGCAGATAAGCACCCAAAAAGGTGCTTTTTAATCTAAGTAAAACTAGGCTTTGGACGCAATTTTACTCTACAAATTCGATGAAAGCCATTTCAGCAGCGTCACCTCTGCGAAGTCTAGTTTTGATAATTCTAGTGTAGCCGCCTTTTCTATCTCTAAATTTAGGCGCTACCTCATCCACTAGTTTTTTTGTGCTTTCTTTATCTTGCAGGGAGGCAAAAACAATTCTATGTGCGTTAAAATCGCCAACCCTAGCCCTAGTAACAAGCTTTTCTATGTAAGAGCGAAGCTCCTTGGCCTTTTGTAAGGTAGTTTCTATCTTGCCACTTTTGATTAAGGCTATGCTCAAATTTTTAAGCAAGGCAGCACGGTGAGAGGAGGTTCTGCCTAGCTTTCTGTATCCGTGTCTATGTCTCATCTTTTATCCTTCATTTTGTGCTTTAAGCTCGGCTATTTTCTGCCTAAGCATTTCTTTATTATCACTTAGTTTTGAAGTTCCAACAGGAAGTCCTATGCTTTCCATTATGCTTTTTATCTCATCTAAGGACTTTTTACCCAAATTCTTAAGCGCCGCAAGCTCATTTAAGCTCATCAAAGCAAGTTCGCCTATGTAAGTAATGCCCGCTTTTTCAAGGCAGTTAAAGGACCTTGCACTTAAATTTAGGTCGGTGATGTTTTGAAGCAACTTCATATTTTCTATCTCGTTTGAGGCTTGTTGATTTTTTACCACAGTGCCCACATTTGTAATCTTATCAAAGACTGAAAGCTGTTTATACATAGCTTCTAAGGCATTTTCAAAGGCTTTGTTTGGAGAAATTTGGCCATCTGTTGTTATGGTAAAAACAACCTTTTCATAGTCTGGATTATCACCAAAAAGCACCTTTTCTATATCATACACAGCCTCTCTAATAGGCGTAAAAAAAGCGTCTAGGGCTATGTATTTGTTATCTTGAAGCATATCTCTAATGTCTTCGCTAGGAACATAACCTATGCCCTTTTCTATGATAACAGAGAATTTAAGGTCAACATCTTCGTTTATAGTGGCTAGGTAAGCGTCTTCGTTCACAACCTCAACCAAGTCATTATTTAAGTCTCGTCCGTGAATTTCCTTAGCACCCTTAAAATGAAAATCGACCACTTCTTTATTAGAATCATTTTTAAGTCTAAAACGCAATTTTTTGAGATTTATTATAAACAAAGCCACATCTTCAAGCATACCACGCATACTATCAAATTCGTGGCTAACCCCGTCTATATGAAGTGCAGTTGGCGCAAAACCAACGGTGCTTGTGTAAAGCAGTCTCCTTAAAGGGTGAGCTAAGGTTATGCCATACCCTATCTCAAAAGGCCAAGCACTGATTTTAGCCGTAGTAGCACTTATATCCTCTACTTCAAATTTATTAGGCGTATAAGCCGATGTAGTAATAGTCTTCATATATAGCCTTTTTATTATTTAGAGTAAAGCTCTACTATAAATCTTTCCTCAACAGGAATTACCACCTCTTCTCTTTGCGGATATCTTGTGAAAATTCCATATCTTTTATCTTTTTCCACATCCACCCAAGCAACTATGCCTGTTTGCGCACTTAGCTCTATGGCTCTTGAAATTTGAGGATTATTCTTGCTCTTTTCTACTATCTCTATCTTTTGTCCTGCCTCAACCCTGTAGCTAGGTATATTAACCCTCTTGCCATCAACTAAGATATGTCCGTGAGTTACTAGCTGTCTTGCGAAACGGCGAGTAGTAGCAAAGCTCATCCTATATACTACATTATCAAGTCTTTGTTCCAAAAGTTGTATGAGTAAAACCCCTGTGTTTCCGTCTCTTCTAGCCGCTTCTGCAAAAAGCCTTCTAAACTGCTTTTCGCTCACGCCATACATAAATTTAGCCTTTTGCTTTTCTCTTAGCTGAAGTCCGTATTCGCTTATCTTGCCTCTTTTTGCTCCGTGTTGTCCCGGTGCGTAAGGTCTTTTATCTAAGGCACTTTTACCGGCTAATCTTCTCTCTCCTTTTAGCGCCAAACTTACGCCAAATCGTCTTTCAAGTTTTTCTACAGCTCCTATATATCTTGCCATTTTATCTCCTTTTAAACACGACGACGTTTAGGTGGTCTACAGCCATTATGTGCTAATGGTGTTATATCTTTTAAGAATGTTACCTTTATACCTTCGGCAGCACCCACGCTTTTTACGGCAGTTTCCCTGCCTCCTCCTGGTCCTTGAACCTTGATACCAACTTCTTTGATACCGTGTTCTTTTGCCTTAGCTAAAGCGTCCTCTACTGCTTGTTGTGCAGCGTAAGGAGTTGACTTTTTAGAGCCTTTAAAGCCCAAACCTCCAGCTGAAGACCAAGCTATAACATTTCCCATTTCATCTGTAATCGTAACCATAGTATTATTAAAAGTAGCGTTTATATAAACTATACCTTTTGCTATGTTTTTCTTGGCTACTTTTTTCTTTATCACTTTTCTTTTTGCCATTTTTTATCCTTATGATTTAGCGCCAACTGTTTTTCTTTTGCCCTTGCGAGTTCTAGCATTTGTCTTAGTCTTTTGTCCTCTTACAGGCAAACCTTTTCTATGTCTTAAGCCTCTATATGAACCAAGGTCCATCAAAGCCTTTATATCCATAGCAACTTGTTTTCTTAAATCACCCTCAACCATATAGCTTTCTTGAATTTCCTTTCTTATGGCAGCGGCTTCATCCTCGCTTAAATCAGCCACTCTTTTGTCATAAGAAATTCCGGTTTTATCAAGAATTTTTCTTGAAGTGTACAAACCTATACCGTAAATATAGGTTAATCCATACTCTATTCTTTTTTTCTTTGGTAAATCAACACCTGCTATACGAGCCATAAACTTATCCTTGTCTTTGTTTGTGTTTTGGATTTTCACAGATTATACGGACTACGCCTTTGCGACGCACCACCTTGCATTTGTCACACATCTTTTTTACAGATGGTCTAACCTTCATTTTGTCTCCTTGAAAATTTAAAATTTCACTTTTAAATTTCGCAACATAGCTCTTAGAATAAGCAAGTATTTTCAAAACAAGTGTAACTTTAAAAATACTTCTTCGTGTAGTTTTGTTGCAAAAAAGTTCGATTATATCGAAATTAAACTTATTTATACCTAAAAGTAATCCTGCCCTTATCCAGGCTATAAGGCGTAAGCTCTACTTTTACCTTATCTCCGGGCATTATCCTGATATAGTGCATACGCATTTTACCCGCTATGTGGCATAGTATGACCATTTTATTATCAAGTTCTACCTTAAAAGTAGCGTTTGGTAGTGCCTCAATAACCGTGCCATCTATTTCTATAACATCATCTTTTGCCAAATACTCTCCTTTCTTGAAAATTAAAGGCTATGATTTTAGCACAAAAACCTTGTGTTTTGATTAAGCTTTAGTGAAAGTTTGAATTTAAGAGATTTCATGGTATGGCCGGGAGAAAGGGATTCGAACCCCTGGAGGCTTGCACCTCAACGGTTTTCAAGACCGCCGCTTTCGACCACTCAGCCATCTCCCGAGGATTGTATTGCAAAATATGGAGGCGACATCCGGATTCGAACCGGAGATCAAGGCTTTGCAGGCCCATGCCTTACCGCTTGGCTATGTCGCCTTTTAGCCTACCTAATGGTGCCCGGGGCCGGACTTGAACCGGCACGGAAGAAAAATTCCGAGGGATTTTAAGTCCCTTGTGTCTACCAATTCCACCACCCGGGCGTGGAGCGGGAAACGAGGTTCGAACTCGCGACCCCAACCTTGGCAAGGTTGTGCTCTACCACTGAGCTATTCCCGCAAAATAAAAGCTAAATTCTATCAAACTAAGCTTAAAAAAGGCTTTTACTACAAAGGTAAAGACTGCAATTTCGGTAAAAAATTTTAAAAAGACTTAGTTTGAAAGATAACTAAGTAAGAATTTAGCCCTATGTGAAAGCCAAATTTTTAGTAAATACTTAACTAAAATTTTGACTTTTACTAAGGCTGTAAAATGCAGCTAAGAAAGATTAAAATCTATAAGCATAGCCTACATAAAGATGTAAATTTGTTGGTTGTACTTCAGATTTAAATGAGAGTTTTGTGGTATTTTCAAGATTCATACCTTCGTATTTTAAGCCAAGTTCAAGCTCATTATTGGCATTTATCTCATACATAGCACCTACTTTAGCTCCACATACTACTCCGCCATAATTAATATTCTCTGTGCCACCAAAAAAATTTAACTTTTCTTTAAGAGTTGTATATCCAGCATAAAGTCCCAAAACTCCTCTAAAACTATCAGTAATGCTAGGAGTAAAATCATAACCTAAGATATATCTCATAGTACTAATATCAACATCTCCACCATTACCTGATATAGAAAGACCCATATCACTGCCTATATTAAAATACATTCTATGATTTTCAGTAAATCTATATCCCAACTTAGCACCTAGGTTAAAGCCATTAAGACTTTTAGTCGGCAAAGTTACACTGAAACCTGTCATAATATTAGTATCTACCTCCTTATAAGCACTATGTATATATCCACCCTCAAGTCCAAGGTAAAAACCTGAATTTTCATCTGCTAAGGCACAAGATGAAAGTAAGCATAGCCCTACAGCAGAGCCTAAAAAGTTTCTTTTTTAACATAAGTCATCCTTTTAAAAAAATAAAGCTTAATTATAGTACAAAAAAACAAAATTTGCTTTAAAGCATTATTTTATAGCTTTTTAAAAGAAAAGTAAATGAAAAGTAGAAAATTTTAACTAAAAGTCTTAAAAAATTTAACAAAATTTCATGCCCAAAGACTAAGTAAATTCTTAGTCTTTATAAGTTATTCACAGTAAAAAGCAACAGTAGCTGTTTTTTCTATCTTTTTACTGTCTATCACTGGAAGGCTTGTTTCTACAATATCGCTGTTTGACTTTGCGGCATATAGCGGCCTTGGAACGATAGAATTATTCACAAAATCTATATTTTTTACATAGCAATTTTTATTTGTAACTTTTGAGTATTGCTTTCTAGCCTCATCGGCAAGCTTTAGAATTTCACTTATGCTATTTTGCTCATTTTTTCTTAATAACTCACTAGAAATAACTGCACTTAAAGCCGGGGTGTTCATAACAATCAAGCCATTTAAGGAAGCTAGTTTAGCCATATTATTTATAAGCTCGTTGTACTCTTGAAGCTGATTTGCGGAAATCTCGCAGTTAAAAGAGGCACGAAAGCTGTGTCCCCTGGGAACATTTCTGCCCTTATCATAATAAAAAGTAGGCTCTATGCTGTATGAACCACCTGTGCAAATTTTATTTTCATTGGCAAGGGCTATTATGTCATTAAAGGTTTTTGTGATTTTGCCTCTTTCCTCAAGGCTTAAATTTATCTTTGTACTAAGCAAAGAACTTGCCGAAAAAGTAGGTCTGCTTACAAAAGAATCGGGCAAAAGCTCGCTTGAGTGATATAAATTTTGCCTAAAACTAAAACCTTGCTCACTATCCTTAGGATAAAAATTTGAAAAACATAGACCGCAAATAAAAGCTAAAATAGCTAACAAAGCCCCAAAAAGCCCTTTTATCATTCAAGTTCTCCTTTCTTAGGTAAGATTATGGTAACTACAAGCACCAAAAGCATCATACAAGCAAGATAGACGAAAAAGCCGTTTTCCATATTAGCGTTTTTAAACTGCAAAGCAACCCAAGGTGCCGAGCCGCCAAACATTGCATTTGGTATAGCGTAGCCAAAGCCTGTCCCTAAGGCTCTTACATGCTCTGGGAATAATTTTGCCTTGAAAATTCCAGCAACTGAGGTGTAAAAAGAAAGTATCACAAATAAGGCTAGGATTATAAAAAAGGCTATATAAGCATTTGAGGTGCCTTTTAAAAGCATAAATAAAGGATAAATTCCAATCAAAGCCAAGACAGCAAAGATAAGCAAGAAATTTCTATGTCCTATCTTATCGCCTAAATACCCAAACAAAGGCTGTATCATCATAAGTATAAATAAAGCTACTAGCATGATGTTGTTTGATACGCCTGAGTCAATGCCTGCACTACCTATCATAAAGGTTTTTGTATAGGTTGTAATGGTGTAAAATACCAAAGAACCTCCAGCTGTGATACCAACTACTAAAAGAAACTGCCTCCAAGATGTTGTAAATAGTGCTTTTAGCGTGCCTCTGTCCTCGTGCTTGTGAAGCTGCGTGGCACTCTCATTCATAATAGAACGAACAAATAAAGAACCAAGTGCTAAAATTCCGCCAACGACAAAAAGCACTCTCCAAGCCCAATCCTTCATCTGTTCTTCGTTAAAGAATAAAAGCATCACAGATATGCTAGCCACGGCTAGAAGCTGACCGCCTATTAATGTTACATACTGAAAAGATGAGTAAAAGCCTCGTTTTCCATCGCTTGCTAATTCGCTTAGATAGGTGGCTGCTATGCCGTATTCTCCACCAACGCTAAGGCCTTGTATAAGTCTTGCCAAAAGCAAAAGCAATATAGCCCAATCGCCTATAACATCCTTGCTAGGTATAAAAGCTATCATGAAAGAACCAACGGCCATTAAAATAACTGAAAACACCATGGATGATTTTCTACCGATTTTATCGGCTAGCGAACCAAAAAACCACGAACCAATAGGCCTCATAAAAAAGCCTAAGGCAAAAATTCCAAAGGCTGAAATTTGCTGAATTACAGGGTCATCTGAGCCTGAAAATTTGTGCGCAAAATAAACCGCTGTGAAAGCATAGATATAAAAGTCAAACCATTCTACCAAATTTCCGCTACTTGCGGCTATTATTGAGCGAATTCTTTTTGCTCTTGTTAATTCTGTTTGTTGTTCCACGAACACCTCCAAATATCTAAATGATAAAAATAATACTTGAAATTTGCTAATAATAAAAGAACTTTTGAGCTTAAAACCTCATTCTAAGCAAGCTATGAGTAAAACTTGCGCAAGTTGAATTTAAAAAAAGCTTGATTAAGGCTAAATTTGGGCTTAAAGACCCAAAGTTAATAGCCCCAAGAAAACTGCGTTTGGTTTTTATCAAGCTTGCTTATGTTTTGCATATCCTCTTCATCTAAGGCAAAATCAAAGATATTGATATTATCTTGCATATGTGTAATCTTTGAAGCTTTTGGGATGGCTACAATATCTTGTTCTATTAAAAATCTTAGTGCTATTTGCGCCACGCTTTTCTTATGTTTTCTTGCGATTTGTTTTAAGCTTGAATTTTCAAAAAAGCCGTTTTTCCCAGCAATAAATGGACTCCAAGACTGCAAAACCGTGCCGTAAGCTTTCATCGCCTCTTTTAAGGCCTTTTGTTGATAGTAAATATGTGTTTCGCATTGATTGATAGCAGGTAAAATTTCACAGCCCTTAACAAAGTCAAGATATGGCTTTGGCCTAAAGCTAGAAAGCCCTAATGCCCTTACTTTGCCTTCTTTATAAGCTATTTGCATTGCCTCATACATTTGCTTAGCTTGCGGGTATGGCTCGTGGATTAATAGCAAATCTACATAGTCTAAATTCAAAGCCCTTAAGCTTAAATCTATGCTTTTTTGCACCTCATCAAAGTTCATATTGCTAGATAATTTGGTCGTGATAAAAAAGTCTTGCCGTTTTATACCGCGTGTTTGCATGGCTTCATTAATGGCAAGGCCTACTTCTTTTTCATTATGATACATTTGTGCTGTATCAAAAAGACGGTAGCCGCTATCAAGGGCTTGTAAAAGTACATCTTTACTATGTACGCTGTAGGTGCCAAAGCCTAAAATTGGCATTTTTATCCCATTGTTTAGAGTAAGGTATCGCATTTATATCCTTTTACTAGCTTAACTGTTTAAATTTACTATTATAAAGAATGATACCTACTCTAAGTCAAGAGAATTTAGAACTTTTTTAGCTCCTTGTCATAGTCTTTAAACGGCTTTTCACCAACCACTCTTTGTCTAGCTCTTAAAAAGCTATCATCACTGCTAAAGATGGATCTTTTTTCCTCGTAACCTAAGATTTTACCGCCTGCAATGTCGGCTAAGGTATGCGTTAAATCATCTAACATATAAGGCACAGATTTATCTGTATTTTTGATGCGTTTGTAAAAATCCTCGTGTTCTTGCTTAAAAGTATTGCTAAGATAAAGCACAAAAGGCACTTCTAGCATAAACCTTGAAATTCTCGTGCCAACATGCCCAGAAAAGTCGTCCACATCGCAAACTTCCTCGCCGTGATCGCTAAAATAAAGCACCAAGCTATCTTCATCCTTAAAGATATTTATGATTTCATCAAGCACGAAATCTGTATAAAGTATGGAATTTAAATACTCAGCTTTTGTATTTTTGCAATGCCCCCCCCGTTTATAGAATTTGAAGAAAAGACATCAAATTCTTTTGGGTATCTTTTGTAATATGTAGCGTGAGAGCCCAAAAGATGCACTACAAATAAAGATGGTTTGTCGCTTTTTTCTTTAGCCTCTGCTAGAGGTTTTAAAAGATTTTCATCAAATCTAGCTATGTCGAATTTATCGGTTTTGTTTAAGAAAGTGATATTTTTTGCTCTGTTAAAGATACTTACATGGGCTACCGCAAAAACTCCCACATTTTCTTGATTTGAAAAGACATAGCTATCATAGTCTAAAAGCGAAAAAAGATCTATGAAATTTAGGCTTTTATACCACAGTGCTTTATTTTCCATATTAGCAAAGGTTAAAGCTAGAGATAAGGAGTCCGAGGTACTAACTTTAGCACTTATGACATTATCAAATAAAAAGGTATTTTCAGGGCTTTGCTCAAGTCTTTTGCTAAGCAAAGGTGTGCTATTAAGCTCGTATCCATAGCTTTGCAAATAAGACCTTTGAGCTGACTCTCCCACAACTACAACTACATTTTTTATATGCTTTTTTGGCTTTGTGGGTGGATTTAAGTTCTTAAGATTATCAGCCACTTCTTTTAAAACAGCGTTGCTTTGTTTATAATCTTTTACGGCGGCTATGGTGTGAAAGGCCTTGTTAAAGGAGTTGTAAGCATTATAAAGCACATCACTCCACCTCTCATCCACAGGACGAAGCCTAAAGATATGTATGAAAACCATAGCGATAAGTGCTAGGACAAATACTGAATTTAAAAGCCTTTTATTTACGCTTAAAGGCTTAAGCTTAAGGTATAAAAATGCAAACAAAACAAGCAAGGCAAGGCAAATCAAAAGCAAGGGCATGCTAAGATAATTAGGTAAAAACTCTACGCTTTCCCTGCTGTTTGTATCAAGAGCGAAAGAAAAAAGGTAAGAGGATAAATTCGACTTAAAATTATAAAGCAAAAAGATATTTACAAGAAAGGCAATGAGGCTTAAACAAGCACAAGGCCTAAAAGAAAATTTTGAATTAATCTTAATCTTAGATGATATATGATGAAAAATAACAATCCATAAGAAAGTATAAAAAAGCTTTCTCTATAAGCAAAGGAATAAAACCAATAAGAATCAAAATACTTCCCATAGTCATAAAACATAGAAAAAGTAATGCAGATAGAATTCATAATAAAAAGCAAAACAAAAACTCTAAAAAAACCTAATATCCTTAAACAAAAATGACATAGCTTTCCTTTTTTAATCCTTAGTCTTCACGCAAAGAAGCTTTAAATTTTAGCTTTGAGAAAAATTTTATAACTTTAGCCTTTGTTTTGCAAAGGCTTTGAATTTTTATCTTTGTTTGCTTATTTTATCTGTTCTTCTGTGGTTGTAGTGGTAACGGTGCTGAAAGTTATTTCAGAATTCGCACAGTCTTTATAAAGCATTACTAACATCACTATATAAGCAATCAAACCGATAAAATAACCTATAATGATAAAGGCTGTAACAAACGCAATAACATAGACTATAAAGAAAATAAAAGTTTTCAGTAAAGCCTTGCCGAAGCTAAATTTCGCAATCAACCACCAAGCAAAAAATGCACCAAATAAATGAAAGAAAAAACCAAGTAAAACAGCGATAATGCCTGATGCACCACTGTTTGTCTTATATACAGTCTTTTAGCTCTTTAACCTGTTTATCCATCTAAACTCCTTTAAAATAAAAATAATACTCCTAAATTCACACCTTATCTGCATTTTAGAAATACTACAAAAGTTAGGATTATACTAAAAATTTTAAAAAATGAAAAAATAATTTTATAAAATTTGCATTTGCCCAAATTTTAAAAGCTTTAAAATGCTAAATTTAAATGACCTTATAAAATAAAAGCCTTAAATTTAAGCTTTCTCATCCGTTTTCTTAGTCTTTAAAAAATCCCTTAGCTTTGCATACTCGCCCTTGCTTAAAAAGCGGTGTTTGCCGCTGGGTAAAAGGCCTAAATTTACTATGCCAAAAGAAACTCTTTTTAAATCCACAAGTTCTAAATCAAAAAAGCCAAAAAAGCGTCTAAGCTCCCTATTTTTCCCCTCATTTATAAGCACCTTAAGCTTTGTGTATCCTCCGCTAAAGCCTAAAATTTCAAAGTCTAAAAAGGGCGCTATTTTCATAGAGCTTATCTTTGTTTTTGCGTGGGCTCCTTTTTTTGAATTTACAATTTCAAGCCCATTTTTCATAGCCTCAAGCACTTTTTCATCTATCTTGCCCCTTATTTTTAGATAGTATTTTCTTTCTAAATCGCTGTGCATCAAAGCATTTACCACATCTACACTATCGCTTAGCAAAAGCAAACCCTCACTAGCAAAATCAAGTCTTCCAACAGGCAAAAAATGCCTAAAATTTTGTGGCAAGGACTGATATATAGTCTTTCTATCCCTATCATCTTTCTTGCTTACAAGCTCGCCCTTTGGCTTGTTATACACTATAACCGTGAAAAGCTTTTTTTCATTTAGGATTTTACCCCTTATGCTTACCTTGTCATTTTTGCTAACCTCATCGCTTAGAGAGGCTAATTTTTTATTTATCTTAACAAGTCCAGCCTTTATAAGCTCATCAGCCTCACGGCGAGAATATTTGCTGTTATGAGAGATGTATTTATTTATACGCATACTTTGCCTTGAGAAAATCGGGCGTAAAAAACTGCCCTAATTTTCTTTTAATATCATCTTCTTTACTGTGTTTTTTTGGCATATCTTTGAAACTACATTAAAAATACAGTTGGCACTATGGTTGGATACTTTTTAATCTTTCTAAAGATATGCTTTCTTAAAACCTGTCTTATCTGTGCTTCTAAAATTTTTGGATTATTTAAAATTTCATCCTTGATATTTGTAAAGAAAAGTGATAAAACCTCGCTTAGCTCCTTAGAAAATTCATAGTCTTGTTTATCCGCCACAAGCCCATAGCTTAAAACCCTTGGTTTTTGTATAAGTTTTTTAGTGCTCTTATCAAGCTGGGCTATGATGACGACCACTCCATTATCAGCTAATTTTTGCCTATCTATGATAACATCATCAGCTATTTGTTTGTTAATCTGATTATCTACAAAGACCTTACCTGTTTTTACCGTGCCTATCCTTTTCATATACTTATGGCAAAGCTCTATTTGATCGCCATTACTCATAAGATAGATATTTCTTTCATTGACCCCGCATTTTATGGCGGTTTGCTTATGCTTTGTGATGTGATTATACTCTCCGTGCACCGGTAAGAAAAATTTAGGCTTAGTAAGGCAAAGCATAAGTTTTTGCTCCTCTATGTTTGCGTGTCCGCTTACATGAATTTCACTAAATTCCTGATAAGCAACACTAGCACCCGCCTTTAAGAGATAATCAAGAACGGCACTTATGCTTTTTTCATTACCCGGAATGGCTTTAGCTGAAATGATGATTTGATCACTTTCCTTTATCTTTATAAATTTATGCTCATCTGTTGCCATTCTATAAAGCGCACTCATAGTCTCGCCTTGAGAACCTGTAGTAACTATCAAGACCTCATTATCCTTGTGCTTACTTACCTCATCTGGGTCTATGAAAATTTTTCTATCTAAATTTATATAACCAAGCTCCATAGTAGTGTATAAATTTCTTTCCATAGAACGACCTATAACGCAAACCTTGCGGCCGTATTTTAAACCATAAGTTATAGCCTGATAAACCCTGTGTATATTTGAGCTAAAGGTGCTCATTATAACCCTGCCCTTTGCTCTTAAAAAGATATTATCAAAGGTATCACCTACCGAGCTTTCACTCTTTGTATAACCCTCTTTATAAGAATTTGTGCTATCGCTTAAAAGGCATAAAATCCCTCTATCTCCATAGTAAGCTATCCTGTTTAAATCGCTTGGATAGCCATCAATAGGAGTATGATCTATCTTAAAATCCCCGCTATGAAGTATGGTCCCTGCCTTTGAAGTGATAGCTAGGGCTGAAGCGTCTATAACAGAGTGGGTTATGTGTATCCACTCTACCTCAAATTCCCCTATATTATAAAGCTTTCTTTTTTCTATAGGTTTGAAATTTTTTCTTTCTGCCTTTAAGCCGTGTTCTTCAAATTTATTTGAAATCATACCAAGAGCCATAGGAGAGGCATACAAAGGAAAGGAAAATTCTTTATAAAAATAAGGCACAGCTCCGATATGATCCTCGTGAGCGTGGGTTATTAGCACCGCTCTTACCTTATCCTTTATCTTTCTTATATAATCAAAATCAGGTATAACTATATCAACCCCGTGCATACTCTCATCTGGAAAGCTTAAACCAATATCTACGATAATGGCATCTTTATTTGTTTCTATCACGGTCATATTACCACCAACTTCTCCAAGACCGCCAATAGGAGTTATCTTAAATTTATGCTCCGTGCTATTTGTGAATTTTAGAGGGTAAAGCCTTTGTTCGTGTATGATTTTATTTGCTTCTATTGATTTTGACATTTGCACCTGCCAGGGCTCGTTGCCGGTTAAATTTGTAGGCAGATTTTTATTTTTTTTCTTTTTTGCTGTCTTTGTCTCATCCTTTTGAGCTTGTGCTAGATTTTGCTCACTCTCATCGCTTTTTATGGAATTTTGCAAAGACTTTCTTTTTCTTTTAAATTTGAATTTCTTGGAATGTTGCTTGTTGTTTTCATCTTGCAAATTCTCATTTGTCTTAATTTCCTCGCTCATTTTCTTTCCTTTAACTGAGTAAAAATTTTAAGATAATCTTTGGCACTGAGCTGATGAGGTCTAACATCATCTTGTATATCTAAATATCTTAGAATTTCAAACAAAACCTTGTTTGAGAGATTGTTTGCAAGTCTTTTTCTAGGAGCTTTAAAGCATTCTTTAAGAAAGGCTTTAAAGTCCTCTATCTCGCAAATATCACCATAGTTACTGTGCTTTTCTAGGAGTATGAGGGCTGATTTTACCTTCGGTGCTGGTTCAAAGCACTCTTGCGAAACCTCGCTTATGAGCTTTCTTTCGCAGATTAACTCGCTTAAAACAGATAAGGCACCGTAGTTGCTATCAAGCTTAGTGGCACAGAATTTTTGCGCCACCTCTTTTTGCAACATAACCAAAAGTCCTAGGCAGTTTTCATCCTCTAAAGCACTTAAAACTAAAGAACTAGCGATATAATAGGGCAAATTAGCCACCAAAAAATACTCCTTAGAGCTCATCTTTTCCCTAAAGAATTCGCTAGCGTCTAAATTTACTAATTCTAATTTATCATCCAAGATATACTTTTGAAATTTTTTCCTCAAGTAAGGAATAAGCTCACTATCAATCTCGTAAGCTTGCACCCTCGCTTTTTTCAAAAGCTCCTGTGTCAAATCACCTAAGCCAGGCCCAATTTCAACTATGTCTTTAACATACTTGGGTATGGCTTGAGTGATTTTCTCTAACACAGACTTATCTTTTAAAAAATTCTGTCCAAAATGTTTCTTAGCCTTAATCATCTTTAATTGTAGCAAAAATTTACTTAACATTTTGCAAGAATTTAAAAAAAAAGGCTAAAATTTCCTTTTTTTCAACTAAGAAAGGGATATATGTCAGCCTTGATACTTTGTGCGGGAGGAAATGAAAATTTCAGCTTTGCAAAAGCCATAGGTATAGGTATGGTGCAAGCAAGTATAAAAACCACAGAGCTTTGTATGCAAGAAAAGCCTAACGAGCTTATATTTATAGGCACTTGCGGACTTTATGACAAAGGAGAGCTTCTAAAAATATATCAAAGCTCTTATGCTTTTAATGTAGAATATTCCTCCTTAGCGAATTCTTTTTATAGCCCCATAAAAAATGAGATAAGCTTAAATGTTTCATATGAAACATCGCACAAAACAAATTCATCAAACTACATCTGTCAAAACAAAGAAGCTGCGAAAAATTTCGCAAAACTTGGTTTAGAGCTTGAAAATATGGAGCTTTTTTCGGTGCTATGCGTGGCTAAATATTTTGATATAAAGGCTAGGGGAATTTTATGTGCTACGAATTTTTGTGATGAAAAGGCCCACGAAACATTTTTGAAAAATCACAAAGAGGCAAAAGATATTTTAGAAAATTTTTTAAGAGAAAGAAAACTGATATGAAAGGTTTTTGCTAAATAAATGAAAAATTTACTCAATTATACAAGCGAAGAATTAGCCTTAGAAATACAACCTAAATTTAGAGTGCAACAACTTTTTCAATGGATTTATCAAAAATATGCCGATGATTTTAGCCAAATGACTTCTTTGCCAAAGGAACTTAGAGAAAGGCTAGGGCAAAATTATCACTTCAAAAGCTTAGAGTGCATAAGAAAGGAAGAGAGCAAGGACGGCAGTGTAAAATATCTATTTCAGCTAAAAGATAAGGAGCTTATAGAAACTGTGTTTTTGCCTATGAAAAAAGAGCTAAGGGATGAAAAGGGCAAGGTCTTACAAGAGGCAAAATACACTATCTGCGTATCCTCACAGGTGGGCTGTAAAAGCGGCTGTTCTTTTTGTCTCACTGCAAAGGACGGCTTTAAGAGAAATTTAGAAGCCGCTGAGATAGTGGAGCAAATTTTATACATCAAAAGAGAGAAAAACATAGCCTACGAAAAAAGGGTAAATATCGTCTATATGGGTATGGGAGAGCCTTTGGATAATCTTAAAAATGTAGCAAAAGCCGTACGTATAATCAGCGAGGATGATACCCTAGCCATAGCACCGAAAAGACAGACCATAAGCACAAGCGGTTTAGCAAAACAGATAAAAGAGCTTGGAAAAATGAACCTTGGAGTGCTTTTAGCCATATCCTTGCACGCTGTGGATGATGAGCTAAGAAGTGAGCTTATGCCTATAAACAAGGCTTATAATATAGCACAAATCATAGAAGCCTTAAAAGAATTTCCTATAAATCAAAGAAAAAGATTGATGTTTGAATACCTGCTAATAGCCGGTGTAAATGACAGCCTAGAGCACGCTAAGAAATTAGTAAAGCTTTTAGAGGGCATAAGGGCTAAGGTAAATTTGATACTTTTTAATCCTCATTTTGGTGCCATATACAAAAGACCGAGTATGCAAGATGCCATAGCCTTTCAAGACTATCTAAGCTCTAAAAGGATAGTATGCACCATAAGAGAAAGCAAGGGGCTTGATATATCAGCGGCTTGCGGGCAACTTAGCAAAAAGGGTAAAAGATGAGCATTTTGGATATGGTGCAAATAGCCTTTATCTTTGCTGTGGTTTTTGTATCCATTGTAGGCATTATAAAGGTTTTAAGAGATGAAAATAAATAAAAATAAATCCTAAATTCTTAATAAAATTTTTAAAAATTTAACAACTGCTAGTAAGAAATAGATAAAAAATTCTTAATGCCCTCTTTGATAAATCAAAATTCACTCTAGCTGAAAAGATAAAAAAACTAAACATAAGCCCTTTGAAAAAGAAAGCATAAAGGTTTAAAATACTACTTTAGTCAAAGCTTTTAAAGACTTGCAAAATTTGCTTATTTTTTGATAGAATTTGCCTTGCAAAAAGACTTTTTAAGGATTTTTATGAGATTTTTTTTAGTATTTTTCTTATTTGTTTTAAGCTCCTTTGCCCTAGAATTTGAAGAAGTAGGACACAGAGCCTCGACTATGGGTGGGGTTGGAGTGGCTATGAAAAACAATCCTTATGCTATATTTTACAATCCTGCCCTAGCTAGTGCAAATGACAATGCTAGGATGGGCTATGCTCTTTCTGCTGCCTTTGGCGAAAAAAATCTCCTAGATGTCTTTAACTTCGACCTAAACAATATACAAGATGTAAGCAAATTGAACAAGCTCTTAGATGATAATTTACTTAGAACAAAGGCTCAAGGAGCTTGGGCTTTAAAAGCACCGAGCAATCTCATCTTTGGCGATTTATCCATAGGCTTTATGATAAATGTATATACAGCCTCAACTTTCACAGGACGCTTAGCAAATGACATCACAGCCATAAATGATAATATAGACTTTAAGATAAGAAGGCTTGATACAGTAGAACTTCCAGTAGCTTACTCCTTTGCCCTAGACACCGCTCTAGGTGAGCTTTCTTGGGGTGCAGCCTTGAAATTTATGAGCTTTTCAAATGTAGAATTAAGTAGAAAACTAGGAGTTACTGACTCCAAATCAAGCATACAAAAAGAGATAAAATCCATAATGAACGGCTCAAATTCCGTATCCGCTTACAACTACGGCATAGATCTTGGCTTTGCTTATAGTCCTGCCATACTACCTGAATTTAGCTTAGGATTAAGCGGAAGGAATTTAAACAGACCCAAATTTAATTTCAAAGAACAAGGAAAGATCACAGCCTTTCCTCAAGCAAGACTAGGACTAGCTTACGAGCTAGGAGAGGGTTTGTTACTAGGAATGGACGCTGATTTAACCAGAAATATTATGCTTACTCCTAGTGGCTCACCTAAACAATATTCGCAAAAAATGGGTATAGGAATAGACGCACATACGCCTTTTTTCTCTGCTAGAGCAGGTTTGGCAAGTGATATAGCGCAAAAAAATGGGCTTATAATGTCCTTTGGTTTGGGCTTTGGACTTGTTGATATAGGAGTATCTGCCTCTACGAAAAAGGGCAAGGTTGATGATGTAAGCTATCCTAGGTATTTTTCACTTCATCTTGGCGGAAGCTATGAATTTTAAGTATAAAGATAGATAAAATTCTTTATAAAATTCTATATTTTTTGACTTAAAAATAGAAAGTCTTATTATAAAGCTAAACAATAAAGAAAGAGAGGATTTTACCCTATATCAAAGCTAGATACAAGAAACTAAAGCTCTTGTAGATAAGTGGAAAGGGATTTATTTTAAAAGAATTTGTGGATACTGATAAAATTCTTATTTTATGAGCCTTGAAAAGGATTATAAGAGAGAGCAGATTTTAACGCTCATACTAGAAAAGAAAAAGCCTTTATTTTTAAAATAGTAAAAAGTCTCTAAGATAGAAAAAAAAATTTAATGTTTCACAGGAAACATTTTAAAAAGTAAAGTTTTAAAGATAAAAAATTTCGCTCTCACTGCCAAGCAAAAGAAGCAAAAAATTTCTAAGTAAAAGCAAGTAATTTTAGTCTTAGTTAAGGGCTAAAAGACTTTAAATTTATAGACCTAAAGCTTGATTTCCTAATCAAAAAGTCTAATCATTTTTAAGGCTTTCATCTCTTATTTAAGGAAAAGAATTTTATTGTTTAACTTTAAAATTTGACATTAAAAATTTAAATTTTTTCATTCTAAAAAAGGCTTAGCATTTATCTTAAATTTTGTAAAAAATTCTTTTTTTCGTATAGCTACTCTTGGTTTTTAACTCCTTGTTTCTAAGTTTTTAACTTAGTTTTAAAAATTTACAAAAAGAAAGGAAAAATTCATGAAAAAAATTTATAGTTTTAGGCTTATTGTCTTTAAATTTTGCAGCAGCGACAAAAATTTTAGAATGGGGTAAGCCGGTAGGATGGGTAGCAGAACAATGTAAAACAATAACACGAAACGAGATGGCTATAAAATATCCAACGGTAAAAGAGGGTCATAGCAGGGCATATCCTAGTTTATATAGGATTGAATATGATAGATGTAGGGATAAGTTATACGATACACTTAAGAACAATCTATTTAAATAAAAACACCCCACAAAATTAGGGCTAAAAACCAAAGGGCTATTTTAAGCCCTGTCCTTTATAAATCTCATATAAAATTCAAAACTTCTAAGAGTAAAACAAAGCTAAATTTAAAACAAAGACAAGAAAAATAAGGAGCTAAACTATCCTTAAAAATTTTTTAGATATAATCTAGCTTTAAAAAATGCAAGGAAAAGATATGCAAAATTTGGATTCTTCTTATAATTTCGGTCTTTATGATAGCAAATTCGAGCACGATTCTTGCGGTATAGCAGCTGTGGTAAATATAAGGGGCATTGCTTCTTATAAGGTTATTTGCGATGCCTTAGAAATTTTAATGCAACTTGAGCACAGAGGAGGAGCCGGAGCTGAGGAAAACACAGGAGATGGTGCTGGCATACTTATACAGATACCTCACGACTTTTTCGCTACCCTAGAACTTGGCTTTACTTTGCCTAAAAAGGGAGATTACGCAGTAGCACAGATGTTTTTGTCTCCAAATTACGAGGCAAAAGAGGAGGCTAAAAAGATATTTTTAGAGGGCTTAAAAGAAAAAAATTTAGAATTTCTAGGCTTTAGGGAAGTTCCTGTAAATCCTAGCGATATTGGCAAAACAGCCCTTGCTGCAATGCCTTACTTCCTACAAGCCTTTGTTAAAAGACCAAAAGAAGTTGATGAGGGCTTAGCCTTTGAAAGAGTGCTTTATAATGCAAGAAGAATCATAGAAAAAAAAGCAGCCCTAGTGCCTAAATTTTACTTTTCAAGCTTTTCATCAAGAACCATAGTGTATAAGGGTATGCTACTTTCAACCCAGCTAAGTGATTTTTATCTTGATTTTAAGGATGTGAATTTAAAATCAGCCATTGCCCTAGTGCATTCTCGCTTTTCTACAAATACCTTTCCAAGCTGGGAAAGAGCCCACCCAAACAGATATATGGCGCATAATGGAGAGATAAACACCATAAGAGGAAATGTCGATATTATGAGTGCTAGAGAGGGCTTGTTAGAGTCTGATTATTTTGAAAATTTAGACGAGCTTTTACCTGTGATAGCGAAGTATAGCAGTGATTCTGCTATGTTTGATAACACTTTGGAGTTTTTATCCTTAAATGGTCGCACCCTAGAGGAAGCCTTTTTGATGATGATACCAGAGCCTTGGCATAGAAATTCAAATATGAATCCGAAAAAAAGAGCCTTTTACGAGTATCACTCAACCTTAATGGAGCCTTGGGACGGACCTGCTGCTATCATCTTTACAGACGGCGTTGTTATGGGAGCTTCCTTAGATAGAAATGGCTTTAGACCATCAAGATACTATCTTACAAAGGATGATTTTTTAATACTCTCAAGCGAAACGGGAGCCTTGAAAATAGATGAAAAAAACATCAAGGCTAAAAAAAGACTTGAGCCGGGCAAACTACTCTTAGTAGATACAGCAAGAGGCAGGGTGATATCAGATGAGGAAGTAAAAGAGCATTACGCAAATGCAAAGCCTTATGAAAAGTGGCTTGAAAATTTAGTTAGGCTTGAGGACTTAAAAAGCAAGGATTATAAGCATAATTTCTTAAGCGAAGATGAGGTTTTAAGGCTGCAAAAGGTCTTTGCTTGGTCTTATGATGAGCTAAAACAAAGCGTTGAGGCTATGGCAAAAACAGGCAAGGAAGCACTAGCTGCTATGGGCAATGACTCAGCTCTAGCGGTTTTGTCAAATTCATATCAACCACTTTATAATTATTTTAAGCAATTATTTGCCCAAGTTACAAATCCTCCACTTGACGCCATAAGAGAAGAGATAGTAACCTCAACTAGAATTTATCTTGGCAGGGAAAGCAATCTCTTAAAACCAGATGAGAGCCACTGCAAAAGGGTTAAGGTAAGTTTGCCTATCATTAGCAATGAAGAATTGCACGAGATAAAAAAATTAAAAGATTTTAAGGTAAAAGACTTTTCCTTGCTTTTTGAGTATGAAAAAATTTCACTTGAAAAGGCTTTGGATGAGCTCTTTTTAAAGGTGGAAAAAGAGATAGATGAGGGAGCTAGTATAGTGGTGCTAAATGATAAGGGAGTAAAGCAAAATTTAAGCTACATACCAGCACTTTTAGCCGTTTCGGGACTACATAATTATCTAGTTAGAAAGTCAAAAAGAACACACGTAAGCATTATAGTAGAAAGTGCCGAGCCTAGAGAAATTCATCATTTTGCCTGTTTATTAGGCTTTGGAGCAACTGTCATAAATCCTTATCTAGTCTATGAAAGTATAAATCAACTTATAAAACAAAAAGAGCTAGACTTAAGCTACGAAAAGGCTGTGGCAAATTTTATAAAGGCTTCCTCAAGTGGTATAGTTAAGATAGCTTCTAAAATGGGAATTTCAACCCTGCAAAGCTACTGTGGGGCTCAAATTTTTGAGTGCTTAGGACTAAGTAGTAAAATAATGCAAAAGTATTTTACCTCTGTAAGCTCAAGGATAGAAGGTATAGACATTGAAGATATAGAAAAGGAGCTTATCTATCATCACAAAAAAGCCTTTAAAGATAATACAAAAGCCCTTGATTCCATAGGCTCTCACAAGTATAGATCCAGCAAGGAAGAGCACCTACTTGACCCACTAGTCATCTTTCACTTGCAAGAATCTTGCAAAAACAAGGACTATAAACTCTTTAAAAAATACAGCTCCTTAGTGGATAATAAAATAGTAAATTTAAGGCATTTAATGGACTTTGATTTTAGCGAAGCCATAAGCATAGACAAGGTAGAAAGCGCCGATGAGATAGTAAAGAGATTTAAAACAGGTGCTATGAGTTATGGCTCTATCTCAAAAGAAGCCCACGAATGCCTAGCCATAGCTATGAATTCCATAAATGCTAGATCAAACTCAGGCGAGGGCGGCGAGGATGAAAGCAGATACGAGATAAAAGAAGGGCTAAATAAAAGCTCTGCGATAAAACAGGTTGCTAGTGGGAGATTTGGAGTTGATATAAACTACCTTGTAAATGCAAAGGAAATTCAAATCAAAGTAGCACAAGGAGCAAAACCGGGCGAGGGCGGACAGCTTATGGGCTTTAAGGTTTATCCTTGGATAGCAAAGGCTAGAAATTCAACCCCCGGAGTTTCTTTAATATCTCCTCCACCACATCACGATATATACTCCATAGAGGATCTAGCCCAGCTGATATATGATCTAAAAAACGCAAATAGCGAGGCTAAAATTTCGGTTAAACTAGTTAGTGAAAGTGGCATAGGCACGGTCGCAGCTGGAGTGGCAAAGGCAGGAGCAAATTTAATCCTTGTTTCAGGTTATGACGGGGGCACGGGAGCAAGTCCAAGAACTTCCATACCTCACGCTGGTCTTCCTTGGGAATTAGGACTTGCAGAAACTCATCAAACCCTTATCCTAAATAAACTTAGGCAAAGGGTGCGTCTTGAAACAGACGGCAAACTTTTAACCGGAAGGGACTTAGCCATAGCAGCACTTTTAGGGGCTGAGGAATTTGGCTTTGCAACCGCACCTTTGATGGTTTTGGGCTGTACGATGATGAGGGTTTGCCATCTAAACACCTGTCCTTTTGGTATAGCCACTCAAGACAGAGAACTTAGAGATAGGTTTAAGGGTAAGCCTGAGGATGTGGTGAATTTTATGTATTTCATAGCTGAGGAACTTAGAGAATATATGGCAAGGCTTGGTTTTGAAAAGCTTGATGATATGATAGGACGCATAGATAAATTAAAGCAAAAAAAGCTAAGTGGAAAATTAGCAAAGATAAATTTAGATAAGATTATAAAATCCCTGCCTACATATAACAAAAGTGCGGTGCATTTTGAAAGCTTTGTGGATAATAAGCTTGAAAAAAGTATTGATTATAGAATTTTACTCCCGCTTTGCAAATCCGCTTTAGAAAAAAATAAAAAGATAAAACTAAGCCTAGAGGTAAGCAATCTTAGCAGAACCTTTGCCACTATGCTTTCAAGCTACATAGTGAAAAACTACGGCAAAAACGCCTTAGAAGAAGATAAGATAAGCCTAAGAGCCATAGGCTCTGCTGGAAATAGCTTTGGTGCCTTTTTATGCAAGGGTATAAAGCTTGAAATCATAGGCGATACCAACGACTATCTAGGCAAGGGCTTAAGCGGTGGTAAGATAGTGGCTAAAATTTCAGATGAGGCTACCTTTAGCCCTGAAGAAAATATAATAGCCGGAAATGCCTGTTTATACGGAGCTACAAGCGGGGCTGTGTATTTAGACGGCATAGCAGGAGAAAGATTTTGCGTTAGAAATTCAGGCGCAAAGGCTGTAGTTTTAGGCACGGGAGTGCATGGTTGTGAGTATATGACTGGTGGAATTGTGGTTGTGCTAGGCGATGTGGGCGTAAATTTTGCCGCTGGTATGAGCGGGGGAGTGGCTTATATCTTTGGTAGACATAATGAAGCAAATGTTAATCCTGAGCTTGTAGATATAAAAAATCTTAGCAAAGAGGATGAAAAAGAGCTAAAAGCCATAATAGAAGAGCACATCTTATACACAGGCTCTAAAAAGGCTAAGGACATAATGCAAAAATTTGACAAAAAAGACTTTTTTAAGATAATGCCAAGGGATTATGAAAAGGCTTTAAAGGCTCTAAAAGCTTGTAAGGATGAAAAAGAACCTGAGCTAAGTGCCTTTAAAATGCTAAGCGAGGGTAAGATTTAATTTGCAAATAGCTTAAAAGCCACAAAAATTGTAAAAAGGAAAAATATGAGATACGGAGAAAAAGAGATAAAAGAATTTGATGTGGATAAGGACTTAGAGCTTTGGGAAAATAAGGCTGAAAATGATTATCTTGTAAAGATTACTTTGCCTGAATTTGCCTGTCTTTGTCCAAGATCAGGTTATCCTGATTTTGCCACCTTAAAGCTTGAGTATATACCTGATAAGTTTATAGTTGAGCTTAAGGCTATAAAGATTTATATAAATTCCTTTATGTATAAACACATCAGCCACGAAGCTAGTGTAAATGAAATTTACTCCACCCTAAAAAATAAGCTAAAACCAAAATACATCAAGCTAGTAGCTGAATTTAATCCAAGAGGAAATGTCTATACAAGCATAGAATGCAGAAGCGATCTTGTAGTGCCTAAGTGAAAATTTAAGGCAAATTCTAGGATATTTTTAACAAAAAACGCTATAAATGCCCTTAACAAAACTTAGGCTTTCTTACGCCTAAGTTTATTTAAATGAATTTAACTTTGATGAGAGTTCTTTTGATGAGTCTAGCAGGGTATTTGACATCGAGCTAAGCTCTGAGGATAGTTCTTTTAGCGAGGTTTGCATATCCTCAACTTTTTTGATATTTTCTTCAAGCTGGCTCATCTTTTCCTTAGCGACCTCAGCCTTTTTCTGCATGCTATAAGTAGAATCTGTTATATAATCCAAACTTTGCAAGGAAGCCAAAATTTCCTCTTGCAAATCATTTGTTTTATTTGAAGTTTGCATCATAGATTCGTGTATGTTTTGCATGAGTTCTGCATTTTGATTTATCTTGCTTGTTATGCTTTGAACTGTTAAATTTATATCGGCTAAGGATTTATCGGTTTTTTCAGCCAAATTTCTTACCTCATCAGCCACCACCGCAAAGCCGCGTCCGTGTTCTCCCGCACGTGCTGCTTCTATGGCTGCATTTAGGGCTAAAAGATTTGTTTGCTCGGCTATATCTTTTATAGAATTTGTCATTTGTATAATGCTATCGGCACTTTCTTTTAAAGAAAACATACTATTTGTTATATCCTGTTCTTTTTGTGTGTTTTGCTCAACTAAGGCCAACAATTCTTTTAAGGTCGTATCCACCTTTGACATAACATTTTTCATCTCATTCATGCCGTCTATGCTTTTAAGACTTAGCTCAGAGCTTAAGCTTATATGCTTATCAAGCACCAAAGAATTCTCCTTTATGCTTTGCATTTCCTGATAAGATGAGATGGAATTATGTTTAAGATCTTGTGCGTTTTTTTGCAAAAGTTCTGAAGTTTTGTAGCCGTTTTCAGCGTTATCCACAGCTTGTAAGATAGAGTTTTGCACCAAGGATATAAAAGAATTTATGTAAGAGGCTGACTGCGCTAGTTCGCTTTTTAAAGATATGTTTAGCCTAGATCTTAAATTTGCCTCATTTGAAACCAAATTTGCACTTAGCTGTTCTAGCTGTTTTATAGGTATTAAAACGCGTTTTATGGTTATGATTATAAGACTTAGCAAAAGAAGCACAGTAAATGCGAAAACAAAGATAGAGCTGTAGAATTTATTTTCATTTGTGCTGCTTATATGCTCTTGATTTTGCCTTATGCTCTTTGACAAAAGTTGGGCTAAAGTGTCGCTTTGGTAATACTTGGAATTATCTTGCATTATGCTTATTTGCTGTATTATCATCCTATAATGTTTCAAAAATATAGAGATATTCTCATTGCTTGTATCTTTTACATCCTTTATGTATTTTTGCAAGAGCCTAAGCACATCTTTTTGCAAAACATTTTGCGTTCCTATCACCGAAAGGGTGGAATAAAGAGCATTTATTGTCTGCTTTTGCCCTGTGTCGCTTTCTTTTAGGTAGTTTTGGGCTAGTTCGAAGAGATAAATTTTAGAATTTAAGGCTATGGAATTTGCGGACTTAAACCTCTCTACCTGCCACATCTTGTCATTAAACACCTCAAAACTTTCGTTTATATCTATGCCATTTTTATCTAGTGTTAAAAATATCTCCTCCATTTCCCTGCCTATTTGCACCGTTTCATCATAATTTACGCTTTGCAAGGCAAGAGAAAAGATATTGTTTAACCTAGCGTTTAAAAATGCTAGTCTTTGTAGCTCGCTCATACTGTATTGGCTTTCTTTTTGGTGCTTGTAATTATCAAAAATGAAAAAAAGCATTAAAAAAACCAAGGAAATTATCACAACAGTCATAACTATAAAAAGATGTAAAAATGAAAATCTCTTATTGGATTTTTTCATTATATTCTCCTGTTAGTGTTTTTAAAAAGGCTACTATATCATTTACTGTCTCATCTTCTAAAAACTTACCAAGCTGATAATACGCCATAAATTGCACAGCCTGTTCTAATGCCGGCATAGTGCCGTCATGAAAATAAGGTGCCGTTTTTTCTACATTTCTTAAGCTTGGCACCTTAAAAACCATTTTATCTTCCTCTCTTTTTGTCCTGTCAAAAAGTCCTTGCAAATCTTGGTTTGGATACTGGATAAAAATTCCAAATTTTTGATACATATTTCCACCCACATTAACCCCGTGATGACAAGAGGTGCAACCATTTGCCACAAAGGCAGCATAACCTCTTTTTGCTTGTTCGCTTATAGCATTTTCATCACCTCTTAAATATCTATCAAATGGCGAATTTGGAGTTATAAGGGTTTTTTCAAATTCAGCTATAGCGTCTGCGATATTATCAAAATTTATTTCTCCATAAATCTCATCAAAGCTTTTTTGATATTCTTTGTTGCTTTTAACCTTTTGCACCACTTCTGTTTCGTTTAATCCATGCTCTATAGGATTTAAAAGTGATCCTTTTGCCTGCTCTTTCAAATTCTTGGCCCTTCCGTCCCAAAACTGAACGAAGTTAAACACAGCATTGAAGCTAGAAGGAGAGTTAAAAACACCTTGAGCTTGATTTACGCCCGGTGATGTTGGCTTGTTATCAACACCATAATTATCTACTAAATGGCAACTATTGCACGATATGGTGCCGTCTTTTGACAAGGATTTGTCCATGTATAACTTTTTACCTAGCAAGGCCTTTTGTTTATCAAATTCCAAACTTTGAGGTATAGGACTGATGAGCTCATTTGCTAGACAAAGATTAAGTAGCAGCGAGATAAAAATAAACTTTTTCACCTTTTTCCTTATTTTATTTTTTATATAAAACAATATTTTATCTTATCAAATATAAAGAAATTATGAAAAACGTTTTTTTTTTTTTTTGCATATCAAGATTTACCTTTATTGATAAAGCATTCAAAACATTTTTGCTGAAATTTATGCCTACACCTTTTCTAGCCATTCTTTAATCTCCTTGCTATTAATGATAAAAAAGCGTTTTTGCAAGGCCAAATCCACGCTTTTTAGCTGGGATTTTATGAGACTGTACGTTCTTGTATCATCGCTAATAATGCTCACATTTGCTCCCTCTTGCAAATCCTCTAGCACCTTTTGCCAAAACACCTCATCGCTATCTTTATCATCAACAAAGCTAAAAATACGTTTATCAAGGAAGTAGTTAATAAGCCTTAGTGTTTCTTGGGATATGAGATTTTTATTTGAGAGGCTATCTGTCCTTAGTTTATGCAGGTGCGTATGCTGGGTCTTTGGAATTTTTATCTGCAAACAATCTGCGGAAGTAAGTTTTTCTAAATGTTTATATGCAATCTCATCAAGGCTATTGCTACGCAACATTGTAAAAAACACCTCTGTATCAATATATATTACATTTTGCTTTTTCATAGTAACTCCTTAAGAAATTTTGCCTACTTGGCGATTTTACTTTGCCTTGCATTTGTGTCCTTTGAAGCTTTTTATACTTTCTAAAAGAGAAGTTGTTTTTAGTTGATATTTTGCATATTAAGACTCATATCTACATATTCCCTATTCATCTCACAGCCTATAAAATTGCGTCCTAACTCTCTAGCTACAAGGCTACTCATTCCCGTGCCAGCAAATAAATCTAACACTAAGTCTCCTTCCTTGCTACTCGCCTTTATCATTCGTTCTATCATTTCTCTTGGCTTTGGTGTGGGGTGGTTTAGCTTTTGTGTCTTGCCGTTTATTTTTCTTTTATGTCGCTCACTGCTTATTTCCCATACATCGGGGCAGAGTTTGCCATTTTCATTTGGATACCACCGCTTGCCATTTTTTAGAATTCCTTTTTTTGCAGCATGAGCTATGCGTTCTTTAGAATCATAAGGAATGCGAACACTATCACTATCAAAATAATAATCTTTAGAATCGATTGTATAAAAAAGTATACTTTCTTGAGCATTATTAAACTTTCTTTTACTCACACTAAAACCGTCCTTTTTATACCAAGTAATCCAATTTTGTAAAATTACCTTATTTTGCAAATAGTGTAAAAATAAAGCACAATTTTTAGGTGTATTAAAGAGATAAAAACTTGCATTCTTTTTAAGTTTAGGCAAAAGCAAATCAAGCCACGCAAAGCTAAAATCTAAAAAGTCCTTTTCACTCCTAAAGCTATCCCAAGTAGCTATTTTAAGATTATAAGGCGGATCGATAATAGCTAAATCTATGCTAGAATCTTGCAAGGATTTTAAAAAGCTAAATACATCAGCAATATAAATAATATTTATTTCCAAGCCTTGTAAGGTAAGATTTGCATTAGAATCAGCTTGTATAGGGATAGATTCTGTATTTTGCAAAATTTCATTTTTAAAATACTTTGTCATCTTAGCCTCTCTTCTATCACATCTTTATAATTCTCATAGAGCTCATAACCTATGTAATGCCTCCCTAAATCCTTTGCTACTTTTAAGGTCGTGCCACTCCCAGCAAAAGGGTCTAATACCACATCACCCACAAAAGAAAAAAGCCTTATAAGACGATAAGGAATCTCACTAGGCATTATCGCAGGATGCTTACCAAAGGCTATATCACTTTTATTTGGGATAGGGATATTCCAAATTTGCTTGGTGTACTCTACCCATTCTGCTTGGCTTAGTTTGCTTTGCTCTTTTAGCTCTTTTGCACTCTCTTTAGGCTTACCGTCTTTGACATAGATAGTGATAAACTCACTTGTATTTTGGGCATAAAAATTTCTCGGATAAGGATAGCTACCAAACATTAGCTTTTTAGTCGTATTCGTGCGATTCCAAATATATAAGTCAAGCAAGAAAAATTTTGTAGATTCTAAGATAGCGTGCTGAATATCACTTTGCAAGTCAAAGATATGGCGGTTATAATGTGTGTTTAAGTCTTTTTTAAAGATCGGCATTAAGGGCACATTGATACAGAGTTTGCCATTTGGCTTTAAGATTCTAAAACATTCCTGCCATACCTTTAAAAGCTCACTAATATAGCTTTTATAATCCTGTAAAGCTCCCAAATCACCCTTTTTGCTTTCTGAATGTTTGAGGTTTTGATAGCCGTCTTTTGCATAGTCTTTGATATTAAAATACGGAGGAGATGTGATAATCAAATCTATACTAGAATCTAGCACTTCATTCATAGAAATACTAGATTTGTAAAAAATTTGGTTTAGTGAATTTGTCATCTTTCAGCTTTCTAATCCAAGCAGTCTTTTATTGTAGTTTAATAATCTTTTTTGCAAGGATAGTTTATATTTTACATTATCTGTATATCGCAAAACAATCTCATCGCCTATTAAGTTATCAAGCACGGCATTTTTATCCTCAAAATTTAGCCGTATTGCTTTTTTCTTATTCTTATCAAGGCTTAGAATCTTATGTGAATTTGCATCAATATAAATCAAATTTTGCCAATCATCGATGGCTTTTAAAGCGTCTATATCCTTTGCGTAATAAAACGGCACTATATGATGAAGCTCGAATCGAAGGTCTTTTTGCACCTCGTGTTCTTTGAAATACTGTATTTTTATAAGCGAACTTCGTCTAAAAGCAATTTTTTCTCCGCTTATATCAGCTTTTAAAAACAGTCTTTTTGTTTGTCCATCATACTCAAACAAGGACATAAGAGCTAGGCTATTAAAGATACTTTGAGCCTCATTTTTCCAGTTATGAAAATCTTTTTTTGTGTTTTTGGTACCATTGAATTGTTTTGGAACACAATACTCTTGTATCACAGATTCCACTACCTTTTGTCTAGCTTTAAGACCTCTAAATTCATTTATAAATTCTAAAATTTTATCTTTTGTAATAATTTCATTTTCATAAGTTTTACCAAGATAGCTTACAAAAAACATCATTTCGATCACACTCACATATTTTGGCTCTAACTCATTGATAATGTCTAAAATATCTTGCACCACTCCGCCAAAAAGAAAATCAAGGGCTATACCTAAATGCTTTTGTTCTTCAAAAATATCCTTACTGTGCAAAAAATCAAGTGCGTTTTGTGTGATTTTTACATAGCGATACTGCTTTCTTTTGCCTATTTCGCAAAGTTTTTTATGCTTATCAAATCTTTCTATAAAGCCCATTCTTTGCAAATTTACAAATATAATTTTTCGCATAGACATATCTTCAACGGATTTTTTATATGCCAACAAATCTTTATTTACATTTTTTAAATACTCGCAAAAAGCCTCTTCTTCTGGAGTGTATCTATAATCTGCATAAACATCTCCTTTCGTGTGATATAAAAGCTCGTTTTTTGGCAAATGCTTTAAGATAATTTTTATATAGTCCTTATCCCAACGATAATGTTGTATCTTATGTGTGCCACGATAATCCTCTCGCAAAACCCTTTTATAAAGAAACTCTAAGCACTCTAAGGCAGGTTGTACGCTAAGAAGTTTTTCTTTAAATTCTTGTTGATTCAATATATTTCCTTGCTTTGTAAAATTCTTCTTGCTGTTACAATTATAACAAATAGAGTCTTAAGATTTTTATCTTACACTTTCTAAAAGGGAAGTATATTAAAAAAGCGCATATTGACAAAAAAAATCTATGGCTTTTATAATTTCATTTTATTTATACTTAAAGGAGAAAGTATGCAAACAATCACTCTAAATAATGGCGTGAAAATGCCAATTTTAGGCTATGGGGTTTTTCAAATTCAAGCAAAAGATACGCAAAGGTGCGTAGAGGACGCTTTGGAAGTGGGTTACCGCCTCATTGATACCGCAGCAGCTTATCGCAATGAAGAGGGAGTGGGTGCGGCACTAAAGGCAAGCGGACTAAAAAGAGAGGAGCTTTTCATCACCACAAAACTATGGATAGATGATACTAGCGAATCTAAAGCCACACAGGCCTTTGAAAAATCCTTAAAAAATTTAGGACTTGATTACATCGACCTCTACCTTATCCACCAGCCTTATAACGATGTGTATGGTGCGTGGAGGGCTATGAGTAAGCTATATAAAGAGGGCAGGATAAAAGCCATCGGGGTTAGTAATTTTTATCCGGATAAAATCACGGATTTTTGTCTAAATAATGAGCTTATCCCAGCCCTTAATCAAATCGAATGCCATCCATTTTTCCAAAAACACGAGTGGCAAAAGGTTTTAAGGGAGCATAATATCGCTATGCAGTCTTGGGCGTCTTTTGCAGAGGGGCAAAATGATATTTTTAACAACGCTACCTTAAAAAGCATAGGAGCAAAGCACAATAAAAGCGTGGCACAGGTGATTTTAAGATGGCTTATACAAAGAGAAATTGCGGTCATTCCAAAGACTTTGAGCAAAGATAGAATGAAAGAAAATTTCAATGTTTTTGATTTTAGCTTAGATTCTAGCGATATGGCAGAAATTGCAAAACTTGATGAAAACAAAAGCTATTTTATGAACCACAGCGATGTGGAAGTTGTTAAAAATCTTTGGAATTATATGAAAAAATAATACATGAGATATCAACCTATATGGCAAAGTAGGGTTATTTGTTAGGGCTAACAAATGTGAGCAAAGGGAGTTATAAATCTAAGCTTTGTTAAAGTATAATGATCAAAATACTTTAACAAGGATAAAAATTTGATTTTAAAAGATACAAGACAGAGTCTTTTTACCCAAATGCAAGAATTTAAAGAAAACTCTCATAAGACATATACAAATAAAAAAGATAAACAAAAGCAAAGTCTCAAAACCCAAGCAGAAAATCTCCTTACCACTCAACAAGCAGCTTTATGGGCGAGTGAGTATCTAGGCAAAAAGGTAAGCAACTCAAATATTAGCTATCTTATAAACTATGGTAAGATTGCTAATCGCTCTAAAAATCTAAAAGAAAGCTTAATAGATATAGAGGAGCTTAAGAATTATTATGATTCTCTAAGTAAAAATAATGACAGCCTATCTCACCCACTCTCTTTTTCAAAATATAAAGAAGCAGAGACAACAAAGCATATCCATAGACTACACCCCTATAAAGGCAAATTTATCCCGCAGCTTGTGGAGTATTTTTTAGATTCTCATATTGATGAGTTAAAACAAGAAAGTTTTTTTAAAAAGGGAGACATAGTGCTTGATATATTTTGTGGTTCTGGCACGACCTTATGCGTAGCAAATGAGCTAGGAATGCACGCCATAGGTTTAGAACTCTCCATTTTTAATACAAAACTAGCCAATGCAAAGGTGCAAGACTATGATATAAAAACTTTAGAATCTGAGCTACAAAGACTAAGCAAGCTTTTAGAATCATACAATACAACACAAGGAATTAAAGCTTTTGAGAATGTCTTAAATCAAGCACTAAGTGAGTTTAATGCTAAATATTTTCCAAGAGATTTCAAACGAAAGGTAGCTTTAAAAGAGCTTGATGAAAAGAGCTATGGCAAGCAAAAAGAGTTGGAGTTTTTGCCAATCTATCAAAATTTGCTAAAAGAATTTCGCATTGATACGAGCTTAAACACAGAGGGAAGCTTTTTTGAGAAGTGGTATGTAGATTCTATAAAGCAAGAGATTATGCTTTTAAAAAATGCCATTGATACCGCACCCAAAGACTTACAAGAGATATTACAAATCATACTAAGCCGCACGGCAAGGAGTTGCAGAGCCACCACACATAGCGATTTAGCGACCTTGCAAGAGCCTGTAACGATGAGCTATTATTGCAAAAAGCACGGCAGAATCTGTAAGCCGCTTTTTAGCATACAAAAGTGGTTTAAAAGCTATGCCAAAGATACACTAAAAAGATTGCAAGAATTTAAAAACTTAAAAACAAGTACCAAGCAAATATGTTTAAATGCAGATTCTAAGAATGCAAACATTATGGATTTGCTAAAAAAGCAAGATAGTGATTTTGCCACCTTGCTAAAATCTCAAAAAATAGCTGGAATTTTTAGCTCGCCGCCCTATGTGGGCTTGATTGACTACCACGAACAGCACGCATACTCTTATGATATTTTTGGACTAAAAAGGCAAGATTCTAGCGAGATAGGAAGATTAAGTGAGGGACAAGGCAAAGCCGCACAAGAGCAGTATGTAAAGGATATAGCACAGAGTTTAAAAAATGCAAAAGCCTTTTTGCAAAAAGACTATGTAATCTTTTTAGTGGCAAATGATAAATTTAGCCTCTATCCAAAAATAGCTGACTTAGCTGGAATGAAAATAATCAAAAAATACGACAGACCCGTGCTTAATCGTAGCGAAAGAGATTCTAAAACATATAGCGAAAGTATATTTTGTCTGAAGGATAAGAATGCTTAAAGAAAAGATAAAAGCTAGGCTTAGTTCGGCTCTAAGGCAAAAATTTACAAACTACAAGCCTGAAAGTGCCTTTATGCCTTTTCACACAAGACTTTTAGGAAAAGATAGAATGGCTTTGTATAGTTTTATCCAAAGTCTTAATACAAATTTTGGCACAAGTATCTTTGAGCCTGTGGCAGAGGAGTTAGCTCTGCAAAATTTTGATGTGGTTAAAAGGCAGGTTGAAGCTGGTAGCATTATCACAAAAGAGGCTCAAAGAGTTATACAAGATATAATGGATTCTTTAGAGAGTGGTAACTCCAAGCCTTGCAAGGCAGATGAAATGCAAAAGATTCTAGCTGTGGCAAAAAGTGGCGAAGTAAGTGAGATTAAGCCCACAAAGGTAGATTTATTTTTACAAAAAGATAAAAATGTGTATTTGATAGATATAAAAACGGCTAAACCAAACAAGGGTGGATTTAAGGAATTTAAACGCACGCTTTTAACTTGGGTAGCGAGTTTTGCACACAACAATCCAAACATAGACATTCATGCACTCATTGCTATTCCCTATAATCCTTACGAAC
Organism: Campylobacter avium LMG 24591; assembly: GCF_002238335.1. Lineage (NCBI taxonomy): Bacteria > Pseudomonadati > Campylobacterota > Epsilonproteobacteria > Campylobacterales > Campylobacteraceae > Campylobacter > Campylobacter avium. The sequence goes on from NZ_CP022347.1 coordinate 1,714,964, forward strand.
CAAAACCTTATCAGCGATGGACTATGGCTGGGATGCTGGATTTAGATTCTGAACTCAAAGTAGCAAGTGAATTCTGGGATTTTTTAGGTGGAAATTCCAGCTATAAAGTCTTGCTTGAAGCCTTTGAAGAAGTGGGCTGCGAAATGAGAAATGAAATTGATGAGTATTTTAAGAGGTTTGAATATAGATGAGATAATTTTTTATAAACTTCATTATTTTTTATAGTTAGATAAATTTTCATACTTTCTAAAAGAAAAACATATTACAAAAAGGTGCGTATTGACAAAAATTTCCTTAGCTTTATAATTTCCTTTTGAAATATAATTTAAGGCTTTTAAAGGAAAATCTATACACAAAAATACTCTTACTCAATGGTGGTAAGGCTTTTGGCTAGTCTGGCTCTAGGCTTAATCTTGCCTTGTATAATGTGGCGAAAGATAGCTCACAAACTCTAGGACATAAGGTGCTTGAAACGCGTATTGATATGGCTATACAATAGAATATGAGATGAGCTCAAAAATAGGTCAGGATAAAATGCTAAAAATAAGGAGCAAAAAATGCAAAAAAGAGTTTTAGAAAATACAAATGCTGATTTTATAGCAAAAAGCTCAAAAAATGGCACAAATTCTAAAAACACAAATTCAAAAACCTTGCGTCTTATTTACCCGCAATGGCAGGGAGGCGATATAGCTACCTTTGTGCCAGAGTTAGAGGCAAAGGATGTGAGCCTTGGTTATGCTTTGGGTGCGGAGCTCTTAGAGTTTTTAGCGCCTAAAAGTGCTAAAACCGCCAGAATGCCTGTCTCTATGGAATATAAAAGAGAGAGTAAAAACGGAATTTTAAATTATGATGAAATTCTTACGCAAACTAAGGCGGCTTTGGAGCTTTTAGAAAAACAAAATCCTGACAAAATTCTAACCCTTGGTGGTGAATGCTCTGTTTCTGTGCCGCCCTTTGGCTATCTAGGACATAAATACAAAGGCGATGTGGCGGTGGTGTGGATAGATGCGCATAAGGACTTGAATTTGCCCGGCGATAGCTATGAGGGTTATCACGCTATGGCTTTGGCTTCTTGCTGTGGGCTTGTGGATAAGGAGGGTATCGCAAAGATTTTGCCCTATCATTTTAGCCCTAAAGATTGTATCCTTGTGGGTGTGCGGGACTTTGAGGGCAAAAAAGAAAGGCTAGAAGAAATTGGCGTGAGCTACTTAAGCCCAGAGAATTCTAAAGCTCCTGAAAAGCTTTTGCAGTGGCTAAAAAATTCAGGAAAAAGCAAGGTCGTGGTGCATTTTGACTTAGATGTGCTTGATCCTAGCGAGCTAGTAATGGCAGTTGGCGTGGTGGAAAATGGACTAAAGATAGCTGAAGTGCTAAATCTCATAAATGCTATTCACGCAAACTATGAGCTAGTAGGACTTACTATCGCCGAGCATTTGCCAAGAGTAGCGATAAAATTACACAATATGATGAGGGAATTGCCTTTGCTTTAGTGTTTTATTTTGCATTAAATTTAACGCATATTAAACTCATCAATATCGCCAATCTTTTCACCCTTGTCCTACTCGCCTGTTATGTTTAAGCATGTATCGCAGATGATTATAAAAAAATCTTTGTTGGAACTTTCTTTTGGATTTATTGCTTAAGGACTAAATAAATCTAATCTATTCTTTGTTTGACCGCCAAAACCAATGAGCAAAACACAGCAACTAGCGCATAAATTTAAAAACAATAATTATCAGCGTAAGCAAGCTTACGTATAAGCTTACTCTATATCATAAGGTGTGGCTTGATAGACGCTGTAGTTTAGCCAATTAGCAAAGATATTGTTCGCATCGCAACGCCAAGAATATGAAATTTTAGAGTTTTTCTTAAAATAATTGCAAGGCTTTTTTATCTTTAAGCCTAAGCTTAAATCCCTCTCATATTCAAGTTTTAAAGTATCTTTAAAATACTCCGGATGTCCCAAAACAAACACATCTTTTTCATCTTTTAGCAAGGCAGCTCCCGTCTTTTTGGAGGAAAGTAAAATTTTCAAATCCTTATGTTTTGCAATATCCTTTTCTTTCAACCTAGCATACCTAGAATGAGGCATTAAAATTTCATCATTTGAATTTGTTAGCAGTAAGTCGCTGTGCAAAATTTTATGCTTGTAAATTCCTGATAATTTATCCTTAAAAACCTTTTTTCTAATACCATAAAAATAATACAAAGCAGCCATGGCACCCCAGCATATATACATGGTGCTAGTTACATTCTTGCGTAAAAAATCAAGCACGGTTTTAAATTCGTTCCAATACTTAACCTCCTCATAGCTCAAAAGCTCGATAGGTGCACCCGTAACTATAGCCCCGTCAAATTTCTTATCCTTTACATCATCTATACCCTTGTAAAATTTGTCCAAATGCAAGGCTGGGGTGTTTTTGCCAACATAACTTTGAGTAGAAAGCAAGCTTATGTCTATTTGCAAGGGAGAATTTGCAAGCAAACTTAGGAGTTGATTTTCGGTTTGAATTTTAGTAGGCATGAGATTAAAAATCAAAATTTTTAAAGCTCTTATATCTTGGGTGTTAGCCCTTTGCGTGTCCATTACGAACACGCTTTTTTCTAATTCTTTAAAGGCTGGAATTTCTTTTGGTATGATAACAGGCATATTTGCTCCTTGATTTTAACTTACTAGCTTTCTTAAAGGTGCTTCAAGCCTCTATCGCTTGTTTTAAATCAGCTATTAAGTCGCTAGAGCTTTCTAAACCTATGCTAAGCCTAACTGTGCAAGGGCTTATGCCAGCCTCTTTTAACTCGCTTTCGCTAAGCTGAGAATGTGTGGTTGAGGCAGGGTGTATGATAAGAGATCTTGCATCGCCTAAATTTGCGGCTATGATAAAGATTTTTACCTTATTGCATATCTTTTTAGCCTCTTCATAACTTTGTGCCTCAAAGCTTAAAAGCCCGCTAGCTCTAGAGTCTTTAAAATACTTTTTAAGCAAAGCATTGTAAGAATTTTGTTCTAGGGCAGGATAAGAAACCAAACTTATCTTAGGATGAGAATCTAAAAATTTGGCCACATCCAAGGCATTTTGACTATGTTTTTTAATCCTAAGTTCTAGAGTTTCAAGTCCTTGAAGCAAGAGCCAAGCACTGTGCGGGCTAAGGGTTGCTCCTATGTTTCTTAACCATTCTGTGATTATCCTTATGGAAAAAAATGGCAAAGGTAAATTCGCATAAACTAGCCCATGGTAACTCTCATCAGGACTGTTAAAGCTCTCGTAGCGAGGATTATCCTTAATCAAGTCATTAAGCCCCTGTCTTTCTATGATGGCACCGCCTATGGTTGAACCTTGGCCGTTTATGTATTTGCTAAGAGAATATACAACAACATCAACCCCGTAATCAAAAGGCATATGCAAAAAAGGCGTGGCAACTGTATTATCACAGATTGTAATAATGCCGTGTTTTTTAGCTATATCTGTGATAGTCTTTGTGTCTGCTATTGCGATTTGAGGATTTGAAAGGCTTTCAAAGAATATAGCCTTAGTTTTAGAATCGATTAAATTCTCCAAAGAGCTTAGATTGTCTATATCAAAACTTTGGGTTTCTATGCCAAACCTTTTTGGCAGGACATAAGAAAGTAGAGTTTGTGAGCCTCCGTAAATTTTATTTGAGTAAAGAATTTTATCTCCACTATGAGCTGAATTTAAAAGAGAGTAAAAAACAGCCGCTGAGCCACTTGAAGTAACATTTGCAAAGGCTCCTCCTTCAATAGCTGCTAAGCGTCTAGCTAAAACATCGCAAGTTGGATTTGTAAGCCTTGAGTAAATATTTCCAAGCTCTTGCAAGGCAAATCTAGCAGCAGCTTGCTCCAAGCTTTCAAAGCTATAAGCTGTATTTTGATAAATAGGGACTGAAATGGTTCTTTGACTGTCGTAATCATAACCTGCGTGCAGGGCTAGGGTATCTTGAGCGTAGTTATTATCTTGTAAATTTGGCATTTTGTTCTCCTTAAAATGTAAAAATATAAACTAAGTTTTGTTATTTATAAATTTGTATTGATACTAGTAGAAAAATTACGCACACTCAAAGGTGTGCATATACATCATAGGAGAAAGAACTACAGAAAAAGAGTTAGAAGCAAAATTTACAGATATAAACATCACATCTCCTCCTTTTCTGTTAGAATTCAAGTTTTTCAAGTTTTGATTATAATAAATAAAATATAAAAAAGTCAAATTTAATTTTTAATCAATAAATTTTATTAATTAGTAATAAATATTATAAAAATTGTGCTATAATCTTTTCAAAATTTTAAAACAAAGGAGACAAAATGTCAAATGTAATTAAACAACTAGCTCAGCTTCAAGCGGACGCGCATAGCTTGTGGATAAAATTTCACAATTATCACTGGAATGTGAAAGGTTTGCAATTTGCCGCTGTGCATAAATACACCGAAGATGCTTATGAGGATATGGCAGAGCTTTTTGACGATGTGGCTGAGAGAATTTTACAACTAAAAGGTAAGGCCATAGTATGCCCTAAGGAATTAGTGGAAAACGCAAAAACACCTAAGGTGCAAAAAGATAGCTTTTCTACAAGTGAGGTTTTAGAGCTTGTGAGAGAGGATTATAAATATCTTTTGGCTGAATTTAAAAAGCTAGATGAGCTTGCCGAAAAAGAGGGCGACACCACAAGCCAAACTCTAGCACAAGATAAAATAGCAGAACTTGAAAAAGCTATATGGATGCTTGATTCAACTCTTGCTTAATGAAAAAGCCCGCTTTTAGTGGGCTTAAGCTTTATAAAATTTAAAAAACAAAAAATTAATAATAAAGTTACAAATCTACACAGTAAAAACCGCTTAAAAATATAAAAATTTAAATATTCATATATTTTGCAAGAAAAAACAAACTAAATTTCGGTTAAAAATCAAAACAAGAAGAGAATTTACTTACGAACTTACTGTTAAAAGGCTAAAAAATTTAGAATTTTTAATGTCTGCAGAAATTTAAAAAAGCCTCCACTAAGTGGAGGTAAGAATTATAAAGCCTTTTTGGCCTCATCAACTAGCTTAGAAAACGCCTTTGCATCATCCATAGCTATGCTTGCTAGAACCTTTCTATCAAGTTCTATGCCAGCCTTTTTAAGACCGTTGATGAATTTAGAATAGCTTATATCATTTAGCCTACAAGCAGCGTTGATTCTAATTATCCATAATCTTCTAAAATCTCTTTTTTTGCGTCTTCTATCGCGGTAAGCATAGACCAAACTTCTTTCTAGCTGTTCTTTAGCCTTTCTAAAATGCTTTCTACGACCGCTATAAAAGCCTCTTGCTAATTTTAGAATTTTCTTGTGTCTTCTTCTTCTTACGACACCTGTTTTAACTCTTGCCATAATTTTTCCTTTCTAAATGGCGTCCTAAACGGAGCTTTCCCTTTTTTCGAAGCGATTAAGGGGAGTGTTAAATGACCTTGTCAAAAACTACATTCCAAGCATTTTTTCAACTGCTTTTACATTCGTGCTATGCACATAAGCAACTTGGCGGAGCTTTCGCATTCTCTTAGCAGGTTTTTTTGTAAGGATATGAGACCTAAAAGCCTGACCTCTTTTTATCTTGTTTTTACCTACCTTGAAACGTTTTACCGCACTTTTAACGCTTTTCATCTTAGGCATATTTATCCTTTGAAATTAGTAAAGCCGAGATTTTATTAAATTTTTACTTTTTTGTTGCTTAAATTTGCTTTTTCTTCTATTTTATTATGCAAAACTTTAGCGCAGTCTAAGCCGTCTTTAATAGCCCAAACCACCAAGGATTGTCCCATTCTAGCGTCTCCGCAAGCAAAAATTTGCTCATCGCTTGTTTGAAAGTCCTTCGTTAAAATATTATGTCTTTCATCGAAATCAATGCCAAAATTTTTCTTAAGCTCATCCTCACAGCCCTCAAAGCCCATAGCAAGCAAAATCAAATCCGCCTTGTATTCTTTTATGGAATTTGGCACTTCTACATTTATCTTTTTGCCCTCTTTTAACTCTTGCTTTAAATCACTTGCTAAAACACCTCTTACAAAGCCATTTGCACCTATAAATTCCTTAGTCATTTTTTGATAAAGTCTAGGATCGTGTCCATAATGCTCTATCGCTTCCTCAAGCCCGTAATCCGTGCTAAAAATATCAGCTTTTAAAGGCCAAGGATTATCCTTAGTTCTTGTTTTTTGCCTTTTTGGGCTTCTTTCAAAGCGAGTTATGCTCTTTGCGCCTTGTCTAGTTGCTACTGCCACACAGTCCACGCTTGTATCACCGCTGCCTATGATTAAAACATCTTTATCTTTGGCTAAATTTGAGGGCTTTTTTGTATCTAGCAAGGACTTTGTGTTTTGCGTTAGAAAATCAACAGCATACATAATGCCTTGCAGGTCTCTGCCTTTGATATTTAAATCCAAAGGCTTGGAAGCACCGACACAAAGCACTATGTAATCAAAATCTTTTTTTAGCTTTTCAACCTTTTGCTTTGAGTTAATATTTTCATTTGTCTTAAATTTCACGCCGCTTTGTTCTAAAAGCTTTATGCGTCTTTCAATGATTGATTTATCAAGCTTCATGTCAGGAATTCCATACATCAAAAGCCCGCCAAGCCTATCGCTTCTTTCAAAAACACTCACATCATAGCCTAAAGAATTTAGCTTATAAGCACAGGCTAAAGCGGCAGGGCCACTTCCTACAATGGCTATCTTAAAGCCGTTTTTCTTGCTTGGTTTATACATTTTTACAAAACCTTCTTCAAAGGCATTTTCTATGATGGCTAATTCATTGCTTTTAATGCTAACGCTATCCGTATTTATGGCACAGACACAAGAATCCTCACACGGTGCAGGACAAACTCTGCCCGTGAATTCAGGAAAAGGATTTGTTATATCAAGTCTTTTATAAGCTTCTTCCCAAAGTCCTTCATAAAGCGAGTTGTTAAATTCAGGTATTAAGTTATTTAATGGACAGCCTATCTCCTTGCCATCACTTTTTAAACCTGTGTGGCAAAAAGCTACGCCGCAGTCCATGCAACGTCCACCTTGAAGCTCTTGTTCCTTTTTGTCTAAAAGGACTGTAAATTCTTTGTAGTTTTTTATTCTTTCTTTTGCAGAAATCTTTTTTAAATCTTTTCTTGGATAAATTAAAAACCCTCTAGGATTGCCCATAATACCCTCCTTTAAAATTAGAGGGTATTATAGCTAAAAAGCTTATTTTTGCAAAAGTTCTTGAAAGTCTTTGATTTCTTTTTCTTGATCTTTGATAATCCTTGAGGCTATTTCTCTTACTTTCTCATCCTTGCTGTATTCTAAAATTTGCTTAGATACATCCACTGCGCCTTGGTGGTGCTCTATCATAGCCTTTAAAAAGTCTTTATCTATGTCAGAGCTTGGTTTTACGCTGTGCATACTGCTCATCATCCTGTGCATTATAGCCTTTTCATCTGTTACGAATTTTTCGTAATCCTTGTCGCTGATTTTTGTTTGCTTATAATCTTTTTTGTTTAAAATATCGCTAAATTCTTTTATCTCAGCTTCTTGTGCTTTTATGATGTTATTTGCTATCTGTTTTAAAGTCTCGTTTTTAGTATGTTTTAAAAGCTCTTTTGACGAATCAATAGCTCCTTGGTGATGAGGTATCATATTGGCCAAAAAATCCTTTTCAACATCTTTGCTTTCAACAAAAGTTGTCTTCATCATAGCACCGTGCATTAAATCAAGTATAAGCTGGCTAGTTGGCTGTCTAGACGCTTTTCCATGATGCTTGTGGTGTTTATGTGCATGATGAGAATGCAAATTCATGTGCTCTATGGCACTGTGTTCTTTTAAGCAGTAAGGACATGAGGCAAAAACAAAGCTAGTTGCAAAAACTAATGCGTAAATAATTTTTTTCATCGTTTTATCCTTTAAAATAAATTTCAAATCATTGAAACTAAATTTTATTAATGATTTGTAAAAAGCCAATTGTAAGAAATCTTTAGCTAGAATTTAGACTTAATACACAATCTTTAGGGGTATTTTATGTTAAAAGAGCTACTTGATATAAAAAAAGAAATGGAACCCATAGTTCATGAAGCTTCCGTAAAATTAAATGTTATCGCAAGAGAGGTCATCACAAGACGAAAAGAATACGAAATTTACGGACCTATGATAGATAGAATTTACCTTGATAACGCTATTTATGTTAAAGTAATGTCAAGCGGAAGAGATGTAAAAAGCCAACAAGTAGAAATTAAAAATGGCTTTTATATGATCTTTGTCGCCGCCGAAAAAGGGACCACCGAGGATATAAAAAATAGACTAAAAATAGCTTATCAAAGCTTTGATGATAAGTTTATAAAAGATCTTATAAGACTTTATCAAAGATTTAGAGAAATCATTTCAAAAACACAAACTACGCTAGCCAAAGCCTCAGGAATGAATGTTTTATTGGAAACAAATTTGGGCGAGGCTTCAGCAGCCTTGAAATTCAACATAAACATAAAATATTTTAAAGAGGGACAAAAGCTAGAAAGGGATAATGTAAAATCCGCTGGTAGCTTTAGAGACACAAAAACTCATATAAATTTGCTTGTAGATAAAAACACTGATTCTAAATTCTGCGATAAATTACTTGATGATGTGGAAAAGTATTTCATAGGTACGCATTAAGTTCTAAAGGAGGCGATATGGATTTTGTTTTAATGTCTGTGACGGTCGCCTTTGTGGTTGTTGTGGCGTATTTCGTTCTTAAAAATTATAATCCCATTTTCATATTTTTCTTTTCAGGCATAATCATCCTCATATCGGCCTTCTATCTTAATGGAACCTACATCCCAACAACCAAAAGAGAGGCACAAGACATAACTTTTTTAACAAATATCATAGACAGCTTCGCCTTTATAACAGACACTTTTAAGAAAAATTTAGCAGGAGTTGGGCTTATCATTATGTCAGTGGCTGGCTTTGCTGCTTATATGAAGCATATAAACGCCTCTGCTAAACTAGCTTTCATAGCAAACAAACCTTTGGGCAAAATTTCAAACAAATACCTAGTTCTAAGCGGTACCTTTGTGGTAGGAATGGCTTTGAAAATAGTTATTTCATCTTATGCTGGGCTTTTAATACTGCTTTTAGCCTGTATCTATCCTGTTTTAATCGCACTTGGAATTCGCCCTTTAACCGCTGTTTCTGTGCTTTCTTTGATAGCTCTTGATTATGGCCCAAAGGATGGAAATTCCATAAATATGGCTGAAATGGTGGGTGAGCCTGATAATGTCATAGGTTTATTTTTAAACTACCAACTTTACTCTGTTCTTGCATATGTAGTGATTATAGCTTTGGCGATACCGTTTTATTATTCATACATGGATAAAAGAGACAAGATAAAGGGCATAAATAATGAAGAGGTTGAAATTCCAGAAATCAAAGACCCAAATTGCCCCACTTTTTACATTTTCTTGCCTTGGTTTCCAATTGTCTTTTTATTTTCTGCTTATTTTTTAAATGTAAAGCTAGATGTGATAACCGCAAATTTCATAAGCATAGCCATAGTCTTTGCGATAGAATTTATAAGGCACAAAGACGCTAAAAAGCTGGGCGAAGCCATGATGGTTATACTAAAGGCCATGGCCGATATTTTTGTAACAGTTGTGTGTATAATAGTAGCAGCAGGAGTTTTTGCCGAGGGTATAAAAGCACTTGGAGGCATAGGGATATTGGCCTCTTTTGTGTCCAACATGGGAGCTTCAGCGATAATTTTAAGCATAACCGTTATGAGCTTTTTGGTGTATTTTGCCGCTGTGATTATGGGCTCTGGCATAGCTGCTTTTAACGCCTTTGGTAAGCTAGCCCCTGATATAGCCACAAAGCTTGGAATTCATCCTATGGTTTTGGTTTTACCTATAGAGATAGCCTCTTGTTTAGGGCGTGCTGCTTCGCCAATTTCTGGTGGAATTTTAATCCTAGCAGGCTATGCGAAAATAAGCCCTATAAGCATAGTTAAACGAAGTATGCCGCTTTTGTTACTAGGAATGCTGGTAAACATTTTAGTTGCTTACTCTTTTACCATTTTTTTGATATAATCTAGCCTAGATTTTATGAAAAGGAGAAAAAATGCCTTTATTAGATAGCTTTAAAGTTGATCACACAATTATGCCAGCACCTGCTGTACGTCTAGCAAAAACTATGCAAACGCCTAAGGGAGACACTATATCTGTGTATGACCTTCGCTTTTGTGTGCCAAATAAAGACATTTTATCAGAAAAAGGAATTCACACTCTAGAGCACTTGTTTGCAGGCTTTATGAGAGATCATTTAAACAGCAACGATGTTGAAATCATAGACATATCGCCTATGGGTTGTAGGACAGGCTTTTATATGAGTTTGATTGGAAAGCCTAGTGATGAGGATGTAAGGATAGCTTGGGAAAAAAGTATGCAAGATGTCTTAAATTCAAAAGAAATCCCAGAGGCAAACGAGTATCAATGTGGCACTTGCAAAATGCACTCCATAGATGAGGCTCACAGCATAGCTAAAAAGGTATTAGATTCTAAAATAGGCATAATGGACACACAAAAACTGCTGCTGAAAAACTTCGCTTAATACTCAAATTTTAGAGGAATTTTCATAAATTCCTCACTCTTAAAATAGCTTTAAGCTATAAAAATGATAAAATTTATAAAAATAAAGGCTTTACGATGAATTACAAAAAATATCAAAGAGGCTATTATATGCCTCCTAAAGAGAGTTTACAGTGGAGTAAAAAGGAATTTATCGACAAGGCTCCTCTTTGGTGTAGCGTTGATTTAAGAGATGGCAACCAAGCCCTAATCACACCTATGAATTTAGAGGAAAAACTAGACTTTTTTAAGCTACTTGTAAAGATAGGTTTTAAGCAAATAGAAGTAGGTTTTCCAGCAGCCTCGCAAACCGAATTTGACTTTGTAAGAAGACTGATAGAAGAAAAAATAATTCCCGATGATGTCAGCATACAGGTTTTAACCCAAGCCAGAGAGCATATCATAAAAAGAACCTTTGAGAGCCTAGAAGGTTGCAAAAATGCCATAGTGCATTTTTATAATTCCACCTCTTTTGCACAAAGACAGCAGGTTTTTAAAAAAAGCAAGGACGAGGTTAAGAAAATCGCCACAGATGGAGCCTTATGCGTAAGGGATTTAGCCTCTCAAACAAAGGGAAATTTTTATTTTGAGTATTCTCCAGAAAGCTTTACAGGCACCGAGATAGACTATGCCTTAGAAGTTTGTAACGAGGTCATTGAAATTTTAGCCCCAAGCAAAGAAAAAAAGATGATTATAAACTTACCGGCCACGGTTGAGATGAGTTTGCCACATATTTATGCCTCTCAGGTTGAGTTTATGTCTCATAATTTAAACAAAAGAGATAGTGTTTTAATCTCCTTGCACCCTCACAACGACAGAGGCTGTGCCGTAGCTGCTGCTGAACTTGCCCTTTTAGCCGGAGCTGATAGGGTTGAGGGGACCTTATTTGGCAATGGCGAAAGAACAGGCAATGTAGATATAATAACCCTAGCCTTAAATTTACACACTCACGGAGTTGATTCAAAGCTTGATTTTAGCGATATACCAAGCATAGCAAACTTGTATGAAAGAGTGAGTAAAATGAGTGTTTATGAAAGACAGCCTTATTCAGGTAAGCTAGTCTTTGCAGCCTTTTCAGGCTCTCATCAAGACGCCATTGCTAAGGGTATGGCATATCATCAGCAAAATTCACTTTCAACTTGGTCTGTGCCTTATTTACCAATAGATCCAAAGGATGTTGGCAGGGTTTATGAAAGCGATGTTATAAGGATAAATTCACAAAGTGGCAAGGGAGGAATTTCTTACATACTAAAAGAGCATTATAAAGCTGACTTGCCATCTATCTTAAAAGAGGAATTTTCATATCATATAAAAGACATTTCAGACAAGGCTCAAAAGGAGTTAAGCCCTGATGAAATTTGTGAAATTTTTGAAAAAGACTTTGTAAATTTAAAAAGCCCTCTTGAAATCATAGACTATAGCTTTAGCAAAAAAGATGCTATGCAAGTTGAGCTAAAGTTTAAACTAAATTCAAAGGAGCAAAGCTTAAGTGCTAAGGGAAATGGGCGTCTTGATAGCGTTGCAAATGCTTTAAGAAAGGCTTTGGATATAAATTTTGAAATTTTAGATTATAGTGAGCATTCCTTAAAAGAGGGCTCAAAGTCTCAAGCCATATCTTATGTTTATGTAGATTGTGAGGGAAAAAAACTCTTTGGAGTTGGCATAGATGAGGACATCATCACCGCTTCCATAAAGGGTTTAACAAGTGCTATAAATAGAATAATAAAAAAGAAAGGATAAAAGATGTCAATGACAATGTCGCAGAAAATTTTAGCAGACCGCGCGGGTCTTAAGGAAGTAAAGGTTGGAGATCTTATAATGGCAAAGCTTGATATGGTTTTGGGTAATGACATAACCACGCCCGTTGCCATAAATGCTTTTAAAAAGGCTAAATTTACACAGGTTTTTGATAAGGATAAAATTTCTTTGGTAATGGATCATTTTGCTCCAAATAAGGACATAAAAGCAGCCACGCAGTCGCAACAGTGTCGTTGTTTTGCAAATGACTTTGATATAAAGCATTATTATGATGTAGGAAATATGGGAGTTGAACACGCCCTTTTACCAGAGCAAGGCATAGTTACCATAGGAGATTTGGTCATAGGAGCTGATTCTCACACCTGCACTTACGGTGCCTTAGGAGCTTTTTCAACAGGGGTTGGCTCTACTGATATGGGTATGGCTATGGCAACAGGCGAGGCTTGGTTTAAGGTCCCACCGGCTCTTAAATTTAACATCACAGGCAAACTTAGAAAAAATGTAAGCGGCAAAGATGTGATACTTCATATCATAGGGCTTATCGGCGTTGATGGAGCTAGATATAAAAGTATGGAATTTAGCGGCACAGGGCTTAAAAATCTTACTATAGATGATAGGCTTTGCATAGCAAATATGGCTATAGAAGCAGGTGCTAAGAATGGAATTTTTGAAGTAGATGATGTAACTATAGAGTATGCAAAGGGTAGGACCTCAAAGGAATTTAGAATTTATAAGGCTGATGAGGATGCGCAGTATGAAAGGGTTTTTGATATAAATTTAGATGAGATAGAACACACCGTGGCCTTTCCTCACTTGCCTGAAAATGCCAGAACCAAAAAGGATTGGGGAGATATAAAAATAGACCAAATCGTAATAGGCTCTTGCACTAACGGAAGATTAAGCGATATGAAAGCAGCCTATGAAATTTTAAAGGATAAAAAGATAGCTAAGAATACAAGATGTATCATCATACCAGCCACGCAAAACATTTACTTAGAGTGCATTAAGCAAGGTTATTTAAAAACCTTTATAGAGGCTGGTGCGGTTGTGTCAACCCCAACTTGTGGACCTTGTCTTGGCGGACATATGGGTATCTTAGCCGCAAATGAAAAATGCGTATCCACCACAAATAGAAATTTCGTAGGTAGAATGGGACATGTAACAAGCGAGGTTTACCTAGCCTCTCCTGAAGTTGCCGCTGCTAGTGCCATAACAGGTAGATTAAGCTCACCAGATGAAGTAATGTAAGGAGAGATGATGAAAGCAAAAGGTTTTGTGCATAAATATAAAGACAATGTCGACACAGATGTGATAATTCCGGCAAGATACCTAAACACAAGTGATAATAAAGAACTAGCCTCTCACTGCATGGAAGATATAGACAAGGACTTTGTTAAAAAGGTAAAGCCGGGCGATATAATGGTAGCTGGGTATAATTTTGGTTGCGGTTCAAGCAGGGAACACGCTCCCATATCCATAAAAGAAAGTGGAATTTCTTGCATAATAGCTAAGAGCTTTGCTAGAATTTTTTATAGAAACGCTATAAATATAGGACTTGCTATCATAGAATCAGAAAGCATTGCTGAGGAAATAGAAGCAGGAGATGAACTAGAAATAGACTTTAAAAGTGGAACTATCACAAATTTAAGCAAGAACAAAAGCTATAAAACAAATCCTTTTCCAGCCTTTATCCAAGAGATAATTAACTCTAACGGCTATGTAGAATACATAGCTAAAAAAAAGGATAAAGAGTGAAAAAAAACATAGCCGTAGTAAGAGGAGACGGCATAGGCACAGAGATAGTAGAAGAGGCTTTAAAAATCTTAAAAGCCTTAGCTAAGCTTTATAAGCACGATTTTAGCTTTAGCGAAGTTTTAGCCGGAGGCTGTGCTATCGATAAAACAGGACTTTGCTTGCCAGATGAGAGCTTAAAAACTTGTAAAGATAGCGATGCCGTGCTTTTAGGTGCTGTTGGAGGTCCTAAGTGGGATAAGGAAAAAAGCACAAACAGACCCGAGCAAGCCATACTTAAGCTAAGAAAAGAGCTAAATCTTTTTGCAAACATACGCCCTGCCTTTTTGTTTGATATACTAAAGGAAGCCTCTCCCTTAAAGCCTGAAATTTTAGAAAAGGGCATTGATTTGCTTATACTTAGAGAGCTAACGGGTGGGGTTTATTTTGGAGAGCATAAAACCCAAAGTATAGATAATGAGCTTGTGGCAAGTGATGATATGAGCTATAAGCAAAGTGAGATAGAACGTATAGCAAAACTTGGCTTTGAGATAGCAAGAACAAGAAAAAAGAGGCTTTGCTCTGTGGATAAGGCAAATGTACTTGATACTAGCCGCTTGTGGAGAAAAGTACTTGATGAGATGGCAAAAAAATACCCTGATGTAGAGCTAGAGCATATGTATGTGGATAATGCAGCTATGCAGCTTTGTGCTAGGCCTTCACATTTTGATGTGCTTTTGACTGAAAATATGTTTGGAGACATTTTAAGCGATGAAGCAAGCGTGATAACAGGTAGCATAGGACTTATACCCTCAGCCTCTATAAACGAAAGCTCAAAAGGACTTTATGAGCCAATTCACGGCTCAGCTCCAGACATAGCAGGGCAAAATAAAGCAAATCCCATAGCTACCATACTAAGCGTGGCTATGATGTTAAAACTTTCCTTTAAGCTTGAAAAAGAGGCAAAGGCTATAGAAGATGCCGTGCAAGAGACATTAAAGCAAGGCTTTAGAACGGCTGATATTATGAGTAAAGACTGCACCTTGCTAACTTGCTCACAGATGGGAGATGAGATAATTAAAAATCTATCTTAGGATAAAAGATGAAAAATAACAAACTTCCTTTAAGTGCGTGTATTTTAGTAAAAAATGCACAAAAGCACATAAAAGAATGCCTAGAAAATTTGCAAGATTTTGACGAAATCATCTTGCTTGATAATGAAAGTAGCGATGATACCTTAAAAATCGCTAAGGAATTTAATGAAAGCTATAAAAATCTAAAAATATATCAAAGCGAATTCATAGGCTTTGGTGCTTTAAAAAATTTAGCCCTAAGTTATGCTACAAATGAATGGATTTTTAGCATAGATAGCGATGAGGTCTTAGAAAAAGAGTGCTTAGACTTTTTAAAAGACTTTTTTAAAAGCCCTCCAAGTAAGGACATCATCTTAGCTCTGCCTCGCAAAAATCTTTACAAAAACGAGTGGATAAAAGCAAGTGGCTGGTATCCTGATTATGTGATAAGAGTATTTAACAAAAACTATACTAAATTTAATGAAAATATAGTGCATGAAAGCGTGATTGTACCAAAAGATGCAAAGATTAAAAGGCTTGATTTTGGTATAAGGCATTATGCTTGCTCATCCATAGAAGATATAGTTAAAAAGATGAATTTATATACCTCTCATTCTGCGAAAGAAAAATTTAAAAAGGGCAAAAAAGCCTCTATAAGCGGGGCGATTTTTAGATTTTTCTTTACTTTTTTTAAGGATTATTTCTTTAGAAAAGGCATATTTTATGGCTACAAGGGACTTGTAATATCCTTGATGAATGCACAGGGTGCTTTTTTAAGATACATAAAACTTTACGAGCTAAACAAAGATGAAAAAGCTTCTCATACTAGCTAAGGATATAAGTAGCAATGGAGGAGGCGAAAGAGTTGGCGTAAATTTAGCTAATGAGCTTTGCAAATACTACGACCTTGAGTTTGTAAGTTTTTTTAAAGAAAATGAAAAGCCTCATTTTAACTTAAATGAAAATATCAAAACTCATTACATTTCAAAACTTAAGTCAAGAAATTTTCTTTATAAATTTTTTATGAAAAGCATTTACAGATATATTTTAAGTCTTAAAATTTGCTTTTTCATAAGGAGGCAAAACTTTGATTTTATCCTAGCAAATGACGGCTTTTTTGTGCCCTTTTTTAAAAATAAGCACACAAGATATATTAGACTATGGCATTTACAAGCTCCAAAAAGAAAAAAGAAAATTTTTGCTAAACTTGATACCCTTGTCATACTAAGCAAAAAAGAGCTAAGCACTTGGCAAAGCTATCATAAAGATATAAGGATAATCCCAAATTTCTTAAGTCAAATCCCAGAGCAAAATGCAAATTTAAAGCAAAAAAAAATTCTAAGCATAGGGCGTATGGATAGGGGCGATCAAAAGGGCTTTTTTAGACTGCTTGAACTTTTTAAGCTTGTCTTAGCTGATGAAAATTTAAGGAAGTGGAAGCTTTGCATAGTAGGAGATGGTATCTTAAAAGAAAGCTTAAAGGCTAGAGTTAAGGAGCTAGGGCTTTGTCAAAATATTGAGATAAAGGATTTTACAAAAAATATAGAAAATGAGTATCTAAACGCCAGTATATACGTTATGACTAGCTATTTTGAGGGCTTTGGTATGGTTTTAGCTGAAGCCTCGTCCTACGCTTTACCTTGCATAGCATTTGATGTAAATGCCGGACCAAGCGATATAATAGATGATGATAAAACAGGCTTTTTGATAGAGGATAAGAACTTAAAAGCTTATGCTAAAAAGCTTTCTTATTTAATGAAAGATGAGAACTTGAGGGCTAACTTTGCTAAAAATGCCAAGCAAAAAGCAAAAGAATTTTCTAAGGAAAAAATCATCAAAGAATGGCTAGAGCTTTTAAGCTAACTTTCTCTCATAAAAAACCTCTTTTATCTTTTTTACAAGCCCAGCTTTAAAACTAGGCTAAGAAATTTTTTAAAAATTGCGCGAACTTTCTTTACATCTGCCTTTAAATTTCGCATTGCCCGCACGGTTTAAAAAATAAAAATTCTAAATTTAATGAGAGTAAAAAAGGGATCCAGCCAAAAAGGCTAGACCTTTAGCAATATTTTGAAAAGATTTAAAACTACATCGTAAAAAAAGAAAAAAACTTTATAGCTAAAAATTTAAAAAGCGTAATCGCTTCAGTTTATTCTAAGATAACTCCCTCGTTTAAAACGACTTCGCCGATTATAAAGGCGTCTGAGTTTTCAAGCACCTTTGAAACATTTGCAGAGCTTACTACTAAAACCATTCCAACGCCCATATTAAAGCTTCTATACATCTCATTTTCATCCACCATTTGCCCTATGGTATAAAAAATTTCTTGTGTTTTTAAGTGATGTTTTCTTATCACAGCTCCTATGCCTCTTGGAAAAATTCTAGGCAAATTCTCCAAAAGCCCACCCCCTGTTATGTGTGCTAAGGCATTTATAAAGGGCTTTAGCTTTACAAAGTCTTTTACATAAATTCTAGTTGGCTCAAGTAAGATGTCTATTAAGCTCTTACCTTCTATCTTATCATCAAAACTTAGTTTAAGCTCCTCAAAAAGCACCTTTCTAGCTAAAGAATAACCATTTGAGTGAAGCCCGGAACTAGGCAAGGCCAAAAGCAGGTCTCCATTTTTTACAAAGGCTCTTCTATCTATCTCCTCAGCCTCAGCCATACCCACAGCAAAACCGGCTAGATCAAAATCGCCCTCCTTGTAAAGTCCGGGCATTTCAGCAGTTTCGCCTCCTATTAAGGAGCATTCTGCTAATTTACAAGCTCTTGCTATACCAGCAATGACTTCCTTAGCAGCCTCAAGCTCAAGCTTTGCACTTGCGTAATAATCAAGAAAAAACATAGGCTTTGCAAAATTACACAAAAGATCATTCACGCACATAGCGACTAAATCCTGCCCTATGCTAGAATATCTCTTGCTATCTATGGCTAGTTTTAACTTTGTGCCAACCCCATCAGTTGCGGCTAAAAGCACAGGATTTTTATATCCGCTTGGCAGAGCATAAGCACCAGAAAATGAGCCTATGCCACCTAAAACATTTTTATCAAAGGTATCTTTTACAAGAGGCTTTATACTTTCTACAAAGGAATTTCCCTTATCTATACTAACTCCAGCGTCTTCATAGCTTATCATTTAACTTTCCTTAAAACAAAAATGCTATTCTAACAAAAAGAATTTTAAAGCTTAGTAAATGAAAAAAGTATTTTTCGTAACCGCCTCCATAGCCTGTGGCAAGTCCTCTTTTATGCAAATAGCTAAGGAAAAAGGCTATGAAATTTGCAGTGCTGATGAGATAGCGCATCGTATCTTAAATGAAAAAAGAGCTGAAATTTATGAGCTTTTTAAGGACAAGATAAGCAAAAACGAGCTTATAAAAGATGAAAAAATAGACAGGAAAGTCTTAGGAAGGCTGGTTTTTAAGGACAAAAAGGAGCTTAAAAAGCTAGAAGCTTTTTTACACCCAAGGATAAAGGCTGAAATTTTAGCCTTTATAAGGGCAAATAAAGACACAGTTTTCATAGAAATACCGCTTTTTTTTGAAAGCAAAAACTACGAAAATTTAGGAAAAGCTATACTCATATACTCAAAAAAACAAGAAATCATAAAAAGGCTAATGAAAAGAGAAAACATAGACGAAAAAGAGGCTTTAAATAGGCTTTCTTTACAAATGGACATAGAGGAAAAGAAAAAAATGGCCGATATTGTGATAGAAAATTTAAGCGATTTTGAAAATTTTAAGAAAAATTGCGAAAACTTTTTTAAGGACTTAGAAAATGAGGCTTTATAAATACTGCGCCTCGGGCAATGATTTTGTGATATTTAGCACAGATGAAAAAAAAGATAGAAGCAACTTAGCAAAAGAGCTTTGTAACAGATACAGCGGTGTGGGTGCTGATGGTATGATAGTGCTTTTGCCCTCTAAGGACTATGATTTTGAGTGGGATTTTTACAACTGCGATGGCTCAAAGGCTTCTATGTGTGGAAACGGCGCAAGAGCGGCGGCTTTATTTGCTGTGCAAAGGCTAGGTAAAAATAAAAATTTAAGCTTTTTAAGCGGAGCAGGCGAGATAAAAGCAAGTATTTTTGATGATGAGGTTGAAATTTTACTTAGCAAGGCTAAGGATATAAGGTCTAAATTTAGCTTTGAGGATAAAACTTGGCAAGGTGTTGATACGGGAGTGCCTCATTTGGTGCATTTTTGCGAGGATTTGCAAAGCTTTGATATAGAGCTTTGCAAAAAAGCTAGAGATAAATTTAATGCAAATGTAAATTTTGCTAAGGTGCTTGATAAAGAAAATATGGCTGTAAGGACCTTTGAAAGAGGGGTAGAAAATGAAACCCTAGCTTGTGGGACCGGAATGACGGCTTGTTTTTACCTAGCCTATCTTAATAAGCTTGTTGATAAAAGCGTAAAAATACTGCCAAAAAGCAAGGAGGAGCTGTTTTTAAGGCTTGAAAATGATGATATATATTTTAAAGGAAGGGTTAGATACTGCTTTGAAGCAAATTATAATCTTGCTTAGCTTTACGCCACTTTTTGCCTTTGCTATAAATGGGGGCTTTGATGAGAATTTTTACAAGGCAAGTATAGAGGAAAAAAGAAAAATTTTCATAAAAACCATAAATGAGCTTTTAGATAAGTCCTTTGAAAAAATCAAGGCTGAAAGAGACTTTGTGGATAGTTTTTTTGAAAAAAATGCCAAAACAGGCTTTAGAGAACTTAAAAAAGATGAGCTTAACAAACTCATAGAGCTAAAAGAAAAATATAGAGTTAAAAATTTATTTGACTATAAAGAGTATAAAAAGAGAATTTCAACTGTGCCAAAGTCTATGGGCATAGCACAGGCTATGGTAGAAAGTGCCACAGGAACAAGCCGTTTTACAAAGGAGGCTAACAATCTTTTTGGCGAATGGACCTGGGGAGAAAAGGGCATAATCCCAAAAAAAAGGGCAAAGGGCAAGACGCATAAGATAAGGATTTTTGATAGCTTGCAAGAAAGCGTTGATTCTTATCTTTTAAATTTAAACAGAAACCACGCTTATGAGGAATTTAGAGAATTAAGAGCAAAATTTATGCAAAAAAATGAAAAATTAAGCGGCTTAGAAGCTGTGAAAACCCTTGTAAATTACTCAGAAATTCGTGAAAAATATGTGAAAATTTTAACAACTGTTATAGAAAAAAATGAGCTAAACGCCCTTGATTAACTAAATTAATTAAGAAATTCTTAAAATAAATTTAAGAATTTGTTTTTTTTTTTTTTGTAAAATCAGGCCTTTTAAATTTAGTAAAAAAGGAAAGGCTTGTTTGGCTTTATAAAAGAGCAGGTGAAATTCGCTAAAAAAGACGGACTTATCTACGCCACAATTTATATTTTATCCTGCCTTTTTGCCTTTATACCTTATGTGGGTTTTGTGCTTAAAATTTTTTCTTTTTTATTTTTGTTTTTAGCACTTAAAACCGTGGCAGAACTTTCAAATTCAAGCAAAATTCAAAGAGATTTTTTCATCTTTGTTTTTTCATATCTAGCATATACGCTTATAAGCTTTTTCAAAGATGATATGGATGTGCTTGTGCTTTATTTTTCATATCTTTTATATAGTTCTTACCTGTTATTTTCCTTTAATGTTTTCAAGGCTTTGGCCATGTCAAGCGATGTGGCTTTGTTTGTCTATGCTTTTGCCTTTGTATTTTTAGCTGCTGTGCTTGAATTTTTCAACCTTTCTTATGTCTTATCTTATGTTTTATATATAATAGGCTCTATTTTGGGGCTTTTGGCATGGCTGAATTTAAGATACATATATAAAAAATAATTTCAGCAATAATTCGTTTTTTTTTTTTTGTTAAAATCGGCGAAATTCATTTAAGGAGCTTTAATGTCTACTTATGCAAGAGATGAAAGAGTTTCATCGATTAGAAAAAAAGGTATCATTTATATGGTGCTTGCGGTGTTGGCTTATTTTGCTGATTTTATACCTGTTTTAGGGGGACTTTTTGAGTTTGTAATCAAGATAGTGGCCTTTATTTTCTTGTTTTTAGCAGTAAAAGGCTTTGCTGAACTTTCAGGCTCTGAAACGATAGTAAAAAAATTCATCATTTTTGTCATTTCTTTACTGCTTGGTTCTCTTATTTTGTCCTACAAGACAAGTCTTGCGTTCTCGGGCTTTGGAATTGTTTTAGTCATAATTGCTTATATCCTGCTTATCTTGTCATTAATCTACGGCTTCATGCTTTATAAGGAATTATCAAATTTAAGCGATGTGGGATTATTTTTCGTATCCTTTGTATTGCTTTTAATAGGCATAGTTTGCGAAATGATACCATTTGTAGGCTTTCTTGCCTTTGTGCCTTTGTTTATAGCTTTGATATGTGAATTTTTAGCTTGGATAAAGTTAGAACACATAAATAAGGCAAGCTGATAAAAGTATAAATTTTTAAAAAAGAAAAAAAATGAAAAAGATTATATTCACACTGTAGCGGTGATGTTTCTAAGATAATAAAATATCTAGATTTGCCTGAAAAAGAAGGTGTTCAAGAAATAATAAGTGGCAAGTTAAAACAAGCCGTAGCCAAAGAAGGAGCAAAGATAGAAAAAAGAGGCGGACTAAAGGAAAGTAAGATTGTTGAGGTAAAAGAAAACGGCACTGATAGAAAAGTGGTAAGAATTTTAAATGTGTACAATGATGATTCAAATAGCAGTGACAACTTCCCTTTTGTGCTTAAAGATAAAGAATGGAAACTGCAGTTAAGATAAACACTTAATTTTAGTAGTAAGCCTTGCTTTGCTTGGCTTGCTGCATTTATAAATTCAACAAAAGTTAAAATTTTAAATTTGATGAAAATATGAATTTAATGGCTTCACAAACTCAAAGCCCAGTTTTCAAAGGGCAGAATTTCTACCTTTACTCCGCTTTCATAAAAGCTCTTTTCATTTGATAAACTTATGAAAACTATGTGAAAAATATTAGCCTCTAAAGCTTTTGAGATGAGCTTTTTAGCCCTTAAAATAAGCAAATCCACATCAAGCAATGGCAATGAAGCTACAAAGGCTATTTTCTCATCTTTTAAAATAAAATCAAAATTTTTATCATAACTTAGCTCTTTTTTAAGCTTGAGCAACTCGCAAAAAACTAAATTTGCAAAAAGTTTGTTAAAATCTTTTTTAATACAAAGCGCATTTCTTAAAGCAAAATCCCTAAAATAAACCCTTTTTAAAGATTTATCTTTATGTTTTACAAAAGAAATTATGTATCTTTTTTCAAGCTCATAAACAGTTTCATAAAGCTTATCTTTTGAAATTTTAATCTTATTTTTAAGGACTTTATAAAGCTCATTTATGCTAAATTCAAGACTTAAATTAAAGGCTATAAATTTTAAAATTTCAAGCTCTAATTTTGAAAAAAAAGAGTTTAAATAATCATTTAACCAAGTGTAATCTTGCGATTTTAAGCACCTGCCAATTTGCAAAAAAGAGCCAACTTGCAAGGCCTTTTTATTTAATGCTAAAAATTCCTCAAAATCCAAAAAATCAAGCTCCAATTCCTCAAAGCCATCAAAGGCTAAGCTAGAATAATCTGTGCTTATGATGATTTGATATTCTTGTAAAAATTTGGAAAAATCAAAGCAAAATTTTTCATCCACTCCGTAAAAAATTAAAATTTTTATCTCCTTATCTTGCAAAAAAAATTCCAAATTTTGCAAAGATTTTTCATCAAATCTTAAATCCTTAAAATCCAAAAACAAAAAATCCTTATTTTCGAAATTTTTTAGATAAAAAAGTATCAAATTTCTTTTTCCGCTATACCTGGCACCCTTGATTATGGTGTGCTTAGAACCTAGTCTTAATTTTCTTTCATATATGCTTTTAAATTCCAAAGGATTTTCGTAAAAAAAAGATAAAATTTGCATTTATTTTCTTTCTAAAACCTTAAATCTCATGTTAGCAGCGTGCGTTAAAGCAACAGCTATGGCATCGCTTATGTCAAGGGGTTTTATTTCTTTATTTATACCCAAGAGTTTTTTAACCATAAAGGCGACTTGTTCTTTACTAGCCTTTGCTTTGCCTGTTACTGTTTTTTTGATTTGAAGCGGGGTATATTCGCTAAATTCGCCGTGAATTTGTAGAATTTTAAGTGCTAAGGCACCGCGAAACTGCGCTAGTTTAAGAACTGTTTTTGGATTATAAGCAAAAAATATATCCTCAATGGCTACCTCATCAAAACTATGAGTTTTAAAAATCAAATCAAGACCCTCGCAAAGCTCTGTGATTTGGTACTGCAAGGTGCTTGGCTTTATCTTTATAAGTCCTGCTTCGATTAGACTGTATTTGTAATTTTTGCTTTCTAAAACGCAGTAACCGCAAAATCTAGAACCCGGGTCTATTCCTAAAATTCTCAAAATACAACCTTTAAAATGAAAAAATTTTAGATGATTTTACTGATTTTTTATGAAATCTAAGTAAAATTATAGTTTCAGAAATTTCAAAGACATAAGGTTTTTA